>NVSR01000068.1 GCA_002401295.1 SAR324 cluster bacterium | reverse complement strand
AGCTGAGATCCGCGGTCACCGCAGGACTTACATCGGTGCTCTTCCGGGGAAAATCGTGCAATCAATGAAGAAAGCCAAAACAAACAACCCCGTCTTACTGTTGGATGAGATCGACAAAATGGGACAAAGCCATATGGGAGATCCCGCCTCGGCTTTATTGGAAGTCCTGGATCAGGAACAAAACAAGGAGTTCATGGATCACTATTTGGAAGTGGAATACGACCTCTCCAATGTGATGTTTATCTGCACGGCCAACACACAGCAAGATATTCCCCTGCCTCTGATGGATCGTTTAGAGATTATTACCCTCTCTGGTTACTCTGAGCTTGAAAAACGGAGCATCGCCCAAAAATACCTGGTCCCAAGACAGATGAAGGAAAACGGCTTGAAAGACAGCCACGTGGAATTCAAAGAAGATGGGATTTTAGAGATTATTCGTAGTTATACACGAGAGGCAGGGGTTCGAAGCTTGGAACGACAGATTGCCAAGGTTTGCCGTAAAGCCGTTAGTGATATCGTTCGTGACAAGCCGGAATCACTCATCCCACTGGGCAAGGAAGCAATCAATCGATATTTGGGGGTTACTCACTTCCAATACGGACAGATTGAGGGACACAATGAGATAGGATTGATCAATGGATTAGCCTGGACCTCTGTGGGTGGAGAAACACTGACCATTGAAGTCACCACGATGAAAGGTAGTGGCAAAATCCAATTGACGGGGAAACTGGGTGATGTGATGAAAGAGTCCGCGCAAGCAGCCTTGAGTTATGTCCGCTCCAACGCCAATAGCTTAGGAATTTATTCAAAAGTCTTCGCTAACTTGGATATACATGTTCATGTCCCTGAAGGCGCGACACCTAAAGATGGTCCCTCGGCCGGTATTGCGATCACCAGTGCTTTAGTTTCGGCTTTAACGGGAATCCCAATTTATAAGGATGTGGCACTGACTGGTGAGGTTACACTGCGGGGCAAGATATTGCCAATTGGTGGCTTGAAAGAAAAGCTTTTAGCCGCTAAGAGAGTCAATATCATTAAAGTTCTCATTCCTGATGAAAACACGAAGGATCTGGTAGAAATTCCAAATGAAATCAAAGATGGAATTGAAATTATCCCGGTAAAAAATGTCAGGGAAGTCTTCGGACAGGTCATGGAACGCGTCCCCCAGCCGGTTAAGGATGATGATCTGGAAACTCCCGGTCAGAAAGAAAAAAGCCACACGCTGCGCGGTGATCACGTAGGCGATTTCTCAAATAATGAGGCCACGTTTTCTCACAGTTAGTTCCATGCAGCCAACCCGCTTAATTGCGGTAGTCGGGCCAACAGCCAGCGGGAAAACCGATTTAGGGATTCAGCTGGCTCAAGAGCTTGATGCCGAAATTATTTCGGCCGATTCCATGCAGATCTATCGAGGGATGGACATTGGAACGGCCAAACCCACAACTGCGGAACAATCCGCAGTACCTCATCATTTGATTGATATTCTGAATCCCGATAAACCTTATAATGCCGGTAAGTTTGCTGATGACGCTGATGATGTCATCCTCAAACTGGCTTCCAAGGGCAAAGCGGCTCTCCTGCTAGGAGGAACGGGGTTATACCTGCGCGCGCTCTTTCATGGCATCATCCCGGTACCGGATATCTAAAGCTCGATCAAAGAAGAGGTACAATCCCTGCTGGATCGAGAGGGAGTTCAGGCCTGTCATCAGCGACTGTCCCAGTTAGACCCTAAAAGTGCGGCTGCTTTGCATCCGAATGATCGCTCTCGAGTGATACGCGCTTTGCAGGTTTTCCTGGAGACAGGAAAGAGCATCAAGCAGTACCAGGAGATCCACGGCTTTGAGAAACAACGTTATCAAGTTTGTTATTTAGGCAGGCAATGGAGCCGGGAAGAGCTTTATGACCGCATCAACCAGCGGGTACACCTGATGGTAGAGCAAGGATTGGTCGAAGAAGTCCGCGAGCTACTGGATCAAGGTTACACTAAAGATCTGCCTAGTATGAGTTCCATTGGCTACAAACAGGCTGTTGCTTACCTGTCTTCTGAAATAAGCCTCGATAATATGATAGCGGATATCCAGCAAAAGAGCCGACATTATGCGAAAAAACAGTTGACCTGGTACCGTAAGGATCCCAGGGTACACTGGTTATCTGATGCCCACTTGAGTCCAGATCTGATCAAAGGGATCCGGGCTTTTTTGGATACAGGTCAACCGGCTTTTGAAAGTTAATGGCCTCCAAATCCCCACTTTTTCAGCAGTTGTATGTATCAGACAAAGAATTGGAAAGAGTTCATTCTCAAAGAGGATCATGAGCTCAAAAGCCTCTGTCGCATGGATGTCTTCCGTGGCTCCGGCAGAGGAGGGCAAAAGAAAAATAAAACTTCGAATGCGATACGCTTGAGCTTGGAACATCTTTCCGTAACAGAAAACGCATCCCGTTCCAAGACCAGCAATATTGATACCGCCCTTAAAAAAATGCGCTTGGCAATAGCCCTGGATTGTCGTAACTGTTTGGAACAACGGAATGATTTTTCCAGCTTGCCGGAAAAGGTCAGATCTTACAGTATCAACGGGCTGCTTCGCATTAACCCTAAGAATCGCGATTACCCATTATTTCTAGGATGTTTTTTAGATTTATTCATCCATCACTTGGGGGATTGGAAGTCTATGGCTCAGGAATATGGCGTGAGCATTTCTCAGTTGCGAAAGTTTGCTCAAAAAAATAGTACCTTATTGGAGAAGCTGAAGGAAGTTCAATCCAGGCTGGCACCAGCTGACATCATTAAATCACAAAATAATTGAAGCAACAGATTTTAAGGAAGAAGAATGTCTGAGATTAACCTATTCGTTGGGAATTTGCCTTTTAACACTACAGAGGAGACTTTAAAAAAGCTATTGAGCCCTTACGGAAAGGTTCTGGAGATCGACTTGGTTAAAGATCGGGAAACAGGAAGACTCCGAGGATTTGGCTTTGTAAAAATTACGGATTCTACAGACGAAGAAATCCGACAAATGGATGGGCTGGTTCTGGAAGGTCGCTCCCTGCATATCAATGAAGCGGAAAAAAAACGCAAAATAAAGCCAAAGATTACTAAGAGAAAGGCTTTTTAACAAATGGGCTAAACAGGAGAAGTTTTTTATCGATAACGTTCCTTTTTTTGATAAAAAGCTTCCTTGTCCAAATACATACGCTCATCAGCCTTTTTAAAGACATCCCGAGGAGAGAATTCATCAGAGCCCGCAATCCCGATACTGATTCTCACTGGAATCTGCTTCTGTATGCCCCCTTTTTCCACAGTAATAAAACTCTTCCGCTCTAATTTTCGTATACGTTCTAATAGAATTTCCACACTGCTACATTCATTGCCCGGGCATAAAATCGCAAATTCATCCCCCCCTATGCGACTAATGATATCTGTCTTTCTACAGGACTCTTTTAAAATAGTTGCTGCTTGCCGAATAATAGCATCTCCTTCTTCATGACCATAGTGATCATTGATGGGTTTCAAACCATTGACGTCGATCAACAAGATGGAAAAGCAGAACTGTGGATAAGTTTTGCTCGTGAGAATAACCTTGTCTAATTCACGGTCAAAAAATGCGCGGTTCGTTACACCTGTGAGACCATCTGTATTTGCCAGTTTTTCTAACTGATCCGTCAAGAGTTTGTTGATTGCCACCGCCGTTGCTTGTTCAAGGAAAAGAGTAATGACTTCAATTGAGTCCTGTTCAATACCAGGCCCTCCAATAATCATTTTACCAATTAATTCCTTTTGATGCCTGAGAATAGGTAAAATATATAGATCGTTTTTTCCTTTTAAGAAAGAGAATGATTTTAGGGTCTGCTCAACATCACCCTGCTCATAATCCTGTAAAATATCCCGTTGATTGTCTATGATTTCATTTTGTTCATCAGGATCCATTCCCTCAAATACAGCACATTGGATTACTTCAGGACGTTCGCCGTTTAAAATCACTCCAAAACGCCATAGGGGATATAGTTTACATAAGCAAGCCAAGGTATAAGTAAAAACGCCTTCCATGCCCTTTTGCTGATCAATGGAAGCACCAGTTTTTAGTAATGCATGAAAGACCTTATTTTGCCTGCTGATCACCTGATTAGTTTCGGCTAACTCCAGTTCCTTCTTCTGAGTTTCTTCGAGTGCTGCTTGTAGGTCTGCCGTCTTCTGAGTCACCCTCCGCCCCATACTTTGATAAAGAGTGGCATTTTCAATCGAAATAGCTGCTTGACTGGACAACAAACGCAATACCTTCAGGCGATCTGTAGTAAAGACATTGGAGCTCAGGTTATTTTCCAAGTAAAGCAGCGCCCGCAAGTCCCCTTGATGAATGATTGGGATGCAGAAAATAGATTTACAATGGTTGGCAAGGATATAAGGATCATCGCCAAATTTTCCCTTTTCCAAGGCATGATCCAGCACAACATGCTGCCGAGTCCTTTGCACATAATGAATAATAGTCAAGGGCAAGAGGGAGCAATTATTCAAAGGGATACCCTGATTGACTTGGATTTTTTCTTGCTCTGTGCTGCCAATAGCCTCAATCTTCCACTGATCGCTGTCCTCATCAGGTAAGAGCAGATAGCCCTTCTGAGCCCCTGCATTCTCGATAACCAATTTCATCAGGTTCTCCAGCAATGTTGCCAGTACCAATTGGCCCGAGATCGACTGGGAAGCTTTCAGAATTGAGTGATTATCCAAATTTCCGGATTGGGTTGTAGTCGTGGTGATATGCTCCGTGATGTCCGTTTGTGTTCCATCCATGGGCAAATTGGGTTGCTCCTTAAAGGAGTTATACAGAGTCCTGTATTTTTCCTCTAATTGCCGCACCTTAGTGATAGCACCCCACTTTTTAAACCCATAACAAGCTTCCTGGAAGTAGATTCGTGCAAACTTCTCTTTCTTTTTTACAAGATAGAATTCAATCGCCAAACTCGCTGCCAGTGCCTGATCTTGTAAAAAACCATATTGTTGAGAAAGTTCTATTGAGGCATCAAAACAGTCCATTGCTTTAGAGTGATCCCCTTGCAAGCGGGCCATTTCCGCGGTGACTAATTGGTACCGATGGGCAAAATTTTGAGGACAGTGTTGGGCCCAGGTGTCCATTTTCTTTTGTTGCTGCCTTAATACCTGCCAATATTCTTCTTTTTTTTCCCGATCTTCCTCATTTTCATAGAGTTTCGCTGCACTCAGAGCCAGAAAAAAAGAGATCTCGCAGGTCCCGAAGAAACTTTGCTGGATTCCAGAATCATAGAGTTTTGCCGAAGCCATCCCGAACTGATAGGCCTCTTCGTAATACTCAAAGAGAAACATGATTCTGATTTTAATTGTATAATACCAATTAAGTGAGAACTTGGATGGGAATGTTTGTATCATTTCCAGGTAGCTGGGCTCATCAAAACCTTCTCCACTCAAAACGGTAGGATCACTAGTCAGGCCTTCCGCAGCCAGACAAGCCCGGTAGAGTAAAACCGGTAAGAGTCCCGTAAGATTTTGGGCTTCCTGAGCGATCGTCCCCAGGGGAACTCCGCAGTAATACTGGGTCACAATATGAAAACCGTCACTGAAATTGATTGTATTGAGGTCTCCACATTCCAATGCGTATTCTCTACTTTTTTCCAAGTAGGGCAAGGCTTCATGTAATGGGTGACTCCAGTGATTTACCGCCCCCCCCCACCAAAGTTTAACAATTGCTTTATAGTTGGTTTTACCACTTCTCTGGGATAGCTCCAATGCCAATTCCCCAAATTGGCGACTGCCTTCGTAATCCCCAAAGCGTTGTGCCAACATCATAGCATAACAGATGTAAGCGATCATAGTGGCCCCCGAATAACCATGGCTAAAACTACGGGTTAATAGTTTTAGCAATACCAGATTAGAGAAGCCTGGGTTGGAGAAAAAAGCAGGCAAGGCAGTGCTGGCCATGAGCCTTACGATCGCCTCTTCCGTGGCATCCTGTAAGAGAGGTAAACTCTTTAAATCTTTTATTTTTTTACCAATAAGAAATTGGTCTATCTGTATTTTTTCAGCCTCAATTTCTTGGGACGAGGGCTTGGAAGGGATCTGAATATTGAAGAGTTTTAACCCTTCTAAGCCCAACTCCAATGCTTTTTGATCCTCATGAGTACTCACATGCAAGAGAATCATTGAACGTAGAACTCTGGCCTTCTCCCTTTTTGAACGCGCCTTTTCGAGAATAGTCTGGAATAAATTTTCGGCAGATTTAAAATTCTTATTCCTGTACTCACATTCAGAGCATTCTTCGAAGAGGGCAAAGGTCAATTCATAATTATCCAGCCAGCACTCTTCTTCCAATAGCTCAATACCGGTACTTAGGTAGCGCACAGCTTCCTTAAAAGCAACAGAGGCCTTTGCCTTTCTCCCAGCTAGCAGATTGAGTTGAGCCAACTTATTTTTTTCTCGGCAATCCGATATTAAGTGAGATCCCGAGTTCAGGTGGTTTGTAATATCGAAGATATTCTCTTCCAGATCCTCACCTTCACAGCGCTGCAACATCAACCTGCCGATCTTGAGATGCATGCTAGCCCCCATCTCTTTAGCAAAGAAAGAATGGGCGGCCTGATGGATGCGATCATGAATGAATTCGTAGGTGATCTTGCCTTGGATTATATCTTCGAGCTTTTTATTCCATCGATCCTTTGCCGCAATTTTGTAGTGCCCTCCAATGGGTAGGATCAGTCCCTCCTGGATAGCTTCCTCCAGTTGTGCGGAGGTTTCAATTAAACTCTTTTCATTAATCGTTGCCAATAGGTCCAGGTCAAAGGTACTACCGATACCAGCAGCTAACTTGATCACCTGTCGAGTGTGGGCAGAAAGTTGTAGAATTTTAGCATTCATCAACTCAATCACATTATCTGTGATTTCTTTTGCTTGGATTTTTTCTAAATCCCACTGCCACTTCCCCTCGTCCGGGTTGAATTCGAGTAATCGCTCTTCATACAGAGAATTCAAAAATTCATGCACAAAGAAGTGATTACCCCCTGTTTTAGCAACGATTGTATCAGCCAGTCCGGCCGCTGCCTTCCGGTTGCAATAAAAACTGTCCATGATCAATTCTTCCAGGTGAACCTGGGACATGGGAGCCAAACGGATTGGATGAACCGTTGCACCAAGACGTTCAGCTTCTAATAGATCCTTTTTGAAGGGATAAGATTTGTCTACCTTCTCCTTTTGGAAGGTGATGATCAGCATCAAGTATCGAAGTTTGTTGTCTTTGAGCAACAATTTGAGCAGATTTATGGAAGAAGCATCTGCCCAATGCAGGTTATCAAGGAAGATAATGAGGGGATGCTCTTTTTGAGAAAATACGTTGATAAAAGCCAGTAACACCTGGTTGAAACGGTTTTGAGTTTCTCCCGGAGGTAGCTTCGCAAGTACCGACTGGGGGCCAATGATCAGCTCAAACTCTGGGATTACGTCGATTAAAACCTGCCCATTTTTACCAATGGCCTGCTGCAATGCTTGACGGTATCGGGAAACATGTTCCTCTGATTCCGTTAAAATCTGTTCCAAAAGGTTGCGAAAACTTTGGATGAAGGCACTGTAAGGAGTTTTCCAGTTGTATTTGACATAAGTACCGGAAATCAAGTGCCCACGTTTTTTAACAATGGGCTTATGAATTTCCTGAACCAATGCGGTTTTGCCAACACCGGACCTACCATTGATCAACACCGCCATTCGATCAGACAAACCTTCTGAAACTTGTTGAAAGCAGTTGAATAGCTGTTCTATCTCACTTTCTCGACCAAAGAGTCGTTGAGAAATTTGAAACCTCTCCATCACATCTCGCTGTCCTAGCAAGAAAGGGGTGACGCTGCCTTTTTCTTGCCACTGCTTCCGACAATATTCGATATCCTTACTCAATCCATGGGAACTGTTATAACGATCCTCCGCATTTTTAGCCATTAATTTAAGGACAATGGAAGCGATAGGCTTGGGAATCTGCGGCTTGAACTTTCTGGGGTTGGGTGGTGTGACTGCAATGTGACAATGAACCCAGCTCATGTTGTCCTTAACAGAAAAAGGACGCCTGCCTGTGAGCATTTCGAACAGCATCACCCCTAAGGAGTAAAAATCCGTTCTGTAATCAATACCGCGATTCATGCGACCGGTTTGTTCCGGAGAAACATAAGGTAGGGTACCTTCCAGCATATTGGTGATATTCGTTTCCTTACGTTCCCTGGTCACCTTGCTGGCAATCCCAAAGTCAATAATACGCAGCTCTGACGTGGCTGCATTCCAGAGAATATTACTGGGATTAATATCTTTGTGAATGACATGGTGGTGATGAATGGCACCTAAGATTCGATTGATTTCAAGGGCAATCGTAAAAAACAGATCGATGGGGATCTCGTCCTGCAGGTAATGGGTCAAACTTTTTCCCGAAAAATCTTCCAGGATGATTGCCAAGTTGTTCCCAAATTTTTCTAAGCCATAGGTCTTGATGACTCCAGGAACTTCCAGGTTTCTAGTAATTTCATATTCATGCTGCAACCTGGAGAGTTCCTGATCGCTTGGATGTTCATTGTTAATTGTTTTGACCACTACAGGAAGGCGATCAACTAATCGAATTGCCCTAAAAATAATACTTCTCGTAGTCCACTGCAGTTCCTCCCGGATTTCATATCCAGGTAAATTGACCTTCATTTACCTTCCCCCCAATTGTCCAGTACAACTTACTAATGATTTCATTTGATTAATCTCTTCCTTTCAGGCTACTTTATGCCCTAAAAGAAGATTGTTCCAAGCCTCCCTTATTTTCGAGAACCTTTCAATGAAAAAGAGTAATGCAAGGAGAATTCCTTATTTATCCAAAAATCAATTCTAACCTAAATTTTTARTTAAATAATGACTAAAATAAAAGGATTTTTTCTGTTAATAGGTTTGCTGACTTTAAATGGGTGTTTCTTTTCCATTCCCGACCCAAATCAATTAAATCCCCTGAGTGAAACGGAACTGGGCGGTCAAGGCCCTCACAAAATTCTAGTGATGGAGATCAGTGGTATTATTAGTCAAGAGGGACAAGAGGCTCGATTTGGAGAAGCTCCCAAAGTGGGTATGGTCGCCCGTATCAAGGAGGAATTATTACGGGCGGAAATGGATTCTTCCATCAAAGCAATTCTACTGCTTATCAATAGCCCTGGTGGTGAAGTCACTGCTTCAGATTTGATTTATCATGAGTTGAATCGTTTTCGGAAAAAAACAAAGATCCCCATCATCAGCAATATTGTTTCAATTGGGGCTTCTGGAGGTTATTATATTGCCATGGCTTCGGATCGTGTTATGGCTCATCCCACTGCGATTACCGGTAGTATTGGAGTGATCATCAGCTCAGTAAATGTTTTTAAATTAATGGAAAAAATCGGGGTCCAAGACTCTACCTATAAATCCGGAGTTTTCAAAGACATGGGCTCTCCCCTCAAACCGCCCAACTCTCAAGAGCGGCAGCTCTTTGATAACTTAGTCCAACAATTGTACCAGCAATTTGTTTCCATTGTGGTCGATTCTCGGAAACTCTCCCGTGAGGAGGTATTAAAGCTGGCTGATGGAAGAGTTTATTTAGCTGCAGAGGCCAAAAAGAGTGGCTTAATCGACGAAATAGGTTACATGGAGGATTCCATTAAACTAGCACAGTCCTTGGCTGGCATTAGTAGCGCTCGCCTTGTGACTTATCACCGTCCCCAGGAATTCAAAAATAATATTTACAATCGTACTTATTTCTCTGCTGACAGACTAAACCTCTTCAACCTGTCGATACGCCGCCTAAGCGGTCCCAAATTCTTATATTTGTGGAATCCTTCACTCTAAGCTGAGATTTGGCTTACTCCCAGCTCAGAGAGCCGCAACTTGTAAATTTTTAAAACTCTAGGGAATATACCGAAAGTACTTAATACTGTGGAGTGGGAGCAGTAAATCAGACTGCCCCTCCATCACGTTGATATAATCCTCCCCTACTTCTGAGATAATCCCCTCCACCCTTTCACCATCAGTGAGTATGATTTGCAATTTATGAATACCCAAATGTTCGGCTAATTTTTCTAGCAGAGGCTTAGAGTTTTCCGGTTGGTAGGATACTGTTTGAATAATGGATGACATTTTTCCCTCAATAGACATTATGTTATCAGTTATCAGTTGTCGGTTTATAACTCCCTGATCATCAGCAAGGTTTTTCCTAACTTCCAATCCCTCAACGAATAGTGATTACTACATCCCTTTCCGTTTCCGTCAACCGTCAACCGTCAACCGCTAAACAGGCTAATAAAGAATTTTGAAATTTTTGATTGGCTCTACATCCAGGTTTCCCTTCTCCATGAGATCCTGAATCATGAGATCCGTAATTTTTGTGGGGAATTCTTGAATGACTTGGTCCATGGAGAACATCTCATAAAAAGCTCCTCCGGCTCGATATGAGGTAACAACCACTTCCAATGTCTCTTCATCATCGATATCTCTCCCTTTAAACCGCAGACTTTGCACTCTACTTCCAACTTCTCTTCTGATATCAAAGGAATATTCTATACCCGCCCAAATATCGTAGTTGTAACTGCGAACTCTTGTATCACTCCACACAGGATTGACACATAATTTAGGACGCCCCCCCACACACTGTTGCAGGGAGAAGAAGCTCGCCGTCAACTCCAGAGCTTGACGCAAAATTTTGCCTTGAATCCTTAGGATGCAAAAGGTGTCGTGGAAAAAATAGTTACTTAAGATGTCTTTCATCCTCACTTGATGGGGTAAGCCCGTCAAAGAAAAATCCAGCAGAGAGATGGCAGCTATCTCTACGCCTGCCATTTGACACATGAGGTTCTGAATCCACTGAATAAAGGGATGTTTAGTTGTCCATACCTGCTCCATCGCATCAGAAATCCTGAAGCTGGCGGGTACGGTTCCCAGTACAGTATCCAAAATCTGTTGATTGTAATTCAAATGGGGGAGCAAGGCCTTCTTCAGTTCGGGATCGGGGGCGTAATTGACTGCCTTTACCATGCGATATTTTGTTTTGATCCTATTCTGCCCATATTCCAGCGTGACATGAGCCCAATGCTGCCCAAAACAAGCAGGTTGCAAAATCAGGGCTCCTTTCCCTTTAGGGGGGCGGTGGGCAAAAAGGCGGTGTTGATGACCTAGTAGCAGTAAATCAATTTCCGGAAAGGTTTGCCAGAGGGCATAACCTTGATTTTCAGAGTTTACGGACCCCGGATACCGATCACCAGTCTTGGGATTCCTTTCCAAGCCACCATGATAGACTACAATCAGGTAATCACATTGTTTCCTCAGCTCTCCAATATGCTGTCCCACACTTGTCAGAATGTTCTCAAATTCCAGACCAAGGATATGCGCATGATGCTCCCACTTGGGTATAAAATCAGTCGTAACACCCAAGATCCCTACGGTGAGGTCTGGATAAGGAAAGAGCAAACTGGACTGAAAATAGGGCTCAAGCGTTTCTTCTTTCAGTATATTTGCCGAAAGCCAAGGAGTTTGAGATTCTAAACGGATTCTTCGGATATGCTCCAGACCGAAATTAAATTCATGGTTACCAGGTATAAAACAGTCAACCCCCAACTCCCGCTGAACGATAGTCAAGGGATGTTCCAGTTCCTCACATTTTGGGGAGGAGTAGTCATGCAAGTCCACCAGAGGAGGACCCTGTAGAGAATCTCCATTCTCGATAACTAAGACAGGTTCTCCTTTTTTCCTTAATTTTTTTAAGTAGCTGGATAACCTGTCTAATCCAAAAGGTTTGACTTCTCGGTCAATACCCAGTTGCGATAAGTAGCGCCCATGGCTATCCGTGTAATTAATGATATGTAGTTTCCTGTGAAGGTCCCTGATATTCATTTGGCAAAGCCCCTATTCAAGTTCTCGAGAGTTGCAAGTTTCAGCACCTCTAACTCTCGATTTCAATTTCTATCGACTGAAAAATAGCTTCCGAAATCCAATGTTTTGGGAGCTGTTTTCTAAGATAAGCCCTACCTAAAGAAACTTGCTTTTTGTTCGCGCCATGGAAATCAGAGCCTCCCGACTGTTGCAGGTTCAGGGAAGTGCTCAAGCCCCTAAGCAGCTCAATAAACTTAAAACTATGGGATGAAGAATAAACTTCGATCCCATCTAATCCTGCATTCTTTAGTTTGGTTAAGTACCTTTCCAATGCTTCTTCTTCCAGTTTAAGAGAACCAGGGTGTGCGAGGAAAGCCATACCCCCTGCAGATTGGATCATCTCAATTGCATCCTCTACACTGAAGCTATCATGATGGCTATAGGCCCTAGCTCCTTT
>NVSR01000067.1 GCA_002401295.1 SAR324 cluster bacterium | reverse complement strand
TATTGGGATTCTAGACCCTTCCTCTTCTGAAGATGTTCTGGGAGTTCCTATCATTGGTGGTGATGAGAAGCTCAGCGAACTTCGGTCACAAGGAGTTAAATACGCATTTCCTGCCGTTGGTTTCGGAGAACGAACAAACAATAGCTTTCGACAGAAAATATTTAATAAGATTAAAGAAGAAGGCTTTGAAATTCCAAACCTCATCTCCAGCAAAGCTTTCGTGAGAAGCGAAGTGAAAATGGGTGTAGGAAACTTAATTCAAGCCGGTTCTGTAATCGATACCCGTGCGGAATTAGGTGATAATATTGCCATCGGGTTTAATGTCCTGATTGGTCATAACTGCGTTATCGAAAACCATGTCACCTTCTCTGGCGGTGTCATCCTGAATGGTGGAGTACGTGTGGGGGAAGGAACCTTCTTAGGTATGGGATCCATTCTGTATCGAGACTCAGGGAAATGGTCTAAAATTTCACCTGGAACTGCTTGCTTAGAACCTGTTCCGGAAAAGAAGATCGCTTTTGGAAATCCTGTACGATTTCTCCCTAATATACAAATTTAATTAGCAGGAAAAGCCTGATTATTATGCTTTATATCGATCCCAATGTAGTAGTGAATTTCTTAGGTAAGAATAAGGTTCGCTTGTATCATACCTATTTTAGAAAAAATCTGATTGTTTCTCAAAACTTCACTCAATTCATGAACTCTCTTGTAGATGGAGTGGAGCTTGAATCAATCCCCGAAGAAGTAGAAATTCATTTTTGTGATGCCACAGAGTTCACTCTTTGGGACTGCATGTATAAGAACCCAGACCTGCTGAATGAAAAAGCGGATGAGCTTGAACTGAAACCCAGTTCTCTGAAGGAGTTCATTGAAAAACTACAAAAAGCTAAGTTTGTTCACGAAACTCCTGAACCTATTTATAACCTCAATAAAGTAAGTCCCTTTGATCGTTACAAAGGGAATGTTAATGAGCAGATTGCAACGGAGTCCCTTTTTAGAAAGGTTCCCATTGATAAGTGGTGGATTCAACAGAAGTTTGAGGATGATTTAACTCGAACGAAAAAAACTCCCTACCGATATGTTCAGGAAAAATTTCTGCACCAGTTTTTTGAAGAAAGATTGCCAGGAAGTGATGTTTTAGAGATAGGCTGTGGAACCGGTCATTGGGGGTTTCAAATGGCCAAATTGGCTAAAGACTACACTGGTGTTGACTATGATCAAGGCTATATTGATATTGCCAATAATACGGTTCAAGGAGAGAAGAATATCACCTTTTCGGTGAAAGATATTTCTGATGAAAACTTTGCAGAAAGCTTTGGTGGAAAGCAGTATGATTATATTTTTATGATCGATATTTTTCTATTCCTATTCGACCAAAAATTTCAAAATAATCTTTATGAAAAGAGAGTGGAAATTTGCACCCAATTTAGCAAATTACTCAAGCCTAATGGTGTCTTTATAATCATTGACCCACATCTATTTTGGCTTACTCCAAGATTTGGAAACCCAAATCAACCATATGGAATTATTACGGAATATAATGACAGAACTTTTGGGGTGATTCCTCCTCTTGAAGATATTACTCATGTTTTCTGTGAAGCAGGGCTTGCAGTTAAGAAAATTATAGAACCAAATATTGATGAGGAGTTTAGAAAGATCGATAAGCTAGGTTATGAGTTTATCAGGAAATTTCCACAGTGGATTGTTTGGGAACTCGTAAACAGGAAATAGAGCTATGGCTGTTGGTAAATCCTATATTATTGCTGAAGCAGGAGTAAACCATAATGGGAACCTGGATGAAGCCAAAAAATTGATTAAAGCAGCGGCTAAAACAGGGGCAGATGCTGTTAAATTTCAGACTTTTATTGTTGAAAAAAACTATAACAAAAAGTCAACAGATCAAGAAAAGTTGAAATGGGCTCAGAACCTTGAAATCACTAGTGAAGAACTTTTTGAGATCATTGACTGTTGCAAGAAATATAATATTACATTCCTCTCAACACCTTTTGATATCCCAAGCGCCGAGCTCCTCTATGAGCGAGGTATGAGCCTATATAAGATCGCCTCCTCTGAACTTTGTAATTTTAGGCTTCTTCGTTGTGTCGCTGAAAAAGGACTTCCAATTTACCTTTCAGTTGGGATGGCAACCTCCGACGAAATCAAATTAGCTTTGCAAGTAATCAATGAGAGTTGGAAAGGTAAAGGAACAGCGGATGTAACATTGCTTTATTGTGTGTCCCTCTATCCCGCTCCTTATGACTGTCATGATCTACGGCAAATTGCCCATATTCGAGATACCTATGGTGTACCTTCGGGCTTTTCTGATCACTCTCTTGGAATCGAGCTACCTATTGCTTCCGCAGCTTTAGGGGCTGTAGTGATTGAAAAGCATTTCAAACTATCTCCTGATCATGATTGTCCAGATGCTCCAGTTTCTCTTGACCCTGCTGAGTTCAAAAAGATGGTTCAGGCAATTCGAAATGTAGAATCTGCCATTGGTATTGGAGAATTCAAGCTTTCCAAGGCGGAAGAAAAATCTCGAGATTTGCTTCGAAAAGGATTGTACGCCACAACTGGATTAGCAAAAAGTTCGATCATTACGGAAGAAGATATTATCTTTGAAAAACCTGCAGGTGGAATAGGAATTGAAAACTACTTCAATTTGGTGGGACAAAAATTAGTGAAAGATATTCAGTCAGGGGAAATCTTCACCCATGAACATATAGGTTAGACGTGACAGTATTAGGCTTTTCTCACATTGTTACAGAAGTTAAGGATTTTAAAGAGTCCATTGCTTATTATCAAGAGCTTGGTTATGGGATTGAGTATGATATTTCCCAAGTTGTTCCTGATGAAAAGCGGTCAGTTCTGAGCCAAAATCCTTCAGAAGTTCAGCTTTACTACCTTCGGCACTCTAGCAGTCCTAGAATTGGGATTGAATTGATCAAACATAACGAGAGTTCGGATGGAAAGAGAGCCAAAAATATTGCTCACGGATGGTCTTTTGATGATTCGAAAATATCTTTAAAAAGAGATCCGAATGATAATGCTCTGATCACTTTTCCTTACCTGGGGGAGGGCCCCAAACAACATATTTTTATCCCCACATCCAAATTTCAGGAAACTTTAGAGTTTTACCACAGTGTTTTCTCTTTGAAGTCTCTGAAAAATTGCGGAGATTTTAGTCCAAGCTATCAGGAACTTTACGAAGAGGTTGGACAGTCTGCTGTATTGATTTTGAGAAGCTGCCTCTCTCCAAATTGGAATCTCGCACTGCACATCGTGGAAACTAAAAAAGTAGAGGGAGACCTCTATTTGAATGAAACGGGTTTTTCTTGCTTTTGTTTTCTCATCAATCAAGCCGAGTTTGATCACTTTCAGACTCTGGACCTTGAGATCATTGGTCCGCTTGTTGGGGAGAAAAAAGTAAAAGAGAGGATCTCACAATTTCGTTTTGGCTTTATTCGGGATCCTAATGGATATTTAGTTGAATACTATCTTCCTTAACCATCAGCGTTTTGACTGTGCAAATGGCGTCTAAGCAAACAAAAATTGATAAATAAAAAATGACTCTGAACAATACTGAGAAAATATGTAAATTGTGCCGCGAAAGAGAATTCGAGGTCTCATTTACGGTAGGTGATGCTGTTTTCTCATCCAATATTAAGAAATATGATGTTATTCGGTGTAAAAAATGTGGACTTTCTACAATGACCCCCTTTCCAACTCAGAGTGATCTTAACGAAATTTATGTTCGGGATAACACATTCTCTAAACCCTTTGATAATCCCTACAAAAATAGTCTTTTTTATGCTCAGCTTGAGCCTCTATTTCTAAAGGTAACATCTACACGAAAGTTTACAGCTGAAAAATCTCTTCAGTTAATAAAGCGAGGGAAAAGTGGAAGCCAACAATCGTTGTCCATATTGGATATTGGGTGTTCAACAGGAATCCTTCTAAAGGAATTTCATGCTATTGATCCACAAATTGAGCTTCATGGTATAGATGTAGATCCAGATGCAAAGAGAAAGGCTCCTGAATATATGAAGGACAATATATATATTGAGGACTTCTTGAAAAAAGACTTTGGAGGGCATAAATTTGATATTATCACTATGAGTTTTGTGATTGAACATGTTGTAGATTTCGATAAGTATCTGGACAAAATTCATGAGCTTTTAGTAGATGGGGGGATTTTCTTTTTTAGTACACCAGATATCGGTTCAGCCAAAGCCATTCAGCAAAAAGCAGACTGGAAGATGGTGAATGATAAAAGAAAGGCGATTGGCCATATTTATTGGTTTGATGATAAATCCATCAACCATTTGATTAAAAGATATGACTATAACTTATTAGATAAAGTGAATATTGGAGAGACCTATTTTTATCTGCCTAAACTTATTCAAAAAGCATTGAAGGCTGTTGTAGGTACAGATTTTTCTGGGGAAAGAATTATTCGCTGGTATACTCCAAGAATTTTGTACTCTATCGCATTCGACTTTTTTCTTTCAAAAACACTTAGTTATGGTGATCTTACTTATGTTTTCTTGGGTAAGAAACAAAAGTAAGTACTTAAATAAAGGTGAGGTACAAAATGACCTATATAGTAATTGGTCTTGGTTCAATGGGGAAAAGGAGAATTCGGCTCCTTCAAGAAAATTTGGTTAGTTTGAATCTCGTTGGAGTTGACCGAAATCCAGATCGTCTAAAAGAAATAAATAAACAATTTGGAATTGAAACATTTGAAAATATTGATCAAGCATTGCAGAATCGGGAGGTCAAAGGAGCCTTGATTTGCACATCTCCAATTACACATGCTCAAATTATCTTGGAATGTTTGAAAAGAAGGCTGCATGTTTTTACAGAAATTAACTTGATCAATGAAAATTATGATGAGTTAATTAACACAGCAAAAAGGAATAAGGTTGAGCTTTTTCTCTCCTCTACCATGCTCTATCGGAAGGAAGTACAGTACATCCAAGAGAGGGTGATGTCCTCCACTAAGAAAATCTGCTACCGTTACCACTTGGGACAGTATCTTCCTGATTGGCATCCCTGGGAAAATTATAAAGATTTTTTTGTTGGTGATAAAAGAACTAATGGCTGCCGAGAAATTTTAGGTATTGAACTACCCTGGATCATTGAAACTTTTGGAAAAGTCAGAAGTGTTCAGGTGATGAAGGATAAAGTAACTGATCTTGATATTGATTATGACGATACATACATGATTAATATCAAACATGAGTCAGGGCACCAAGGGGTCTTTATTGCGGATGTCGTCTGTCGTAAAGCAATGAGAAATTTAGAAGTTTTTTCAGAAGATATGCAACTTCGGTGGGATGGAGCTCCAGGTGTCTTAGAAGAGCTTGATCTTTTGAAAAAAGAGTTTAAAAGCATTTCCATGAGTGAATACTTTAATGATGAAAAGTTTACTCAAGAAAATATAGTCGATGCAACCTATTTTGAAGAACTAAAGGTTTTTCATGATAAGGTAAACGGGAAAAATAACGAGCTGTATACCTTTGAAAAAGATAGATATACCTTGTCCGTTATTGATGAGATTGAAGGGGTATAAAATGAAGGTATGCTTCGTTGGTCTTGGATCTATTGGATTGCGACACCTAAGAAACTTGATTAGTCTTGGAAAGGAAAGGGAAATTCAATTTGAGATTCATGCCGTGCGATCCTCAAAGGCAGAGAGGGTAGAACTAGTAGATAAAGAGTTCTACTCTATGCAAGAGAGTGATCTGGATTATGATATTGCCTTTATCACCAACCCTACCTCTTTGCACTTTGAGACCATTCAGGAAATGGTGAAGCGGTCAAAGCATCTCTTTATTGAGAAACCTCTGTTTAGTAATTGCAACCGCAGTCTGAGTGAGCTTTCTTTGAGAGAAAATGGTATCTATTATGTTGCTTCTCCCCTGCGTAATAGTAACACTTATCGGGTTCTAAAAGAGATCCTCGCACAAGAGAGAGTTTTTTCTGCAAGAGCTATTTGTTCTAGCTACCTACCAGACTGGAGACAAAATAGTGATTATCGAACCTCTTATAGTGCTAAGAAAGAGCTTGGAGGGGGAGTACGTATTGATTTGATTCACGAATGGGACTATCTTACTGACCTTTTTGGCTTTCCATTAGAAGTAATGAGTTTTCAGGGGACTTTCTCTAATCTTGAGATTGACTCTGAAGACTTGTCTGTTTATATCGCCAAGTACTCAGATAAGCTTATTGAAGTGCATTTAGATTATTTTGGAAGAAAAACAAAAAGGGAGCTAGAGTTATTTACAGCTGATGATACGGTACAAGTAGATTTTGTAAACCAGAAAATATTTTACCTCAATAGAGGGAAAACTATCGATACAAATAACGCAAGTGATCCTTATATCAATGAATTAAATCATTTTTTAAACCTTCTGCAAGGGAATGGAAAGAATAAGAATGATATGGGACATGCTTATAAGGTTTTAAAGATGGTCAAAGGTATCTTATGAAAATATTAATTACCATTTGTGGTCGTGCTGGCTCTAAGGGAGTAAAAAATAAAAATATTCGTAATTTTTTAGGCCATCCTTTAGTAGCTTACACTATATCCGTAGCAGAGCAGTTTCGAGAGCGTTCCGAGCATGAGGTGGATATTTGCATATCTAGTGACAGTAAGCCTCTCCTTGAGATAGGTACTCATTTCTCAGAGATTGTCTCTATCTTGAGATGTGATGAACTAGCTGAAGATGCGACACCAAAAATGTTGGTTTTGAAGGATGCCTTAGCTCAAATGGAAAAGTTATCCGATAAATCCTACGACTATTTGATCGATTTGGATATAACCTCCCCTCTTAGAAAAGTATCTGATGTGGAAAATGCCCTGAACACATCGATTAAAAATAAGGTTGATGTTGTTCTTTCCGCCGTTGCCTCCAGAAGAAATCCATATTTCAACATGGTAGAAAAAACCGAGGAGGGGATATCCTTAAGTAAAACAGGAAATTTTTCCTGTCGGCAAGACGTTCCAGAGGTCTATGATATCAATGCATCGATCTACTCTTATTCTTGTAAAGCACTTACAGGCAACCTAAGAAAATCTCCTCTCGATGGGAGTGCGGACCTTATACTCATGGAAGATACTGGAATTTTGGATATAGATCATGAGCACGATTTTACTTTAATGGAAGTTCTTGCAGCACATCTATTTAAACATCAATTTAGAGAAGTGAAGGATTATTTAGAAAAAATTTAGTGCTCCTTCACTCGTGTAAATTACCAGATCTATTTTTGATTACCTATGTGATAGGACAACTTTCAAACTGTGAGTTTAGTTGTCTTTCCAGGTGTGTGTTTAACGCCGAAAAAAGAACCTGATGCAGAATTTTAGATTCCTCTAAAGTTGTCAAATTGCATTCTCCTGTTTCAAAAATTTTGTCTGCAACAAGTGTAGTCAGCTCACTTTGATAGGGCAGATAGATTTCTTTTTGTTCAAGTTCCCAGTCTTTTTCTGCAGTCGATAAAATTACAGTCTTGTTGAATTCTGAAATAATTAGCCTTTTCGTTTTTCCATGAATACTAGTAAATGTGGGAGCTATTGAGTCTTTTTCATCAATAACCGTTAAACGACTACCATTTGTGTAGCGGAAAGTTAGCAGACCACCAAATTCTTTTACATCAGCTCTGTTGGCTTCATACAGAATAGGATCAAGGTTTTCAATCGAGTAAGACTCTGGAAGAGAATTTGTGAAAAAAGCTAAAAGGTCCATCAGGTGAATCGTGTTGCACCCAAGGCCCCAATTTCCACCTTGTACTGTCATGATGAGTTTTTCTTGATCCGCCAAAAACGCTTTCATCTCTTTGAAAGCATCAAATTCTCTTCGAGGGCAATTGACCCATGTTTTTGTATTTTTCGCTCTGCACAAGTTGATGATTTTATCAAAATGACTGACCTTTTGGAAGGCAACCTTTTCCAGGATAAGGTGCGAAACTTTTCTTTTTTCGAGGAGTTCTTTAGTGACGGAATATCGAACACCTGCCGTGGTTGCTATGATGACTAGGTCAAGGACTTGAAGGTCAGATTCATCAATTGATTCAAAAAATCGAAGTTCGATTTTAGCCTTTCTTTTTTTTATCTCTTCCGCTCTTTGCTTCGCAAGCTCAAGAGATTCCAGAGACCGGTCAATTACATCAATTTTCAAGTCATATTTCGAGTTTAGTAATGCTTGCATGTGCCTGGAACCTAGTTGTCCAGATCCAATAATAAGTACATTTTTCATTTTCTGTGTTGTTTGAGAGAGTTAGAACTATTTGTTTTTATGATTCAGAGTTGATTTTATAAAAGTATTTGCTCCCATCGTTAAATCTAATTTAACGCAGAAATGTATGTGTTGGAGTTTATGAATTTCATGGTTACAGTAGAAAGTCCAATCTGATTTTTGCTTTGCGAACTTTTGTTAATAAAAAGGGCACTGGAAGGCGATTCAAACTAAGCTAATCTAATCAATCTACTCTCGATTTACTATAATTGGTACCCCTCATGAGCTGGTGTATGCTCAAGTTGTTCAGGTCGAAAAATGTCCATCTTGGCTCGAACGATTAGATGCCCCAATGCTCTCTCTGTGATATCCATTTGCGGTTATTGCTATTTGGACTCTAACCTGACCACTCAGGTCTATTCTTTTTTTGAATGCCACTTTTACCACCTCTCCGGTGAGTGGGCTACTAAGCATTGCATGCTTTTTTCTAAATGCCTTCCATCAATAACTTCATGCTCTCTCTGTTACTTAGATGAAAAACTGGCAAAGCTCTCTAGTTCCTGTGACCTCTACAATAAAAGAGGCAATTAGTATCATTGACTCAAGTAGCTGTATGATTGCAGTCATTGTAGGCCAGGAACGAAAACTATTGGGAATCATCACTGATGGTGATATTCGCCGCGCAATTATGAAAGGTGTTTCTTTTTCAGAACCGGTGACAAAAATAATGAACTCCTCCCCTCTAATTATATCATCGAAGAGTACTTCAAAAGAAACTTTTCAAATATTTCAGAATACACATATTCGACACTTGCCTGTGGTCGATGATGATGGAAAAATTCTGGGGATACAGGTGGTTGATGAACTCCATAAAACTGTAAAAAATGATACTATTGTGGTTATTATGGCTGGTGGTTTGGGAAGTCGATTAGGAAACTTGACTAAAGATTGCCCAAAACCTTTGCTTAACATTGGAAACCAACCTATTTTAGAGACAATACTCGACAATTTTATTTCTGATGGATTTTATCGATTCTACTTTTCCGTCAATTATAAAGCTGAAATGATTGAAAGTTTTTTTGGAAATGGGGAAAAGTGGGGAGTAGATATTCGCTATATTCGTGAAAAAGAGCGGTTAGGAACAGGGGGGGCGTTAAGTTTAATGCCAGAAACACCAGAAAATCCCGTGATTGTCATGAATGGAGACATTCTGACTAGGGTGAATTTTCAGCGCCTACTAGATTTTCATAATGAATATCAATCGGCAGCAACTATGTGCGTTAGAGAGTATGACTTCCAAGTTCCCTACGGAGTCGTCAATATTAAGGACCATCAAATTACTAAGATAGATGAAAAGCCTGTTCATACTTTTTTTGTGAATGCAGGCATTTATATTTTATCCCCAGAGTCACTGCGACTAATTCCACAACACTCCTATTTTGATTTACCTGATCTATTCAAAGAGCTAAGTAAAAATAAGCAGAAAACAGTTGCTTTTCCAATACGGGAATACTGGATAGATGTTGGCCACGTTGATGATTTTAACCGTGCAAATGGTGACTATAAACATAATTTTAAATAGGCAACTTGATTATTCTACTGATTTAAAACCGGTTCTATTGTCTAAATCTCCTTTTTGATAATGGCCTGCGCTATACTTGCAGTTGCAATATTACAGTGGATGATATTGGTAAGGCTCTGGAAAACAAGTTGGGCCAAATTTTGATGCCATTCTATTATATCTCAAGAAAAATTGGTCATTTCCAATTAAAAAACTAGGCCAAATCGACCACTCCTAAAAATATTTTATGCTAATTTATCTTGAGAATTTAACCACCAGTTCTATAACTGCTAATCTACTTCCATTGCTAAAGGCAAAAGAGGTTGATGGAACTTTACCTATTAAATGTTTCTATTTTGAATCTTCGCCAAAGGCGTTAAAGTTAGCGAATAAATTATTTTCAACTTCAGAAATTACATTTAGCCCGTTAACTTTTCAAGTACATGAAGTGCGTGATGAGAATAATTTGTCGTTGCAACTGAAATCAGTTTACATGAATCTATTGGGGTTTCGGCATAGGGTTGTTCAAAGTGAAGCCTTTTCCTCTATTGTAAATAAACAGTGGTATCAAACTCGATTAGGAAAATTTCTTGAGAAGAGTTTGATCCTTTTTGCTTCCCCAGACGCAGAGTATACTTGGAGAACTCTGTATATTGTTGAAGTGATTAATTGGCATAGAAAACAATATAGTAACTCCGAACCTGTTGCCTTGTATTTATCAACAAGATTCTGGGTAGATACTTTAAAGGAGTACGCACAGGAAAAAGGGATTAATTTATTTGTCAGTCCTTCTTATTCCAAGCAGAACTTGGTTAAAAACCTTATAACTTCTCGGCCTAATCTTTTTCGCGTAGCAAAAAAAGTGAGGCAAGGGTTACAGCAAAAAAGCAAAGCTGTACTTGCTAATGAAACAGGAGAGGATGTAAAAATCGTTATTTCAATTAATAGAGTTCCCGAAACAGAAGATCAGGCCCTTTATTCAGATCTTTTTTTCTGGCAGCAGTCAAAAATACCAAAAAAAAATCTATTGCTTTCGATCAATAGCCCATGCTTGAATGTTCCACAAGAAAAGTGGTCTGCTGTTCAGGATCATGGTTTTCAACTAATATCTCATGGATTTCACTTAACCAAGAATTCTGGAATTCCGATATTTGAGGGATATAATAAGAAGTGTGATTCTATCCTTCCTGCCAAAAAACATCCCAAATATAAGATTGAGCAGCAATTCATCAATCGAGAGCAAAGTCGTTTTCTTTTTGAGGTATCCTATTGGCAAGAATTTTTTGAAAAATACAATGCTAAGGCCTATCTCACAGAAAATAAATTTGATAGTCTCCACTACGCTACTGCAGAAGCTATGCATAGAGTTGGAGGTATCATGGCGATTTGGCAACGTGCTCTGGAAGATAGGTCAGGCCCCAGTTTAGCTTGTTGTGCTGACATTATTTTCGGGTTTTCACCAGAACATGCGGAGCTGGAAAAAGCACATGGCTCAACTGCTTCGTACCACATAGCCGTTGGTTACCCTGGTGATCATAGATTTCCTCTTCTGCGACCAGAAGCTAAAAAGTTACGCAATATGCTAAAAGCTAAGGGCGCGAAGAAAATTCTGGCCTATTTTGATGAGAATTCAATTGATGATGGTCGTTGGTTCGAAGGACATGAGCACATGGCAGAAAGCTATGATTTCATAATAAGAAAAGTACTGGAGAATCCTGAACTAGGGCTGATCATTAAATCCAAAAAGCCAGAAAATCTACGAAAACGTTTAGGAAAAGTAGCGGAATCTCTTCAGGAACTGGAGGAAACAGGTAGGTGCTATGTTTTTGAGGAGAATTTTCGATGTTCTGCTATACCCCCAGCAATTGCAGCGCTTGCATCAGATATCGCTATTCATGGTTATCTTCATGCGGGAACTGCAGCAATTGAAGCTGCACTTGCTGGAACCAGAACCCTTGTTTTAGACCTGGAAGGTTGGGCGGTAAGTTCTATGTATCAGCAAATTAAACAAGGAGATGTTGTTTTCCAAGATTGGGAAGGCCTATGGAGTTCACTAGAGTCCTATTGGAGCGCACCGGATCAATTTCCAAATTTTGGAAAAATGGAAGCATTCCTCAATCAAATTGACCCATTTCGGGATGGAAAAGCTGCAAGTAGAATTGGCGAGTTTATGCATTGCCTAATTGAGGGGTTTGAAAACAATAAGGATAAAAATACTGTGGTGCGTGAAGCAATTCAAAAATATGCTGACCGCTGGGGACAAGACAAAATTTCTATTCTTGATTAACCAGATGTTGATGTAAAATACTAAAAAAGTATGCTCTGTTATTCTAATTACCTTGTATATTGGTTGCGATTGACTGATTTTCCATAGCTTATTTGCGAAGCTTTCTTGGAATGATTTTACAGCTGAAAGGGGTAGTTACTTGAGATTATCTCAGGAAGACCATCCGCATCAGTTCCAAAGTTGAATATGCACAAGCCACTAGCCCGACTGCCATTGCCGGTGTTCGTTGTTGATAAGTCCCATCTTCTTTTTTGATTTTCAGACTACGATGAAATGTGTGGAAGTTGTACCACATCACGGAAATCCAGCTTTCCCTTGTCGAAAATGGGACGAATCTCGACCTCAACCACCTGCCCTTTTTCTCAATGCTTTACAATCTGTGCATAGACCCATTCATGAGGAACTCGAAGAATAGGCTGGGGAGGACTATAGAGGACCCCGGAGTCAAGACCAAAATAAGCTAAATTTAAGATAGATTCTTGATGGTTTAAAAAAATAA
>NVSR01000004.1 GCA_002401295.1 SAR324 cluster bacterium | reverse complement strand
AGAATGTCTCCTGTGGATAACTGTGGAATGGATAATTTCTTTGCTACTTTCTTTGACTGGGTTCCTTTACCAGAACCCGGAGCACCTAAAAAAATAATTCTCATAGTTTTTCCCAAGGGATTAGGAGTTTAAAAAGATGCAAAACTTAATAATGTCTCTTTCTCTTCTTACTCTTTCGAATGAAACCGTCGTAATTCTGATTCAGCAAAAAGGTTTCGACCTGTAAGATCGTGTCCAATGCCACACCAACAACGATCAAGACCGCTGTCCCGCCAAAAGAAAAGGGCACCTTAAAGTAAACATAAAGAATACTAGGTAACACACAGATCAATGACAGGTAGAAGGCTCCACCGAAAGTCAACCGAGTTAACACCAAATTTAAGTAATCCGCTGTTTTCTTACCTGGCCGAATACCTGGAATAAAGCCACCGTATCTTTTCATTTCCTCAGCAATCTTCATGGGATTGTACTGAATTGCAGTATAGAAGAAGCAAAAGAAAAAGATCAGAATGACGAAAACTACATTATAAAGTAGCCTTCCGGGTACCAAGTTATTTCCAATATCCTGCACCCACCCTATGGTTGTAAAGCCGGTGATGGTAGCTGGAAAAGCCAGAATTGATGATGCGAAGATAGGAGGAATCACACCAGAAGCGTTAATCTTCAATGGCAGGTGAGAAAACTGACCTCCAAAAGTTTTTTTCCCTTGCGTTCTTCTTGCGTATTGCACAGGAATCTTACGGTTTGCGGTCTCAAAGTAGATAACTACTCCGATGACCCCCACAATAATGATTCCAACTAGAAGTATGACAAAGAGAGTAATGTCCCCTGTATCCATCAGAGCTATGGTTTGAACAATAGCACTGGGGATTCCAGTAATAATACCGGCAAAAATAATCAAAGAGATCCCGTTTCCGATGCCCCTTTCACTGATTTGTTCACCCACCCACATAATAAATGCGGTACCAGCGGTCAAAGTTACCACTGTAGTAAAGCGAAATGCCCAAGTATTCATACCAGCCAAGACAACCTTAGAGCCGTCAAGACCACCCATACTTTCAAGTCCGACCGCAATCCCAAAGCCCTGGATAATACCCAAGACAATGGTTCCGTAGCGTGTGTACTGCGTTATCTTTTTCCTTCCAGCTTCCCCTTCCCTAGACAATCGTTCAAGGACGGGAAAAACAGCAGTTAACAACTGCATAATGATCGACGCACTAATGTACGGCATAATTCCCAACGCGAAGATAGTCATATTTCTCAGGGCTCCCCCTGAGAACATGTCCAAGTGACCTAAGAGGCCACTACTATTCGCGTTAAAAAAACTCGCTAGTGCTTTACTGTCGATCCCTGGAATAGGGATGTGAGCGCCAATACGGAAAACAATCAGCATCATTAAAGTATAAAGAATCCTCTTCCTTAACTCTTCGATCTTTACGATGTTTTTAAATACGTCGATCATTGCCACCTAGCCGTTAATGACTGTCGCTGTTCCACCAGCTGCCAGGATCTTCTCTTTGGCAGATGCACTAAATTTTGTTGCTTCAATGTTCAGGGATAAATCGACAGTTTGATCACCCAGAACTTTCAGTGGAAGCTTCAAGTTGCGAACCAAGCCGGCACCCTTAAGGGATTCCAGATTGATTTTTTCATTTTTGTCTACCTTAGGACTAGCCATGATTGCAGATAGGTTAACAATCGAATATTCCTGTCGGAACAAGCTCTTGAAACCACGCTTTGGCAGTCTTCGGTGAAGGGGCATCTGGCCACCTTCAAAACCGATCCTTCTCTTAGAACCAGATCGGGAATTTTGACCTTTGTGTCCTCGCCCACAGGTTTTCCCCAGGGTTGAACCCGGACCGCGGCCTACTCGCTTTCTTTTCTTGCGAGCGCCGGGAGCGTTTTCCAGTGTGTGTAACATTTGAATCTTACCCTCGTAAATTGATCAATCAGTGGTAGAAGTTTGCTTAGTCCAACACTTTTACCAAATGTTGAACTTTGTTCACCATGCCCCTGACTTCAGGAGTATCGTTCAGAACTCTAACTTGGCGCAGCTTTTTCAAGCCCAACCCCTGCAACGTAGCACGTTGTCTTTGGGTACGACCAATTCCACTCCGAACCAATTGTACTGTAATTTGTCCAGCCATAATATTAAAAGTCGATTAAACAAATCTTTTCGATTTTTTTGTTTCGTCGTTCGGAAATTTCGGTAAAGCTTTTCAGCTGAGCCAATCCGTCGATAGTAGATCGTACAAGGTTATGCTTGTTGTTGGAACCCAACGCTTTCACAGTGATATCAGTAATACCAACAGCCTCTGCAACGGCACGTACAGCACCGGCGGAGATGATACCACTACCAGGACGGGACGGCTTCATCAAAACCTTAGCTGATCCGTGCTGGCCTTTCACAACGTGTGGAATCGAGTTTTTATACAAGCTGTAAGCTTGCATGCCTTTCTTGGCAGTCTCAGTTCCTTTTCGAACGGCTTCTACAACTTCGTTCGCTTTTCCAAGTCCCATGCCTACTCGACCTTTTCCATCCCCTACAATCACCAGGGCACTGAAACTAAATCGTCGACCACCTTTCACGACTTTAGATACACGTTTAACTTCAATGACTTTTTCAATCAAGTCACTTTTTTCTTTTTCTGCCAAGCTGACCTCTTTAAATCTCGGTTGTTATTTTAGAAATCCAGGCCCGCTTCGCGCAGTCCATCAGCCAAACTTTTAACCCTGCCGTGATACATCAAGCCATTTCGATCAAAAATGATGGTTTTGACGCCCGTTGCTACCAGTTTTTCGCCAAAGGCTTTTCCAACTTTAGTAGCAGCGTCCTTATTCCCACCTTTTCCGCCTACCAATTCAGCAAGCTCTTTTTGTGTGGTCGAAGCACCCAGAACTGTAGATCCTGAAACATCGTCAATCGCCTGAACAGAAATATGCTTCAAAGACCTAGTCACAGAGACTCGGGGCCTTTCTCCTGTTCCGCTGATTCGTTTCCTGATACTTTTCTTCTTCCTACCCTTAGTAAGAAGTCTCTTTTTCGAAGCTTCCATTTTATCCTGAATCTATCTTATTTACTTTTTAGCGGTTTTTCCTGCTTTACGCACAATTTTCTCACCTTCAAACAGGATACCCTTGCCTTTGTAAGGCTCTGGTGGTCGATATTTTCGAATTTCAGCGGCTACTTGCCCTAAAAGCTGCTTATTGCAGCTAGACAGGGTAATCTTAGGCCCCTTCACTTCAGCTTTTACCTGCTTAGGTAAAGCGTAGTCGATGTTGTGGGAGAAACCTAAGGATAATACCAAGGACTGGCCAGACACTTGTGCCCGATAACCAACCCCGACAAGAACCAAAGTCTTGCTGAAACCCTCTGTTACTCCAACCACCATGTTGTTTATTACTGAACGGATGGTTCCACCCAGGCTACTTCCGGCAGTTGTTCCGAAGTCAGCCTTCACTGCAATTTCTCCTTCCCCGATTTCTAAATCGATGATAGCGGGGATGGCGAAATTCATTTCACCGTTGCTTCCACTTACAGTCAGATTTTTATCACTATAACTAACTTTGACCTTCTCGCTAAATGGAACGGCTTTTCTTCCAAGTCTTGACATTTTACTGATCTCCTTGATCTTTAAGTCTTAGTAAACCGCACAAATCACTTCACCGCCAATCCTCTGTTCTCTACACTGAGAATCAGACAGTAATCCTTTTGACGTTGAAATGATATACATTCCTTGTCCATTTAAGAGGGGTTTCAATTCTTTAAAGCCTTTAAAAATTCGTAAACCCGGCTTGCTCACTCTTGCTATCTTTCGAATGATAGACTCTCTCTTGCTATCATAGTTCAATTCGATAGTCAGAGTCTTACCAATAATATCATCACTCACGACATAACCGCCAACAAACCCTTCCGCCACGAGAACTTTTGCAATGTTCTCTTTAATCTTTGAGGTGGGGAGTGTCACGTTTTTATGCTCGCGCAAAATCGCGTTACGGACTCTCGTCAGCATATCCGCGATGGGATCAGACATTGACATTTGTTTTCTCCAAAACTGTCTGTTACAAATTCAATCGATATCTAAATGTTACCAGCTGGACTTTCGTACACCAGGTAATTGACCAAAACCAGCTCGTGTTCGGAAGCAGATTCTACAGATACCGAACTTTCGAATGTAGCCTCGTGGTCGACCACAAAGACCACATCGATTCACGGCTCGAGTGCTAAACTTTGCGGGTCTGTTTGCTTTTGCAATCCAAGATTTCTTTGCCATATTGCCTTAATTTTTTCTGAACGGCATTCCCAATGCTTTTAACAGGAATCGCCCTTCTTCATCGGTTTTAGCAGTAGTTACGATGGTAATATTCATACCACGTACTTTATCAATCTTCTCAAAATCAACTTCTGGGAATACCAGTTGCTCTTTGATTCCGATGGAATAATTACCGGCGCCGTCAAAAGCTTTTAGGGACAGGCCCTTGAAATCTCGTACACGAGGCAAAGCAGTTGAGATCAATCGATCYARRAAKTCRTACATNWYSGNYWCSTCKYARMGTAACTTTCACACCAATTGGCATGTCTTCACGCAATTTGAAGCCCGCGATAGACTTTTTAGATTTCCTGACAATCGGCATTTGTCCACTGATATCCTTCATGTAATCCATGATGGAATCGATGCACTTCACGTTTTGAACAGCTTCTCCCGCGCCCACATTCAGCACGACTTTGGTAACTTTTGGGATTTCGTTTACGTTTTTGTAACCGAATTCCTTTTTTAAACTGTCAACAACAGTTTTGTTGTACTTCTCATGTATTAAGGACACTTTCTACCTCAATTATTCTGCTGGAGTTCCTGACTTTGCAAAAACTCTTGTTTTAGAGCCGTCATCGTTRATACGAACTTTGAGACGCTCTCCTCGGTCGCTACCTTTACAAAAAAGTAGGACATTAGAGTAATGGATAGGTGCTTCAAAGCGATCGATTCGACCTTCTTGATTAGCCTGGCTGGGCTTCACATGCTTAGTCACGATGTTGACGCCTTCAACCACTACGCGCATTTTATAACGGTCGATGCTCAGAATATTGCCTTTCGCGCCCTTATCTTTCCCGCTGATTACTTGGATCAAATCTCCCCTTTTCAGGAGAAGCTTGTGCTTCTTCAACTGATCCTTATTTTTTCCTTTAGTTTTCATCTTTCACTCTGGAATTTTTATAGGACTTCAGGAGCCAATGAAACAATTTTCATATAATCTTTTGCTCGCAACTCCCTAGCAACGGGTCCAAAGATTCTAGTTCCAATCGGTTCGCCTTTTGTATTCAAAAGCACAGCCGCATTGGTATCAAAACGAATCGTGGTACCGTCAGCGCGTTGAGTGCCATATGCAGTACGGACAATCACTGCCTTCACTACATCACCTGCTTTTACTTTTCCGTTTGGAGCAGCTTGCTTGACGGATGCAACAATCACGTCTCCGATGCTAGCGTATCGTCTTCCGGATCCACCCAGAACCTTGATACACATAATTTCTTTCGCACCAGAATTGTCTGCTACCTCCATTCGAGATTGTGTTTGAATCATCGAATTCTCTCCGGTATTGTTTTCAAGTTAAATCAAATCCTAAAGTGCTTTAGTCGTGACTTCCAACAGACGCCAGCATTTGTCCTTGCTGAGTGGCTTACATTCGATCAATCTAATACGATCACCAATGCCACAGACGTTGTTTTCATCATGCACTTTGTACTTCTTCGTTCTCTTCAAGGTTCTTTTATACAGCGGATGTTGGATAGTCCGTTCCACCTTTACGACAGCCGTCTTATCCATTTTATCACTTACGACAATCCCCTGCAGAACCTTCTTCCGTCTTTGTACTGCTTTTTTTTCTTCCATAATTTCAATCAAATATTCTCTAGATTGATAGCCGTTGCCGGCTCAATACGCTTAAGCGGAAAGTTCACTCAGGACGGTCTTGGCACGAGCAATGTCTCTTCTCGCCTTAGTGATAACGGAGGTATCCTCCAGCTGTCCGATAGATTTGTTGCATCGTAATCGAAAGAGATTCTCTTCCAGAGTCACGACTTGGGCCAAGAGATCTTCCTTTGAGAGTTGTCTCAATTCTAAAATTTTCATAACATTTCCTCTCGAGAAATAATCTTGGTCTTCACCGGCAATTTAGCTTGCGCTAACTTGAAGGCCTCTCTTGCAACTACAGGATCAACCCCGTCAATTTCAAACAGGATTCTTCCCGGCTTAATCGGGCATTCCCAATGATCCACAGCACCTTTACCTTTACCCATTCGAGTTTCGGCTGGTTTCTTTGTGACTGGTTTGTGAGGGAAAACACGAATCCAGATTTTACCCGCTCGTTTTACGTGACGAGTCATGGCACGTCGACTAGCTTCAATTTGTCGGGAAGTGAGAAAACCACGTCCGACAGCCTGAATAGCCAAAGTTCCAAAACTAATCTCGTTACCTCTGGAAGCTTCTCCCTTGAGGCGCCCTTTCTGGGCCTTACGGTATTTTGTGCGCGAAGGCATTAACATGGCTACTTCTCCCTATTAGTAGGCTTGCGGCGTCGTCGTCTACCCTGAGCAGCTTCAGTTTGAGGAGTTTTGTAGATCCACACCTTCACACCCAGGATTCCGTAAATTGTTTTAGCTTCAGCAACCGCATAGTTGATGTCAGCTTTCAACGTATGTAGAGGCACCTGACCATCCAAGACCCATTCAGTTCGGGCCATTTCAGCACCATTCAAACGACCGCTGATCATGATTTTACAACCAGTGACATTGAATCGCATGACGTTTTGCAAGGTCTTTTTCATGACTCTACGGAATGCCATCCGTCGTACCAATTGGAAAGCGATGTTATCAGCTACCAATTGAGCGTCTGTCTCTGGTCGGCGAACATCTTTGATGTTCAGGACCAGATCCTTTTGTTGAACAATCTTAGCGATCGCAGTCTTAACCTTTTCGGCCTCTTCACCTTTCCGACCGATAATAATGCCGGGACGGGCAGCGTTGATGTGCACCTTAATGCTCTTCGCTGCTCTTTCGATTTCTACTGAAGCGATGCCGGCATGCTTTAGGTTTTCTCTAATATACTCAGTTACTTTGATGTCTTCCATCAAGATACTGGCATATTTTTTCTCAGCATACCAATTAGACTGCCAAGTCTTAGTAATTCCTAATCTCAGGCTAATTGGGTTGACTTTCTGTCCCAAAGTTTTTCTCCGTAGTTTCAAATAGATTTTTCAATCTATTTGAAAAAGTTTTTATCCAACCGACAGGGTTATGTGACTGGATCGTTTCCTGATTACAGTAGCTCGTCCCATAGCACGAGGCTGCATACGACGCAAAGTTCGTCCCTCGTCAACTCGGGCTTCTGTAATCACTAGTTCGTCGGGATTAACGCTGCTATCTTTTTCAACAGCATTAGCAATGGCCGATTTCAATACATTCTTGATAATCGGATTGGAAGCTCGACGTGTATTTTCAAGCACACCTAGTGCGTTGACTACATTGGTCCCGCGAATCAGATCCACCACAAGCCTGGCCTTTCGAGGAGCAACTCTAGCACCTCGGACAGAGGCCTTCGCAATTGCGGCTCTGTTCTCTTTTTTTTGTTTTTTCATTTACTTCTTTTTGCCACGCTTATCGGATTTAGAGATGTGCCCCCGATAAGTACGAGTAGGGGCAAATTCGCCAAATTTATGGCCGACCATATTTTCAGTGATAAAGATGGGGATGAACTTGTTTCCGTTATGTACGGCAACATTCAACCCAACAAATTCAGGCATAACTACCGATCTGCGAGACCAAGTCTTTATCACCTTCCGATCGTTTTTTTCTTTTGCGACTGTGCATTTTTTATAGAGATGCTCGTCAACAAAAGGACCTTTTTTTAGTGATCTCGGCACTCTGTTCTCCTAATATCAATTAGTTGCATTTCCGTTATTTACGGCGCTTGACGATATATCTATCGGTGCGCTTATTTTTCCGGGTGCGGGCGCCTTTAGTTGGCTTACCCCAAGGAGAAACAGGATGGCGTCCACCACTAGTTTTTCCTTCACCACCACCATGAGGATGATCGACAGGGTTCATTACAACACCCCTTACAGTTGGTCGTCGTCCTAAGTAGCGGGATTTTCCTGCTTTTCCGATCTTCACCAAAGAATGTTCAGCGTTTCCTACCTGACCGATTGTGGCTCTACATTCGAGATGCACCAATCGGATTTCACCAGATCGTAGTTTCAGCTGAGCGTATTTTTCTTCTTTCGCCATCAGGATCACAGAAGTACCTGCACTTCTAGCAATCTGTCCACCTTTCATAGGCTTCAACTCGACATTGTGAACAGCAGTTCCCAATGGAATATTCTTCAGAGGCATTGCGTTACCAATCTTGATTTCCACTACATCGCCGGAAAGCAGAATATCGCCTACGCTGACACCTTCTGGGGCCAAAATATAGCGTTTCTCTCCATCTATGTAGTGAACCAGGCAGATTCGTGCTGTCCGGTTAGGATCATATTCGATTGTAGCAATCTTTCCAGGTACATTGTACTTGTCCCTCTTGAAGTCAATAATCCGATAACGTCGTTTGTGACCGCCACCCATATGTCTGGTAGTGATCCGACCTTGATTATTTCTTCCACTCTTTCTTTTCTTAGGGGCCAGCAGACTTTTTTCTGGTGTTGATGTTGTAATCTCATCAAACCCAGAGACACTCATTCCCCTGCGGCCAGGTGAAGTCGGTTTATATTTCTTGATGCTCATTATTCAGGACCTTCATGGACTTTGGCTTTGTGTAAACTATGCCCCTTCAAAGTATTCGATCGATTGATCTTCTTCTAGTGTTACGATCGCTTTTTTCCAGTCGGCACGTTTCCCTTCAGTTTTTCCTTGACGCTTAGTTTTCCCTTTCACATTCAGGGTACTAATTTTTTTAACTTTCACCTTAAAAATCGATTCGATCGCTTTTTTCAGTTCAATCTTATTTGCGTCAACGGCAACTTGGAATATCACCTTATTTTGCTCCTCTTTTAGAAGGACGCCTTTCTCGGTGATATGTGGTTTTCTAATCAAGTTAAATTGGCTTTTCATTTCAACAGTCTCCCTTCCACATCCATCAGTGACTGTTTTGTCATCACTAGATTGGTATGATTCAGCACATCATAAACGTTCAACCCGGAAGCATGAACACTCTTAACAAAGGTTACGTTCCTTGATGCCAGTTCAAAATTGGAATCCTGCTCTGAAGAAACAAATAACGTTTTCTTCAGGTTCATTGTTTCCATCCAAGCCAAAAACTTCTTAGTTTTGTGGTCTTCCAGTTTCAGATTGTCTACAATCAGCAACTGGCCGTTCTTCAACTTCTCGCTAAGTACGGAAGCAAGAGCTTTCTTTTTGACCTTTTTATTAATATCAGTCTTATAGCTTCTAGGAGTAGGTCCGAACACTGTCGCCCCGTGTCGTCGCACGGGAGATTGTGCACTACCAGCACGAGCGTTACCTGTTCCTTTTTGTCGAAATAGCTTTCTTCGACTTCCAGTAACCTCAGAGCGCTCTTTTGTTTTATGAGTCCCTTGTCGTAAGCCGTTCAGATAGGATACGACTGTATCTTTCACGATAAAGGGATTCAGAGTCGCCTGTGCCAGATCGTCATGCAGGTCAACTGTACCTACTTCCTGATTTTCAAGACTATACACCTTCAACGATGCCATTCTGTCCTTTCACTCATAGAAGGGAGCGAACCCCCTTCAGGATGTTTTATTTAAGCTTGATATCCACCTGTACACCTGCAGAGACATCTAATTTCATTAGAGAATCCATAGTCTGAGGTGTAGTTTCGGTGATATACAGCAGCCTTTTATGCGTGTGAAACTGGAACTGCTCTCGTGACTTTTTATTCACGTGAGGTGAGCGCAAGACACAGATACTTTGCTTTTTAGTTGGCAAAGGAATGGGTCCTACTACATTCGCTCCGGAACGTTTCACAATGGAAACGATTTCCTTCACGGCTTTATCCAGCTGAGCCGCATCAAAGGCTTTGAAGTTTACACGGATTTTTTGTGTCATGAAACATTTTCTCCAGGTTATGCAACAATTTCAGAAATTGTTCCAGCACCTACAGTTCTTCCACCTTCTCTAATCGCAAATCGAAGACCTGCTTCCATAGCTATACTAGTGATTAGTTCAACTGCCACAGTTACGTGGTCACCAGGCATAACCATTTCAGTGCCTTCTGGCAGCTGAATGACACCTGTCACATCAGTTGTTCTAAAAAAGAACTGAGGTCGATAATTGGTGAAAAAGGGAGTATGCCGTCCACCTTCTTCTTTTGTCAATATATAAACCTCACCATTGAACTTAGTATGAGGAGTAATGGAGCCTGGTTTACAAATAACCTGACCACGTTCGATGTCTTCACGTTTAGTACCGCGCAACAACAGACCTACGTTGTCTCCAGCTTCTCCACGATCCAGCAATTTGCGGAACATTTCAACACCAGTCACGGTACTCTTTTGAGTGTCACGGATACCAATGATTTCGACTTCATTACCTACATTGATAACTCCTCTTTCGATTCGACCAGTGGCAACAGTTCCACGACCGGAGATAGAGAAAATATCTTCAACAGGCAGTAGGAAGTCCTTATCGATTTCACGCTTAGGCAATGGAATGTAACTATCCAGAGCAGCAACCAACTCAATAATACACTTGTACTCAGGAGAAGTAGCATCAGTAGATTCACTTCTTTCTACAGTCAAGGCACTTCCCATGATAAATGGAATATCGTCACCTGGAAAATCATACTCAGACAGTAACTCGCGAAGTTCCATTTCAACTAGTTCCAAGAGTTCCTCATCGTCAACCTGATCAACTTTATTCAGGAAAACAACCATATAAGGAACACCTACCTGCTTAGACAACAAGATATGCTCTCGTGTTTGAGGCATAGGGCCGTCAGCAGCGGAGCAAACCAAGATAGCGCCGTCCATTTGAGCGGCACCGGTAATCATATTTTTTACGTAATCCGCATGACCCGGGCAATCTACGTGAGCATAATGTCGCTCTGCACTTTCATATTCAACATGAGCTGTCGCGATAGTAATACCCCTTTCTCGTTCTTCAGGAGCRTTATCAATATCAGCGTAACCAGAGAAYTTAGCCTGACCTAAAAAGGACATTACTTTAGTAATTCCGGCAGTCAGTGTAGTTTTGCCATGATCGACGTGACCAATTGTTCCCACGTTAACGTGTGGTTTATCTCTTAAAAATGTTTCTTTTGCCATTCTGTATCCTTCTGTTATAAGCGGGCTTTAGGTCCCTACCAAAAATAAAGAAAAAAAAACAAGCCATCTTCGCTTATGCGGAGGCCACCTTGTCATAATGATCAAACACCATAGAAAAAGTCGCCCGCCCCTGGCTTAAGGAGCGTAATTTAGTAAGATAGCCAAACATAGACGATAAGGCGGCACTCACCGAGATGACCTGTACTCCCTTTTTATCATCAATCGACAGAACTCGTCCATTTCGGGAGTTCATATCACCGATGATATCTCCGGTAAACTCACTGGGTGTCGTAATCTCCACCTTCATCACCGGTTCCAGTAAAACCGGACCCGCATTCAGTAAGCATTTCCTTAGGGCCAAGGAAGCTGCAATCTTAAAAGCTGCAACGTTATATTCATCTTCTTGGATCCGTAGATCCTTTACCGTGATCTTAACATTGATCACCGGGTATCCGGAAATTACTCCAGAGGCCAACCCTTCACTGATTCCAGCCTCAACAGCTGGTTTCAACGTTTTATCACGACCAGTCTCCGCTAAGAATACGATTTGGTTAGGTTCTTCATAAGAAAGAGGTTCCACTGCCAAAGTACATTCTGCAAGCACTGATTTTCCAGCGATTGGCTTATCAAACAATTCCGATTCTTCGGTAGGTAAGCAAACAGTCTCACGATAAGCGACTTGAGGCTTTCCTGTATTCACATTCAGCTTAAACTCTCTCTTCAGGCGATCCATCAGGATATCCAGGTGCAACTCACCCATTCCCGAAATCAAAGTCTGTCCAGTCTCTGGATCAATATTTACAGAGAAAGAGGGATCTTCCTTTTCCAATCTGCTCAATGCATCTTGCAACTTATCCTGATCCGCCTTAGTTTTAGGCTCAACCGCAATGGAAATCACCGGTTCTGGACTATGAATCCTTTCCAGAGTAAAGTCCTGTCCTTTGTGACATATAGTATCCCCAGTCGTAGAAAAATTAAGCCCTACTACTGCTACAATATCGCCTGCGCGTGCAACGGGAATTTCTTCCCGCTTGTTAGCATGCATAAGAAATATCTTACTAACCCGCTCTTTCTTTTTCTTAGCAGGGTTATAAAGCTGTTCACCCGTTTTAAAACTACCAGAATAAACTCGCAAATAAGATACGGTGCCCGCAAAACTATCAGTCTGCAATTTGAAGACTAAAGCTGCAAAGTCCCCTGCTGTATCAGCTGGCAGTACAATTTCCTTACCGCTTTTTTCAGAAATCCCAACAACGGCAGAAACATCTTCTGGAGAAGGCAGAAAATCAACGATTCCATCTAGTAACGGCTGCACCCCTTTATTCTTAAAAGCAGAGCCAGTAAAAACAGGCGTCAACTCATTTCCGAGGCAACATTTTCTAATCACAGCCCTGAGTTCGTCACTAGGAATTGCTTCCTCCTCCAAAACTCTTTCCAGAAGGGAATCATCAAAGAGAGTCAGTTTTTCCAACATTTTCTCTCTTTCACCAAGAGCAAGTTCAAGCCATTCTTCAGGAATTTCTTTTTTAATCAGGTCGAAACCTAGATTTTCCTCCGAAAAATAAATAGCTTGCATCTCCAAGAGGTCAATAACTCCTTGAAAATTTTCTTCCTTACCCAAAGGGATATTCAGGCAAATTGTTTCCGTTCCAAGCACTTCTTCTATCTGTTTAACAGCAGCGTAGAAGTCAGCCCCTGTCCGGTCCATTTTATTAACAAAGACCAAACGAGGAACTTTATAGTTATCAGCTTGTCGCCACACGGTTTCTGACTGCGGCTCAACCCCAGCCACACCACAAAACACTACCACAGCACCGTCCAGCACCCTCAGACTCCTTTCCACTTCAACAGTGAAATCAACATGTCCAGGGGTATCGATGATGTTAATCTGTTTTTTCTGTCCACCTCGTTTCCAGAAGCAACTCGTCGAAGCGGCTGTAATAGTAATCCCGCGTTCTTGCTCCTGAGCCATCCAGTCCATGGTAGCTGCACCATCATGTACTTCACCGATCTTGTGACTTTTTCCGGTAAAATACAGGATGCGCTCAGTGGTTGTTGTTTTTCCGGCGTCAATATGTGCAATGATACCGATATTTCTCAAATCTGACAGAGGCATTTCCGCCATTTCAACCTACCTTTTGAACCATTACCACATATAATGAGCGAAAGCTTTATTAGCATCGGCCATTTTGTGTGTATCTTCTTTCTTCTTTACGGCTGAGCCTCGATTGTTAAAGGCATCGAAGAGTTCGCCAGCCAAGCAGGCTTTCATCGATTTCTCGTTCCTTTTCCGGGAAGCGTCAATAATCCAGCGAAGAGCCAAAGTCAGCTTACGGCTTTCTCGAACTTCCACAGGGATCTGATAAGTAGAACCACCAACTCTTCTGGATTTGACTTCCAATTGGGGCTGTACATTGCGGATAGCTTCGTCGAAAATTTCAATTCCGTTTTTGTCTTCAATTTTACTTTCAACCGACTCTAGAGCCTTATAAACAATTGACTCGGCAATACTTTTCTTACCATCAACCATCATGCAGTTTACAAATTTGCTCAATGATAGGCTTCCATATTTGGAATCCGGCATGATTTCGCGTTTTGCTGCTGAGTGTCTTCTAGACATATTTTCCTTTCCTTAGCTCTTTTTCGCCCCGTATTTCGAACGACCTTGTTTACGATTCGAAACACCTTGAGTATCTAATGTCCCTCGGATGACATGATAGCGAACACCAGGTAAATCTTTTACCCTTCCGCCTCGAATCATTACCACGGAGTGCTCTTGCAAGTTATGTCCAATACCAGGAATATAGGAAGTCACTTCCATTCCGTTGGTCAGTCTAACCCTGGCAACTTTTCGAAGCGCCGAGTTTGGTTTCTTTGGAGTAGTGGTATACACCCTCGTACACACCCCACGTTTCTGGGGGCAAGCCTGCAGCGCTGGAACGTTAGTCTTTTCCACCATTCGCTTGCGACCTTTTCTTACTAACTGATTTAGTGTAGGCATATTGGCTACTTATTCTTATGTTTATGGTATCCTAAAAAAGTCTCAACAATACCCTTGTCTCACCCCCCGCACGGTGGGCAATTCGACATGATCCAGCGATCGTATCAGTGTTTTTTTGATCTTGCAACCCACTTTTTAAGGGAATTTATCGGTATTTTCATTTAGTCCAGAGAGAGTCCGATTTGTCAATTTACTTTAAGGGAATTTTATTTTTTTGAGCAGACAATAATTTTGAGAGAGCCTCCAAAGGCTCACTCACCCCCTTCCGTGTGCATGATTTTTTCTTTAGAATTTTTTATCTGTATTACTTTTTTCCAAGTCTCCAAAATCCCGATTTAAAAAAAAGAAGGAGATTCAATACGGGGACACACACATCCCTACAGGTCCCAAAAAAATCAGGTCTCTGCAGAAATCGTTTTTCTTTTTTTATTGACTTAGATTACAAAACCGACTAGGAAAAACCAGACAAGATCACGGTTCAAATCAAAGCACTAGCCCCAATAAATTTCAGGAAAATCGAGCCACATCAAAGCATCAAACCCTTTGAGAGAATGACCTTCGGTTTTCAAAAATTCAGGACAGTTTAAAGCAGTATTTTTTGGTGTCTGGCCGAGTCTGGACATTGGTTCCTGCTGATTTGGATCCGTAATTTTGAATTTTGCAAAGTGACTTGTAAACTTAAAGAAAGGAAGGTCGATGGAAAGCTTATTACTTGATACAGTCAGGAAAAGCCGGATTCCCGCCAAATTGGATTTCTACCAGAGTGCCACAGGACTAATCCTGGGGCTGTTCATGTGGGTACACATGCTCATGGTATCTAGCATTCTCCTAGGAAAGGATGCTATGAAATTCGTTGCCGGAATGCTGGAAGGGTCTATTTTACGTGGTGAGGGAGATCATGGTTATCCAATTTTGGTAACCCTCGCAGCCATGGGAATTTTTACCCTGTTTATCATTCACGCCGCACTTGCGGTCAGGAAGTTCCCTGCCAACTGGAAGCAACATAAAGTCTTCCGCCAGCAGATGTCGATGATGAATCATGATGATACCAACTATTGGTATACTCAGTTCATTACCGGTTTCATCATGTTTTTCCTCGGTTCAGTGCATTTATTTATCATCATGACACATCCCGATAAAATCGGACCTTATGCTTCTGCCGATCGTGTAGTTTCAGAATGGATGTGGCCTCTTTATTTGGTTCTACTCTTTGCTGTAGAATTCCATGGAACAATCGGACTTTATAGACTCGCTGTGAAGTGGGGTTGGTTTGATGGTGCTGACCCAAGAGCAACCAGAAAGAAATTGAAGGCCTTCAAGAAAGCGCTGACTATCTTTTTCGTAGTCTTAGGCTTGGCTTCATTGGGTGCTTACGTCAAAATCGGTGTTGAGCAGATCAATAATGACAACGTAGGCGGACGCTACACTCGCGTTTCTTCAACTAATCAGTAAATACCATCACGAGGATTGAACAGATGAAAATCGTTTATACGGATTCACTCGTCATCGGCGGTGGACTAGCCGGATTGCGAATTGCAATTGCCACCAAGAAAAGAGGCTTTGACACTATTGTATTATCACTGGTCCCCGCTAAGCGATCACACTCCGCTGCGGCACAAGGTGGTATGCAGGCGAGCCTGGGTGCGACGATCAAAGGGGTAGGAGATGACGAAGATGTGCACTTTGGTGATACCGTCAAAGGAAGTGATTGGGGCTGTGACCAGGCAGTTGCCAGAATGTTCGTTAATACTGCGCCTAAGGCTATTCGAGAACTCTCCACTTGGGGTGTTCCCTGGAGTCGTGTTCAGAAAGGAGACCGACAGGTTGTAGTGAACGCGGAAAAAGTAACGATTACAGAGAACGATGAAGCTCACGGTCTGATTACAGCACGAGACTTTGGTGGAACTAAGAAGTGGCGAACTTGCTATACAGCTGATGGCACGGGTCATACCATGCTGTATGCAGTAGACAATAAAGCGATCGAACATGAAATCCCCGTACACGAGCGAAAAGAGGCAATTGCCCTAATCCATAAAGACAATGTGTGTTACGGAGCCGTGGTCAGAGACCTGATTACCGGTGAACTGCTGGCTTATGTAGCTAAAACTACGACAATTGCTACTGGTGGATATGGCCGAATCTACTCTGTTTCCACCAATGCGATTATCTGTGAAGGTATTGGACAAGCAATTGCTATGGAAACCGGTGTGGCTGCTCTTGGAAATATGGAAGCTGTTCAATTCCATCCAACCGCCATTGTACCTGTTGGAATCTTAACCACAGAAGGCTGTCGTGGAGACGGTGGCTTGTTGAGAGATAAAGATGGATATCGCTTCATGCCCGACTACGAGCCAGGGAAAAAGGAATTGGCTTCTCGAGATGTAGTTTCTCGACGTATGACAGAGCACATAAGAAAAGGCAAAGGTGTTCCCTCGCGCTATGGTGATCATCTCTGGCTTGATATTACCATCCTTGGAAAGGAACATATCGATAAAAACCTACGTGAGGTTAAGGAAATTTGTGAGTATTTCCTGGGAATCGACCCTGTTAAGGATTACATTCCAGTACGACCTACCCAGCATTATTCCATGGGTGGCTTGAGGACCAAGCCTACAGGCGAGAGCCCAACACTGAAAGGTTTATTTGCCGCAGGCGAGGCAGCCTGTTGGGATATGCACGGCTTCAACCGCTTGGGAGGAAACTCCGTAGCTGAAACAGTTGTGGCCGGTATGATTGTCGGTGAATACGTAGCGGATTTTTGCGAAGAGAACTCAGTCAACATCGAAACAGGTCTTGTTGAAACATTCTTAAAGCAAGAAGAGAAGAAAATTGATGAGCTCATTGCGAATGAAGGTGGAGAAAACGTCTACGAAATCAAGTCGGCAATGCAGAAGATCATGATGGACTACGTAGGTATTTTCCGTACTGGAGATGATCTGGAAAAAGCTGTAAAAGGCTTGAAGGAGCTACGTAAGCGGAGTAAAAACATCACTATCAAGAACAAGATTCGTTCTTCCAATCCTGAATTGGTGGAAGCGATTCGAGTACCAAAGATGTTAAAGCTTGCACTTTGTGTCGCTCAAGGTGCTTTATTAAGAACGGAAAGTCGAGGTGCTCACTCCCGTGAGGATTTCACTGCTCGTGATGATAAAAACTGGTTGAAGCGAACTCTGACTTACTGGAGAAACGAATCTGATGAGATGCCGGAAGTAGAGTACGAAGATCTGGATATCATGACGATGGAAATGCCTCCCGGATCCAGGGGTTATGGAACGGACAATACTGTCCATCATCCAGACACTGCTAAGCGAGTAGCAGAGGTAGAAGAGATCAAGAAAGCAAATCCTAAGGCAGACCGACATGAACTTCAGCACCTGTTGATGCCTTATGACTTACCTGAGCGACTACGCGGCAAGAACGAACGAGTGGGAAGAGGTTTCAAATGAGCGAAAATATAGAAAAAGGAAGAATTTTAAAAATTTCAATTTTGCGATTCAACCCCCAACTCAAAGGGGATAAGCCCAAAATGGTTACCTATGAGTTGGAAGAAGCTCCTGGAATGACTATTTTTATCGCTCTCAATGAAATTAGAGAGAAATTTGACAGTTCCCTCCAATTCGACTTTGTCTGTCGTGCTGGTATCTGCGGTAGCTGTGGGATGATCATTAACGGTCAACCTGACTTGGCTTGTCGGGCACTGACAAGTAAGTACCCAAGTGGTGAGATTACATTGATGCCTCTACCTGCCTTTGAGTTGATTGGAGACTTATCCGTCAACACTGGGAAATTCATGCGTGCTATGAGTGAGCGCATTGGTAGCTGGATTCATGATCAAGCCATGGACGAGATCGATCTCACCCGTCTGGAAGAAAAAATGGAGCCCGGGCTGGCTGATAAAATCTACGAGCTGGAGCGCTGTGTTGAATGTGGTTGTTGTATTTCTGCTTGTGGAACTAAGCGCATGCGAGAAGAATTTCTAGGAGCCGCTGGTTTCATGCGCATCGCAAGATTCCACATGGATCCACGAGATAAGCGAACCGATGACGATATCTATGAAATCATTGGTGATGATGATGGAATTTTTGGTTGTATGAGTCTTTTGGGCTGTGAAGACTATTGCCCTAAAGATCTACCCCACCAAACACAAATTGCCTACCTACGACGAAAGATGGTTAATCTTCGCTAGGTGCATTTTGTAGGAGTTCTCAGTAAGGGGGCTCCTGCCTTTACTTTATCCTTCGAGTCGGCTTCTTTCCGATCCGACTCAAAGGTCTTTTCCTCTTCCGCTCCAACAAGCCTCACCGCGCTTTCCTCACAGTTTTTCAAGCTTTGACTCTCTTCTCCCTTTCAACATTGCCTTAAAAGCAATCTTTCCTTGACTTATTCCCTACTCATTTTCTAAATGGATAGAGATTTTGGGTTCAAACAGCAAGAGTAGAACAAATTCATTCCCTCATCCTTCTTAGGGATGGGAGGGCTTTCTTGAAATCATGGTAAAGAAAAGGATTCTTCCCCTTTTCCTACTCTTGGTCTTCAAATATTCACGCAGGAAATCATGAAAAGCATCAATCCAAGCACGAACCTATTGATTTGTGAATATCCAGAGCACAGCCCTGAGCAAGTGCGAGAAATCATTTGCAGTGCGGAACAAGACTGGCAAAGTTGGAAGAACCTTGACTTTTCAGTCCGTGCCAGCTTGATGCGGAACCTGTCAGCGCTGCTGTTAGAGAAAAAAGAGGAACTGGCTGATTTGATCACCCAAGAGATGGGAAAAATCTCCAGTGAGGCACTGACTGAAATCGACAAATGCTCCAGGATTTGTTTGTATTATGCGGAGAATACTGAAAATCTGTTAAAAGATGAACTCGTTACCACTCGCTATAAAAAGAGCTATACGACGTTCCAACCTTTGGGACTAATCTTAGCTGTGATGCCTTGGAATTTCCCCTTTTGGCAAGTCATCCGCTGTATGGCACCCGCTCTGATGAGTGGCAATGGTGGAATACTAAAACATGCCACTAATGTCAGTGGCTGTGCCTTGGAACTGGAGAAACTCTTTCGAGAAGCAGGTTTCCCCAAAAACATTTTTCGCACACTGCTAGTACCAAACGAAGGCGTAGCTGAAATTATTGCACACAAAGCAATCAAAGCAGTGACTTTAACGGGTAGCGAAAGAGCCGGTAGCGCAGTAGCCCAATTTTCCGGCAAGATGTTGAAAAAAACCATTCTGGAATTGGGTGGTTCCGATCCCTTCATCGTTTTGGAAGACGCGAATATAGAAAAGGCGGTTGACGCTGCTATCAGATCTCGAATGTATAATACGGGTCAAGCCTGTACTGCGGCTAAAAGGTTTGTGATCGTGGAAAAAGTTGCCACTGAGTTTCTGCGAAAATTGAAATCAGGTATGGAAGCTCTAATTATCGGCAATCCTTCTCAAGAAAGTACTCAAGTCGGACCACTCGCACGTCCAGACCTATTGAAGAATTTGGATTCTCAGGTCAAGCGCTCTTTGGAACAAGGGGCAGATTTACTACTGGGGGGAGTTGCTTTAGAGACTCGTGGAAATTTTTATCCTCCCACGATCTTAACCAATGTAACAGAGGATATGCCTGTATTTAAAGAAGAAACCTTTGGCCCTGTCAGCGCAGTCATCGTTGTGAAGAATGAAGCAGAGGCAATTCGAGTGGCAAATGCTTCGGAGTACGGCCTGAGCTGCAGCCTTTGGACGGAGGATACGGAAAGAGGGGAAAGAATCGCCCATCAGATTGAAAGCGGGTCCGTCTACATTAATTGTGCAACCTCTTCTGTTCCTCAACTCCCCTTCGGAGGCATTAAGAGATCAGGCTACGGTCGCGAGCTCTCGGCTTATGGTCTAAAGGAGTTCCTAAATATCAGGTCGATCTGCATTGACCAGGATTCTCTCTAGGCTCTCCTCTTGGGAACCAGTAGAATATGCTTTTCTGGATTAAAAGGAAATGTCGGATCCACGATCACAAAGGGGCGATATTTTGGATTGTGAATCTGAATTAACGACTCCCTTTCCACGAAGTTGTAGAGTCCGGAGATAGGACAATGACCGGCAAACCAATATTTTTCCCCCAGACCAGTACCTAAAACAATTTCCAGCATCCTCTTAACAGCACCTGTCTCCGCTAAATTATCACGAGTCCAAGTGAGGCCTTCCACCACCTCGGGATATTGCCGGTGATTAATAATATTTTGAAGTGAATAAACCTGACGTGGTCTCGCATGAGAAATAACAAAATCCCTGCCGCGGGCTAATAGAGGTAACTCTTTTTCGAAGCTACCGTAGATACTGAGAAAATCTTTCCCCAAGAATTTTTCGACAAAAGCCCTGGTCATCATGCCTTCCGCGGCAAACTTGGCAAAAGAATGATTCCCATTACTATTTTCATCAAAGATATTTTCATGATTTCCCTTGAGGAAGTGGAAATATTGAGGATACTTAATTTTCAACTCCATGATTTTAGCCATGGTTTGAAAATTTTCCTCCATCTCTTCCGTCATTGCCGGGCAGTCCACAAAGTCATTTTGGTATTCCTCATAAGCGACTCTCCAGCGAGCTGCGGCACGCAACTCCCCATGCATTCCATCGCCCACACAAACAACTTGTGCCTGTTTTTGCTCCAACAAACTCTGAACTTTACGGCCTTGGTATACATAACTTAGGAGATCCGGAAGAAACTCTTGCCGCCCATGGAGATCCGGGACGATAAAAGTGGGAATATCCGTCCTCAACAGAATCACCCCTCCAGGTTTACCAGAAGCATCCAGCGGTCTCCAAGTGGCCTTTTCCTGCTCCAGTACCTTCCTGACTTCACTGACTAGGAACCGAAGTTTTTCTTGATCAATATTCATTCCTTATCTTTTTATTTGCCTGATGGCTCATTTAGAAACCAAGTACTGTGCCTGCTCCAGTAGGGTTCCAAGGGAATTGTTTAAGGCATGATTGTCGGATACTTCGATCAATTCAATCAATTGGTGATGACTTCTCTTCGCGGCAAATTGTCGAATCGCTGCTAAAGGAATTATTTCATCCTCTTTGGCTGCAATAATAACACAGCGCACTGAAGAGGGAAGGTAAGTTTGCTCGATTTTTTTATATTCCTCATTAGTACACAGAGTTTTATCATGTAGCCCTACTAGTGGAGCCAATAGTAGCATCCCCTGCACTAACTCAGGTTTTTCCATCGCAAAAAGGATGGCACTCAGACCTCCAAGGGAGGAACCAATTAAAATTGATGGCTCTCGGATCAAATGCAGTAATATCTCTTGCCTAGCTTCAATATCAGGTGGTAAAAACGGAACTTGCAGTGAGGGGAAATGTTTTTTCAAAAAACGGGCTTTGACTCCCTTCGGACTGCCTTCTAATCCGTGAAAAAAAAAGACTGGTGACATCCTACCTCATTAACAGAGTAATGGTCTAACATATATTTTCAAATTCCAATACAGTTTAATACAAGGACCTCTCTAGAAAAGATAATAGTTTTTTAAAAAAGTCATTGACCCAAAGAATTCTGAAAAGAAAGAATAGCCTCAACAAGTCCAGAGGTCTATAGGAAAAAATATCTATGATAAAACTAAATAATTTTCTTTTTACTATTAATGTCCGTTGGTGGAATGCGGAAGCAGCCTATGCTATTAACGTAGCCAGAAGTTTCAAAGAACAAGGATATCGAGTTTGGGTCCTGGTCAATCAGGACTCTCCAGCCCACCATAAAGCAGTGCAACATGGTATTCCCGTATTGACGGACGTAAATCTTGACTCAAACTCACCCATTGCTCAATTCAGTAATTGCTTAAAATTGCTCTCCTTCATTGATCAACAGGAGATTCAACTCATCAATTCTTTTAAATCCAACGGTTCCTTCTTATTCAGCCTCATTAGAAAGTTAAGACCTCACCTTACCTACATTAAGACTAGAGGTGAGGCTCGACCACCCAAAGCAAATAAGATCAATGCCCGCTTGTACGGCCCTGCGGGATGTGACGGAATTATTACCGTAGGGAAAATTGTAGAAAAATGGGTTACAAATCTCCCCATGGCACACCAACAAATTAAAACTATTTATTATGGTGATTCACCAACAGTAACTCAGAATTCGGCTCAAATCTCCACCTACCAAACATATGGGCTGACAGAGAAGGATAAGATTATTGCCCTTGTAGGGAGAACACAGCAGGTTAAAGGGCACCGCGTTCTACTGCAAGCTTTAGCTACACTTCAAGACCCTGAGATTAAATTACTTTTCCTCATTAAGGATTTAGAGGAATTCCCTAATGAATTACAACAAATCAAGGAATTGATCCAAGAAAATCAACTGGAGAATCAGGTTAAGATCCTGGGATTTCAAAAGGATTTAGGTAACATTTTACAGTTAGTACAATTAGGAGTGATTCCTTCACTAGGTAGTGAAGTGAATTGCCGAGTAGCTGTAGAATTTTTCTCCTTAGGGATTCCTGTCCTTTCTTTTCCCACAGGAACATTGCCCGACATTATCCAGCATCAAATCAATGGTTATTTATGCAGGGAGAAGACTGCCGAAGAACTGGTATTAGGACTCAAATATATGTTTGCCTCAAAGGATAAACGCCAAGCTAGCCAAAAAGCCGCCTTAGCGGCTTACCAAAACAAGTACAGCTTGACACAATTTTTTGAAGAGACTTTAGCTTTTTTTCAGCAATGCAGGCGCCCTGTTTAACTTCCAGGTATCCTCTCCATCTAACTGATAAAAGATAAGAGCAACCCCTATCAAGAATGAGTTGGGGGTTGTTGTTTTTTAAAAACAACTGATTTTGCCAAAAAAAAATATTATTGCAAAAATTGGTTAGATTTTTGAATGTCCAATGCCAGTGTATAAAAGAAAGCAGTCAGTAACCTGAATTATAGCAGCAAGGACTCCAAGCACATCGATTCATTTATTTTACTTCTTTGTATTTCTCCAGGAATAGTATTCATGAAAAAAATAGCATTTTTACTTCTTCTGTTTTCAATTCTATTTGGTCCTCTAAATTTGGGAAAAAATATAGCCTTTGCCCAAGATGAGGGGCCACCTGCAATGAAGACAGTCGCCCTATTTTCAGTAGGCGGAGCAGGGGCAGGAGCAGGCTTTGGCGTCGCTCTCTGGTTATTAGATCCCTTTGCCGATAATGCAGATATTCGTGCCTCTGTATTAAGCGGGGTCGGTGTAGGAGCCCTAGTGGGAGCAATTTTTGGGGTAGTGCAGTTACAAGGGAAAATGATCGTTCCAGGCTATCGAGCACCTGTGGAAGATGAATTTCAGGGAAGTGTTCAAAATAGCTTCTCACCGGCCCCCGTTCTAAGGTCTTACGACGACGGAAGAAGAGCCACCTACGCCAAAGCAATTCCTTTGGTACAATTCAACTATCGTTTTTGAGGAATACCTATGAGGCTCATGCCTCATAGGTAAACCATTATTTTACTTTGCCATTAACAACCAACTGTGTCCGAATCGCATTCCCCTCTACCTCTAGGCTTTTGCCTTCAATCTGTAGTTGAGAGTCTTGCACGGAAATCTGGCACTCAAAAAACTGGTCAATCGAAATCAGTTCTCCCGTTTCCTGCTTTTCCTCACCAGTTAGGGTGACTAAAGCTCCCACTGGAGCTCCCTGCATATCGATCACCTCTACCTTTTTTCTCTTCTCTGCTGTCAGAACCATGCCCTCAGAAACTACACCTCGGAGGTCTACTGGTGTTAAGTTAGTGGCGACTAAGACCTTTTTCCCCAGAAGTTCCTCTGCTTGATAATATTTTACCAAGCCCGATACAATCGTCCGATTCTTTGCTTCACCACAATCGACTTCTTCCACATAAAGTCTGTCAGCTGTCGGGTGTGGCTTAATCGCTTTGATTTCTCCAACTTTAATCTCTACCTTTTGCCAGGACTCTAGAGAACTGGGTGTCTCAGACTGGATACCATTAAAACGCGACTTGAATTCCTCAATTTTCTTGGGCTGTAGTTTTTGGTATAGAATTTCCGGCTGAACTAATTTGCCTTCTTGCAGAGTGGACCAATCGCCTAATTTTTTAAATTCAACGGGCTCTCCTGTCATCATTGCCAGCATACGTTCGGCTGTTTCAGGCATATAGGGAGATAACATCAAAGCTAAGTCTCGAACCAAATAAATCAGCACTGTTAGAGAAGCTTTCGCCTGCTTGGGATCCGTTTTAATCGTGGCCCAAGGTTTTTCATCCTGGAAAAACTTATTACCCTGCTTACCCAGCGCTAAAATGCTCTTCAAAGCTTCACGAATTTTTACCGACTCCATCTGCTCGGTAATCTTTTTTTCCTGTACTTTAACTGCAGACAAGAAGGCTTGCTGCTCATCGGAGAATACAACTTCCGTTAACACGCCATCAAAATACCGCTGAAAGAAAACCAAGACTCGATTTAACAGGTTACCAATATTATCAATAAAGTTATTATTGATGTCGTCTAAGAATTTATCCCAACTGAAATTGGAATCAGACTTCTCAGGACGATTAAATAACAGATAGAATCTCCAAAGATCTGCGGGAATGCCGGAGCTCATCGCATCCGTACCAAAAACCCCCACACCTCTTGACTTAGAGAACTTGGTATTCTCGTAATTCAGATATTCTGTGCTATTGATATGATGTAGGAGAGTCCAGGGTTTGCCCGTGCCAATCATGGTGGCAGGGAAGACAACCGTATGAAAAGGAATGTTGTCTTTAGCCATGAACTGATAGAGTTCAGTCTCTTCCGGTCTTTGCCACCATTCCTTCCAAGTATCAGGAAGAGCTCTCATTGTGCTTGAGATATAACCAATCGGAGCATCAAACCAGACATAGAAAACCTTATTCTCATAACCTTCCCTTGGCACTTTGACCCCCCAACTGAGATCACGAGTAATAGGCCTTGCCATGAGTCCATTGTCCAACCAACTTTTCGCGACGCTAATGGCATTGTTACTCCACTTTCCCTTTTCAATGGAGTCCTGCTGAAAGTCCGCCAGTTTTTTTTCTAGTTTAGGTAAGTCCAAATAGAGATGTTTTGTCAGTTTTCGAGTGGGAATATTGCCGCAGACCTTACATTTTGGCTTTTTCAATTCTGTGGGTTGCAATAATTTGCCACAACCGTCGCATTGATCGCCGCGAGCTTCTTCATAACCACAATGAGGACATTCTCCTTCAACATAGCGATCTGCCAGAAACATACGATCTGTTTCGCAATAAGTCTGTTCGGTCTCTTTTTCTTCAACGAAGCCGGCTTTTTCTATATCCCGATAGATCTCCTGAGTCATCTTGCTATGCTCGGGATGAGAAGTTCTACCGAAATAGTCAAAGGTAATCCCAAAAAAGTCGTACACTTCCCGGTGAATCTTATGGTATTTGTCGCAGATTTGCTTAGGTGTCAGGCCTTCTTCTCTGGCTTTATTTTCCGTAGCGGTACCATATTCATCGGTAGCGCAGATATATAAGGTCTCGTATTCCAGGGATCTACAGATCCGAGCATAGACATCAGCTGAAAGGACACAGCCGATGATATTACCCAAGTGAGGTACGTTATTGACGTAGGGAAGGGCGGAGGTAATCAGTTTTTTTTTTTGCATATCTAAGTTTAGTTTTTTATTACTGGAACTCAATCTTGATTAAAGGGCGGAAAGATCAATTAATTCTGTTGGTTCAAGGATTAAAATTATTTCACCACTTCCCAAAATAGTGGAACCGCTAATACCGGGGATTCTTGTCAAATAGCCTTGTAATGGTTTCACCACAATTTCCTGTTGATTGCAAAGGTCATCCACAACAATCCCAATCACACGTGTTCCCACCTGGAGAAAGACAATGCTCAAAACCCGATCTGGATTTGGTTCATTCTTCGCCAGTTCCAAGAGTTTATTCAAACGAGAGACACCAATAATATTTCCTCGAAGATTAATCGCCTCTTTTTGTTTCAAATATTGCAATTCACTTTCTTTGATCTCAATGGTTTCTTTTACCGCTTCGAGAGGAATCGCAAATTTTTGATTTTGTTCAACCACCACCAGAGCATCGATAACAGCCAATGTTAAAGGTAACAATAAGCGAATTTGAGTTCCTTGCCCCTTTTCAGACTCAATTTCCACAGTCCCATGAACCTTATTAATATTAGTCATGACCACATCCATCCCCACACCGCGGCCACTAATATCCGTGACTTCAGCTGCAGTGGAAAATCCGGCATGAAAGATGAAACTATTGATTGTCTTAGCATCTAAGGTAGGGGCCTTTTCTTTGGAAACCAGGCCTTTCTCAATCGCTTTTTGTAAGACTCGCTCGGTATCTATCCCTGCTCCATCATCAATAATATCAATAGCTATGACACTGCCTAAATGGCTAGCCTTTAAAATAATACTACCTGTTTCCGGTTTACCGGCTTTGAGTCTCTCTTCAGGAGATTCAATCCCATGATCGCAACTATTACGCACGATATGCACCAGGGGATCACCAATCATTTCAATAATTGATTTATCAATTTCAGTATTCTCTCCAATCATTTGGAGCTGCATTTTCTTATTTCGCTTACGAGAAATATCCCGGACGATACGAGGAATCTTCTGGAAGACCGTTTTCACGGAAACCAAGCGCATCTCCATCAGCGTTGTCTGTAAGTCTTCAGAAATACGATTGAATGCACCTTCCACTGAACGCAAGCCACCAAGAATCGTAGGAGGGAGTTTTTGATCAATCAATTCACTCAGGATATGATTATAGCTATTGCGAGCAATAATTAATTCACCGATGAGATTCATGAAAGTATCCAAGCGCTCCGAATCCACACGCATAGTTTTAATTTCACCACTGCTACTGGCAGGAGCTAAACTTTTCTTTGCTTTAGCTGGTTCCGGTTCCTGAACCTTTTCTAATGCTTGATCTGGTACTGTTGTTGACGGGTCAACCTTGGGAGTAGCTACCACTCTCCGTACTTCTTGCTCCACAGATTTTGGTGCTATTGGTTTTGGTGCTACTGCCTGAGGGGCTTCACTTGGTGTATTCTGTACTAGTCTTTCAATCTCACGCTCTAATCTATCGACTTGCTGCATGAAAAGAGCTCCCATATCGACCTGACCTTTCTCCTCGGCCAACACAGCCAATACGATCTCATCCATTTCGAAGGTCAATAAAACCACCTGCTCCGCATTGATATTTTTTGCACCATTCTCCAGAGTTTTTAAAGAACGATGCAGAACCATCAGCTCTTCAGCATCCAGTTCACTAGAGAGAAAGTTTTCACCCAGACTGCGAATCGCTAAGAGTTGCTGCATACTAATATTTTCAAAGGCTTTGAAAATATTATTGCTTTCCGAGACGATCACAGGAGGTTTGACTTTTTCCAGCGGGGGCCTATCGTTTTTTCTCACAAACTGGGCTAACTGTTCCAGTACGTCATCAATTTGGATCAGCGAATCATTTTCTCCCATTTTCAGCATGAAAACCAGAGTTCTCAGGAGATCTACTCCTTTCAGAACAGTATCTGCCAGATTATTGTCGTATCTCTGAGTGCCTTTACGGATTTGGTCAAAAATTGTTTCCAGGCAGTGAGAAAGCTTAGTGATCTTTTTCAAGTTCACATAATCAGAGGTTCCCTTGATAGAATGAATTCCGCGAAAAACCTCATTGATTGAATTCTCATCATCAGGTTGTTTCTCCAGGCGTAGGAGATTCTCCTCAATCACTTCTAAGTGTTCTTCCGCTTCGATGACAAATTCCTTTTGTACCTCCGAATCAATAGAGACCACTTCTTCCTCTTCTTCCAGAGGAGAATTAGGCCCCATAATCGCTGCTACTTTTAAAACACCAGCTGACGGTAAAGTCTCTTGAGTGACCCCTTCCAGAGTTTCCAGGGTTGTTGGCAAATCATAATCGGACTTTGTGTGCTCCAAGAGCTCAAACACCATTAATTTGAGTAGATCAATGGCTGGCAAAATAGTATCCATCAAATCGGAAGTAATCTGGAGTTCCTCTCGACGAATCTGGTCAAAAATAGATTCCAGCTTGTGTGAGAGCTGGTTCACCTCATCCAGGCCCAAGAATCCAGCCGTTCCTTTGATCGTATGCATCACGCGGAAAATCCCATTGATGATACTCACATCTTCAGGATTGGATTCAATGGTTAACAGATCATTTTCAATGGCATCAAAGGCTTCATGGGACTCTTCCACAAACCCTTGAATCATATCATTTAACTCGTCAGACATAGGATACCTGGTCTCAGTTCACTAAAAGTTTGCTGTATATGGTAATCGGCGGAGCAAGATGAAGAGAGGAATTAAGATTGATGAAGCAGCATTTTGGCATTTTCAATCAATACTTCAGCCTTCACCGGTTTGACGAGGTAAAGGTTAGCTCCAGCTTTAAAACCTTTCATCTTATCCTCAGCTTCCGACTCTGTAGAGATAATTATGATCGGAGTATCTCTATGCCGCTCATTCGCTCGAATTTCCTTACAAAAAGTAAAGCCATCCATTTTGGGCATATTAATATCAACTACCATGAGATCGAATTCGGCATTCAATGCTTTTTCCAAGGCATCGTACCCATTTTCCGCTTCAGTTACAGTAAAATCGGCTGATTTTAACATTACGGAGTGCAAGTTTCTCACAATAGGTGAATCATCGATGACCAATACATTATAAGACATTAGATTCCTTCATTCGTTAATATTCTAGTTCTTCAATTGCATTTTCAATAGTTTCCACCAACTCATCATTGTCTGAGTCCAGTAGCTTTTTTAATATAGGTACGACGGAAACATCACCAAGGATTTTCAAAGCTTCTACCGCTTCAATCTGGACCCAAGTTGACTCATCCTCTAAGAGAGGTAAAACAGAGTTGATCACATCCAGGTCACCCAATTCAGATAAAATTTGTAATAATTCTACTTTAATACGTTCATCATCGCTCTGAGTAAGAACTTGCGTAATCTGTTCGACTAAGGACTGCGATCTGGGGAAAGTACCCAAAGATCTTGCCGCTTGGATACAAACATTCTCATCAGTATCTTTCAGGGCATCATGGATCATTTTGAATGTTAGTAGACTTAAGTTCCCCAGGACTTTAATAGCAATGATCCGAATGTCCTCATTAACATCCTGCAACCCATTAATAAATTTCTCACTAATTCGTTCCGGATGGTGGCTGCCGTAGTATTGAAAAGCCATCTTTCTTTCCATTGGACTAATAGCATCCAGGTATGGGCGAATCAGAGAGTTCTCATTGGCTGTTCCTATTTCAATCAAGGCATTATCCACTTGCTCTTGAACATCAGGATCTTCATCACCCAGTTGGGCTATCAGACATTCACAGAAGTCTTCCGCACCTAAGCGCCCCATCGTCTCTGCCGCATATTCCCGAACCTTGGAAACTTCTGACTGAAACAAAGCCTTTAGCTTTTCCAAGGGAAGAGGGGAGAAGCCAGTGGGTAAAGCCTGTAGGGCTGTACAAGTCAGTTCCTCTCCTGCAGGGTCTAAGAAATCAATCAAAAGCCCCTGTCCTTTCTGGCTGGACAGACCTCCTAGAATTCTCAAGCTGGCTGCTTTTTGCGTAATAGACGCGGTACTGGATTCACTTAAAATTTCTTGAAAGGGGGTGATGTCGCTTGGATCAATGGCGATGATCGAACGGACAGCAGCCTCTACAATGGTAGTTTTGGGGTCAGCCGTAAGATTCACCAACCGCCCGACCACACTTTCAAAACCAAAATAAAGCAATATTTCAATAGCTTGTAATCGAATTTGTGATTCAGCCTTCTCAGCTAAACTTAAGATAGGTACTAGCAAAGCCTCATTAATAATCTCCCCGTAATTTTCATCAGGATAAGCCTGCATAATACCAAAGATGGCATTAATGGTTTCTCCTCCAAACAGAGACAGCGACTCGTCCCCTAATAAGTACAGCAAACCAGATAGTGCACTAATATTACAGATATATCCGAGAGATTGGATGGCAGAAATCTTAACCATCATGTCTTCATCCCGAAGAGAAGGCAAGATAGCTTCAACCGCCTCAGGTCCCCCGATACAGCCCATACCCCGAATGACGGCGCACTTCATCCATACTTCAGAATCCAGATATTTGCGTAAAACGGCTAGATGCTCCTCTCGTCCGACTTTTCCGATTCCATCGGCAGCAGTTGCCGCAATATTGATATCCGTATCATCCAAGGCTATGATCAAGGGCTCTAAGCTTCGATCGCTACCAATCTCCAGTAAAATATCGACTGAAAACTTACGAACGTCTCGGTCCTCTGACTGTAGTTGTGTCTCTAATACCTCAATGGCAGTGGTCCCGAGCAAAGATAAGATCTCTACTGCATAGTTTCTCAGTCGTACATCCTCTGACGACAAACACTGTGCTACCATTTCAGCAACTTGTGACGTACCCAACCGTACTAAGGCACTGACACAAGTCTCAGCCACTGAAATAGAAGGATCGACTAATCCCTGAATCAGATTAGGAATCGCTTCCAGGTAGCCGCCATAGCCCAAGTCTTCTGCGGCATACTTCCTGGTTGTTTCATCACCCTCTGCCAAATCCCGCAAGAGTTGGTCTAACTCCTCTCGGTTGGCTTGGCCATTGGTTTCTTCCATTGTGATTTCTCGCCTATTTTGTCACAACTGCCTTGCTCTCCCTGTATTGGGAGAAGCAATCAACTATTTTCGATACGTTAAGGACTTTTTAAACTTCACTAATTTGAACACAGCACTGATTTTCCCTACCGACTCGGAATGGCCCAGAAAAATAAACCCCCCTTTATTCAGGCTGTCATAGATCCGACTCACCACTTGTTTTCTGGCTTCATCATCAAAATAGATCAAAACATTACGGCAGAAAACGAAGTCCATCCTCGTTTGCATTCGCATAGCCCTACGATCCATCAAGTTCAGTCGTTGAAAGTTAATTCCCCTTCTGACATCGGGTTTGACCTGATATTTACTTCCTTGATTGGAAAAATATTTGGCCAACAGACTAGGCTGGACATCCTTCACTGCTCGTTTTTCATAAATACCCGTTTTGGCCTTATCTAACATGGTATGGTCTATGTCAGTGGCAATGATTTCAATTCGCCACTTAGTATAGTCTGGGATATGCTCTTTTAATAAGATGGAAATAGTATAAGGTTCCTCTCCCGACGAACAAGCCGCACTCCAGATGCGAAGCTGAAAATCCCTGCGCTGTCGTTTTTCTTCCAAAATCAAGGGCAATGCTTCTTCAGCAAAAGATTCCAATTGCGGGATATTACGATAAAAATACGTTTCATTCGTTGTCAAAGCGGCGATTAATTCAGACAACTCATCCACATCTCCACCCAGTTTCAGGAGTCTGAAATAGTCTTTTGCTGTTTTGGAACTCGTAGCAGTCATACGACGTAAGACACGCTTCTCTACAAAATAGAATTTTTTTTCATCGAAGTGGATACCGGCAACTTCAGCGACTAAGTCTCGAATAGGTATCAGTTCCGACGTCGTTAACTTTAGACTATTCCCCAATATCATGCCAAGCCTCCGGAAATTTCTACAATCTTACTCGCAATTTCATGTTCAGATAGAACGTATTCAGCTCCACCCATTTCCACTACTTTGCCAGGCATACCAAAAACAACACAACTCTCTTCTGACTCTGCAATAGTATGTCCTCCCATTTTTCTCAATTGCGTTAATGCCCTAGCTCCATCACTGCCCATACCGGTCAACATCACTCCGAGCCAATTGGTACCAATATTTTCCAGGAGGGATTCAAAGAGGACCTCCACTGATGGTTTATAGATTTTTGAGGGGATATCATCGACTATTTCCAGCATCAATAACCTATTATTCCGATTTTTCACCTTCATATGTTTTCCACCAGGCGCCACATAAATGGTTCCCGGCTCAACTATATCACCATTTTCCGCTTCCTTTACATGCAAGGAGCAAACTTTATTGAGGCGATTAGCAAAAGAGAGAGTAAAGTTTTCAGGCATGTGCTGGGCGATTAAAATACTCCCACTAAAATCAGCCGGAATTTGTGGTAAAATCGACATCAAGGTTTTGGGACCACCCGTTGAGACCCCAATTGCTACAATCCCTTTTTTAGGCACCGCCCCTCTAAGCCCGCTACGAATGATAGGTGAGCGCCTGACCGACCTCTGGCTGACGATAGGCTTGCGAATAGCAGGGGGCCTGGCAGTAATTCTCTTACGCAGTGACCAGCGACTACGGCTGGTGGCAGCTGTCTTCAATTTAAGGCGTATTATTTTCCCTTGGGTGGCGATATCAAGGGAAATAGATCCTGAAGGCTTGGCAATGAAATCGAAGGCCCCCAAATTCAAGGCATCCATCGTTTCTTCCGCTCCTTCCTGGGTCAGCGAACTGATCATCACCACAGGCAAGGGAGCATTTTCCATCACTTGCTTCAGTGCTTCAATACCATCCATGATCGGCATGTTGATATCCATGGTGACTACATCCGGATGGAAACGTCGGATTTTATCCAGTACCTGGCTGCCATTACGAGCGGTAGCCACAACTTTCAATTCCTCATCCTTTTCGATTATTTTAGTTAACTCAGATCGCATTAAAGCTGAGTCATCAACCACGAGAACTTTGTACTCCATGCGCTTGCCCCCATTTGGCGCTTTCGCTGACTCATTCCAAGATTTCAAATTCATCCCTTCCATTGCACAGACTAGATTGAGGGAGGCAACAATTGCTGTGCTCGTTGATCATCAAACTCTAGTTGTTCCAGTTCACTTTTTACACTTTCCAGGTCATTATATTCTTCCTCTCCCTGAGCCTGAGCCAAGGTCGTGGCAATATCCATCAACACAACAATCTCACCCGTCTCGTCAACCTTCCCAATGCCCTCAATAAAAATATTCCCCTGCTGACGCAGTAAGTCGGAGGGTTTATCGAAGGAAGAAAGTAGTACTTTGCGGATACCCAGCATTTTCTCAACAATTAAGCCTGCGACTTCATTCCCGGGATTCACAACTAATATTTTAGTTTGCTCCGTGAACTGATAGCCTTGCTGGCCTACCAATAAAGGGAGATCTACAATGGAAATCACATCTCCACGCAAATTGATCACACCACGAATAAAGGGTGGCGCTTTGGGGACCGGCACAATTTCACGTACTGGAATAATCTCATTGGCTTCCACCAATGGAATAGCGTAACGTTCTTCTGCTAATGAAAACTCAAGAATCGCTACTTCCTCTTCTTTTTCCATGCCTTCGAATTCTTCAGCTTCCTCAGCAGCGCCTAATTCTCTCAGCATCGTTTCCTCGTCGGGAGAAAACAGTTTTTCCAGCTTTAAGAGCATCACAATAAAATTGTCCTCTTCTCGCTGCAATTTGATCACGCCCTTTAATTGCTCTGTTTGTTTCTGATTGAGATTAATGGGTGGAGGCAGTACTTCATCTTCACCAATGAGAAAGACTTCCGTGATTTTATCGACAATCAGCCCTATCTTCAGGCCTGAAATTTTTATAATAATTACAGGATTATCCTCTGTAATTTCTTGCCCGGCAAGGCCCATATGCTCTGTTAACCGGATCACAGGGATCACAGATTCTCTCAGATGGAAAATGCCTTCGACAAAACCTTCCATTTCAGGGATGACTGTAATTTCAGGCAAGACGATAATTTCCTCTACCGAATGGCTTTCAATAGTATATTGTTCTCCTGACAGAGAGAACCCTACTAAATTGATCTCTTTAACTTTTTCTTTTTTCTGGGCCTCAACCGTGACTAATTCCTGACTGTCATGAATTTCCTGGTGGATCTGAAAATCCTCTTCATTAACGATCTGTTCTTGGGCTAATAACAGCAAAATACTCTCATCGGAAAGCTTAAAAGAGCCGGAGATATATTTTTGTCTTCCCTTCGCAGTCATCCTGGAAGAGGCCTGACTTGCTGAACCATCCAGAGTTACAATCGAGCTGATTTTATCCACCAGCATTCCCAATTTCAGACCATTACTGTGGATTACAACCACTCTGCTGTCGGAAGTATTCTTACGCTGCGGGATCCCGAAGCGGGTCCTCATATCAATAATAGAGATCACTTCACCACGCAGGTTAATGATCCCCAAAAAATAGTCCGGGGTCCGTGGGATCGCCGTGACAGCGCGGGGGGTAATAATCTCTTCGACACACATAATATTCACGCCAAAGAGTTCTTCCCCAACGGTAAAAGTAATATATTGCAGGGATCGTTCCTGAACTGTATTAATTTCTGCGGGCAAATTTGTCATACCTTGTCCTGGCTTCATTTACTTAATATCAACACCACCCCGATCGCTAGCAGAAGACATTTAAGGGGCCGGATTATCTGGATTTCTATCGATAAAAAAAGATCCTATCTTTTTCAGAGTACTCCTAACTGCTTCCTTACTCAATCGTTTCCCCCACCTCTACAGGTGGGAAAGAACTGATATCCAAAAGTCAGGTTATCGGTTCATACTAAAGGCACATCATCTGATCATGTAACTTTCTATAACACAGGGAGTAATCTTGTTCAATCTGGAAGCTGGTCCCCTGTTTTAAAAACCTAATTTTATTTTTTTTACTCAAAAATAATGGCATGGGAAGGCCTTGCCACTTGTTCCAGCAGAGAACAGCTGTTGAAAATTACTTTTTGCTGATAAAACAGTAGTAGAGCTGAGCGGGCACAATAATCAAGCAAATAATGATCTATTTCCCCGGATGACGTACAAAATTCTAAATTCGAAGAAAAACAGGCAAGATTGTCGCAGGCTGGCTTGTAGGGAGCAGACCTCCTCAAAGAAAGAGGTCTCGCCAAGAGGAGAAAACTACTTGATCTTAGACAAGTACGTAGAAATGTCTTTGATTTCCTTTTTAGTCAGCTTTTGAACGAATGGATTTGCTTTCATCAGCATGGTCATTCCATTCTTGCGCTTACCGCTCTTGATGTCTTTAATCTGATTAATTAGATACTGTTTGTTCTGTCCGCCAAGGCTTGGGTAAGTTGGGATGGCAGCTTTCCCCTTAGGTCCGTGACAAGTATGACATGTCTTTTGGATATACAGTTTTTTACCCCTTTCCTTAGCACCGGCCATTGCTGTAGCAGAAAAACTTACAACCAAGGCAGAGGCTAATAACAGACGAGCGACTTTTTTCATGACTTCCTTATGAAATTCAAAGTTTGTGACCAAAAAATGCACTTAAATTACTTAACTGCTTCACTTTTTTTTTCGATGAGGCTGAGCAATTCGAATAACCTTTTCTTACCAAGCCGTCAAGATAGGGAACCTAATAGGACTACTTTTTATCGGCATCGACAGTTTCCATGTTGCTATTCCAGCGGGATTTTACTCATCACTTTACTGATCTAAACTGCAAATCGTATAATCTCTTATACTCTCCACCTTGCTGCAAGAGTTCATCATGATCTCCAGACTCAACAATCCGTCCATCTTTTAATACATGAATAATGTCGGCATGTTGAATTGTAGATAAGCGATGCGCAATCACCAGGGTTGTTCGCTGTTTCATTAAATTCTCAATCGCACTTTGGACTTCCTTTTCTGATTCCGTATCCAAGGCACTCGTTGCTTCATCCAAAATCAAGATGGGAGCATCTTTAATCAAGGCACGAGAAATTGAGATTCGCTGCCTTTGACCTCCTGATAAAAGCACCCCCTTTTCCCCTACTTGCTGATCGTATCCATTGGTGAAACTAGAAATAAACTTGTGCGCATAAGCTGCTTTTGCTGCTTTTACCGTCATGTCCTTGGAGCAATTGATACTGCCATAGGAGATATTATTGATAATAGAATCATTAAACAGAACAATCTCCTGAGTAACAATAGCAATCTGCTTTCGCAGAGAGTCCAACGTAACATCCCTCAAGTCATGACCATCAATCGAAATAGAACCGTGGTTTTCTGGAATTTCATAAAAGCGAGGAATTAAATTAGCCAACGTCGTTTTGCCACTGCCACTAGACCCGACTAAAGCCGTAATGGTTCCCGCTTTCAAGGTAATATTGATATCTTTCAGCACTGGTTTATCGTCATAGCTGAACTGATCAATCACCACTCGAATTTCCTTTTGAATGGGCTTTAAAGTGACAGCTCCTTCCATTTCATTGTTTTCGATCGGTTGTTCTAAGACATCAAAAATCCTTTCTGCAGCGGCCCCCCCTTCCTGTATTTTTAAGGTGAGCCCATTAAATTTTTTAATGGGTTCATTCATCATAAAAAAGGACATAAAAAAGGAGGTAAAGTCCCCACCTGTAATTTCCCCAATCGACATCAGATAGCCGCCAAAAATGAGAATCGCTGCGCCACAAAGACCACCAATGAATTCTAAGACAGGGTAGGAATAAGAACTGATCCGTATGGAATGCAGGAAATAACGATACAAGCGACTATTTTCCTTTTTAAAACGAGAAATCTCATATTTCTCCATACTGAAGGCTTTGACGACACGAATCCCAGTAATCGACTCCGTCAACAAACTGGAAAGCTCTCCGTACTTATTCAAGCGCTTTGTAGTAACTTTCTTATTTTGTCTGCCAAACTTGCCAATGAGCCATGCTGCCGGCGGTAACAAAACCAGAGATAAGATGGACAATTTCCAACTCCGATCTATCATCAAGCCCATCAAAATAAAGATTTGTGGCAAATCCCTCAAAGGACCTGTGATCGCCACCTTAACCGCCTCATTCAACGTATTGAGGTCCGTTGTGAAGCGATTAATCAGATCTCCAGTCGAGTTCCGATTGAAATAAGAAATGGGTTTGTGTACGATATTTTCGAAGAGCTGTAACCGCAAATCTCGAATCATGCCCTGCCCAGCGGACCCCATCAAAAAATTTTGCCCAAAATAGAAACTCCCTTTCAATAGGAGCAAAAGAATGATCAATCCTCCCCAGAGCACAAAGGTGTCTAATTCAGTGCCCTTATTCTGACTGAGCGTATCCACCACATTTTTGATGTACTTGGCTGGAGCCACGCTCACTAAGGAATAACCCAGCATGAAGAGAATTCCAAAGAACAAACGACTTTTTCGTTCCAGGAGTAATTTAAATAGTTGAGGTAGGACTGACATAAATCTATTTAACGAGAGGAAATACTCCTTTAATGGAGCGGAGTATTATAAAAACCCAAAGGACTGAACTATTTTTTTTGACACAGTAACAGGTGATAGGACTTAAAATGGGCAAAGCTAGCAGCATTACTCCTTTGCTGAAAGTACTTGCGATCGACTTTCTTGATTTTTTTGGCCCACTTCCATCGAATAAATTTAGAGATCTTTGGATAGTTATTATCGAGAACATAAAAAATCAGGTCATAAACGGGCTTCAACACTTCCGTCAAGAAATCATTCACAATATCCATGCTTGGTGCTGTTTCCTTGGTGATATCTTCATCCACTAGGATTTCGAAGGGGTATTGACTCATTTGATGATAAAACTTCTTCAAATCATGCCCACCCCCAATAGGACTGGTTCCGGAAACTCCCGTACGAAAAAAGTCACAGATTAGGAGATGGCCCCCATCATTCAGAAAACGCGTTGTATTCGTGAGCGATTCTTTGAGTGGAATATATTGAAAACTTTCACTAAAAAGGACCAAGTCATATTTTTTTTCCGTTTGCACATCTTCATAACCACACTCAAAGATAGTGCCTCGACCGTCCACACGCTGACGGACATGACGGGTTAAGTTGGGACTGGGAGAAACACAATCCACCTGATAGCCCATATCTAAGAGACGAGCCGTAAATTTTCCAGAGCCACAACCCACCTCTAAAATACTCTTAACTCCTTCCGGCATATGCTTGAGCAGATATTCCGCATAGTTTTCCTGAGCTTTAACAATATTACCTGATTCCACGGACAAATCATCCGTCCAATAGCCATAATGCAGGTAATCCGTTTTATAAAAATGTTTTGCGAGAATCAATCCTACATCCAATCCAACTTCTTTAGCGTCTACTTTTTGCTTTACCATACATCCTCTAAATGTCGGGGTCCCTCCCCCAAAATCTTCAAACTTTTATAAATATCAATTAGATATTTATTCACCTATATTTTAAAAATTGACCATTTTTAATACTTCTGTGGTGAAAAAGCTACAAAAATCCCAAGCTATTTTACAAACAAACGTACAATCTCAGGGACAACGCCGCATTGAACCTTCTATAAAAAGTGTTTGTTTCCAGAATACTACTATTTCCTTTAGGATAGTCCTCAATATTCATAGTTGCATCAGTCCTTAGAGGGGCTTTTCTGACTCACAGTCGCTAATATCCCTCTTAAACTATTATCATTTCGTAAAAAAATGTCGGGAAGCTTTATAAGCCAACTACCGCAAGCTGCCAAGGTTTGGTCCGCAAAAGCAATAGCGGGAATCATCGTGGCCGATGGTATTGTTACAAACGCCGAATTAACCGTTTTACGTGAATCTATCGGTTTTTTAGAAGATGTATCAACAATCAATGAAATTGTTGAGCTGGTGAAAGATCGAGTAAAACCGGAGTTGCAAGTACTCAAAACGGATCGTAAAATTGCCGCAAAAATACTGATGTCCCTCGCGATGGTTGCCTTAACAGATAACAAGTTATCTGCCTCGGAATCCCAATATTTTATCTATATTGCCGGGAAGCTCGGTTTTGAGGCAGGCATCGCTAAGATGATGATGAGCTGGGGGCGCGATTATATCAGCCTCAATGAAAAGAAGAAGGTCATTTTACGGATTGGGGAAGAATCCAAGCCGATGTACGTCAATATTTAGAAAAGTCTTTCTCCCCGTATCACTTAACTGACGAATTGGAGAGGATCTTCTGCCAGGCGGCTCTGTAGTGCAGCCATGCCCTCACTCACCGACACAGCAACACCTTCCTGTTGAAAAGCCATGCCCATTGCGTAGAGGGTCTTGAACAAATTATGGGAACGGCACTGCTCCCCCATTTGGCCAATCCGAATAATATTCAGCCCAAAAGCCCCGGAAATCTCCACATTAAACCTATCTGCCATTATTTTGCGCACTCTGCCACCGTCAACTCCCTGAGGCAAGTCGATAGCGACCACAGAATTGAGACGGTATTCAGGGTTCACAAAAAGCCCTAAACCCATCCTCTCAATCCCCTCTTGCAAGGCTAAGGAACAGATTTCATGCCGCTCGAATCTTTTCTCCAAAGTCTCTTCACAAATCAAACGCAAGGCTTCATGCATCGCCAAAATCCCCGGAACCGGCGCTGTATAATGATACTGGTGATCCCCCCAAAAATTCTGTGCATTTTTAGCATCCAAACACCAATGGGGCATCAGAGCGGTTCTGCCCTCCACTACTTTCCAGGCATCAGAAGAAAAGGCAATCATGGAAACCCCGGGTATGGAGGAGATCCCTTTTTGTCCCCCCGTGATCGCCACATCAATCTGCCACTCATCCATTTTCAACGGCATAGTGGAGAGGGTGCACACTGCATCCACGATTACCAGGCAACCGTTTTCTTTACAAATCTGGATTATTTCGGGCATCTGGTTCAACAAAACTCCACAGGAGGTTTCGCCCTGTACCATAGTGACCACATCATAGGCTTGCTGCTTGAAGGCATCCCTCACCATTTCAGGAGTAATCGGATGCGCTTCTGCAGCCTCCACTCTAATGACCTCAGCACCTACAGCGATCGCCATATCACCGAAGCGGTTACTGAAGGTTCCATTCTGCAGAATCAGAGCACGACGCCCCGGCCATAGCAAGTTGCTAATTCCCATTTCCATCGCAGCGGAAGAAGAACCCGCAACACCAAGTACCTTGTCACTATGAGTTTGAAAAGCATAACGCGCCATTTCCTTCACGCGATCAATCACACTATCCATCAGCCCCCCCAAGTGATTAATAACCACACTATTCGCTTGTGCTACCGCTTGGGGAATGGGAACAGGTCCCGCACCCATCAATAAGAGTGGGTCCGATGGTAAGAGATGTGAAAGTGGGGTTGTTGTCGGTGGTAGTACTGTGGTTTTCATATTACACTCAACAGGAATTTGTAGAAATAAAAGGGAAGCAGCAATTGTCCTCCTCAATACCTGGATTTTCAGTATTTATAAATACATTTCATTCAGCTCTTTACTTTGAGGCCCAAAGCTTTTCAGCCCGCGTTTTCCAAGGCCCCTCCACCGGATACCACTCACTTGACAGGTCCCCATCCAAGCGCCTGCTGCGGGGCTGAAATTGACATAGTTTAATCAATTCATTCATGATACTTTTCATATCAGTAAACACAATCTGTTCCTAATTCCTTGCCTCCAGCCCACCACTTGAGTGTCAGTTACCTAGATGATTATAAATAGGTTAATGCTGAAAGTCTGCTTGCAAATATTTAGGGATAATTTAGAGGAGTTATGCCAAAGGAGATTCTAGTCATTCTGTTTTGTCTCACATTTGCGGGCAACCTTTTTGCTGCAGACAAGTTGGATTTCAGCATTTTAGGCTATGATATTGAGGGAATGAGACTAGGATTAAACCTTGATGAAGCCAAAAAACGGTACAATATCAATAATGATAATCCCATTAAAGATAGTAGAGGCATTATTAGCGGTTACGAAGTAACCAAGAGTATTCGCCAAAAAAGGGTCGTTCTTAATTTTACGGGAGAGAAAAGACTGTATAATATCCACTATTATAACTACTTCCCCAGGTTCAAGGGTCGCAGCATGGCGCTACTGGATAGAATCAAACAAAAATATGGGGAACCAACCAGTACGGGACAAAGGCAAAACAGTATTGTCGCTTGCTGGGGAAACCCCTGTAAACGCTTCAGTCCACGCTCACCCTATCTACGGGCCATTATTTTTGCCAAAAGTGGTAGAGCGGAATTGATCCTTTATCACAAAGGAATGCTGCAAAGCGATTGGAAGAAGTACAAACAGAAGTCAAATAGGTCGGGAGGTCGTCGCAGGAGCTTCCGTGAGCAACAGGAAACAGAGCTGGATTTTTGAGGAAAAGAAAGGAATTTCTAATACTTGCCCCTACGCTAAAGTATTGGAGCAAGTCTTCAACCATTAGATATTATTTGAAGTCAGGAAGTCGATCCCAGAAGATTTTAGCAATATCAAGACCACCCAAGTTTTTGATTTCCTGGATACCAGTCGGACTGGTCACATTAATTTCCGTGATATAGTCACCGATAATATCCAAGCCTACCAGGTACAGCCCATCCTCCTTTAATTTAGGACCAATCTGATCCACCAACCATTGGTCTCGTACCGTTAGTTCAGAGTAGATCACACTCCCCCCTACGTGAATATTCCCACGATGCTCATCTCCTGTCGGAACCCTCAGAATAGCTCCCTCAGCTTTACCATTAATCAGGATCACACGCTTATCACCTTGGCGAATTTCCGGCAAATAACGCTGGGCCATGATATATTCTTCCCCCTCATTGGTTGACATCTCAATCAATGAGTTGAAATTTTTATCTGCTGTATGAAGATAAATGACACCTGCCCCACCACAACGATTTAAGGGCTTCACAATGATTTCCCCCCCCACATCATGCATGAACTGGCGAATTTCATCGCCATGGCAAGTAATCAAGGTTTGAGGCATCACTGCCGAAAAATTCAGGGAATAAATTTTTTCGGGGGCTTCTCTTAGCGAAGCAGGGCGATTGACCACCAGGGCACTGCGACAAAGGGAAAGAAAATGGGTCGCAAAAAAATACCGCTCATCAAAAGGAGGGTCTTTACGCACCAAAATGTAATCGAAAGAATCCAAGGGCAATGCTTCCTGGGGAGCCAGCCACTCAAAACAAGGATCAGCTCTTTTGAATTGGATTTTACGTGCATAACAACAGGGCGCCGTATCCCGCATCATTAAATCGTTAATATGCACAAACCAGATTTCATGCCCTCGCTCTTGTGCCTCTAAGGCTAAAGCAAAGGTAGTATCCTTATCAATATGCACTGTCTCCAACGGATCCATCAGGATCGCAATTTTAAAGCTTTTCATTATTTTATCTCAACTTTTTATGGTGAAACCAGGAAAATAATATAGCCTGCTTTTGGTTGCTCTTTTGAATGACTTCGCAAAACTCAGCTGTGATGATACTTTTCTCCTTTCAAAATCGTAAAGGAGCGATAGATCTGTTCTGCTAAGAAGAGACGGATCATTTGGTGAGTCAGTGTCATGRCTGATAAGCTGATCGCCATGTTAGCCACCGCCTTCACCTCCGGAGAAAAACCGTAAGCTCCCCCAATCAAGAAATCAAACTGAGAATAACCCTGAGTTGCCCAGCGATTGAACTGCTGAGCGAATCCGGGTGAGCTGAAGCTTTTCCCTTGTTCATCACAAAGAACAGTGAAATTTTTTGAAGAAATCAGTTTTAACAGGCGGGCCCCCTCTTCTGCCAAGCAGAGTGCTTTGGAGGCTTTATTATAATTGGCCTCCTTCACTACCTGAATTTCGAAGGTACAATATCGCTTCAACCTCTTTTCRTAGATCGCGATTCCTTCCTGGAGGTATTTGTCTTGGGTCTTGCCAACGCAAATGATACGAACCTTTCTCATTCCTCCACTTGACCCAAACGTGGCGGGTTGTAGAGTTCTTCCAGTTGATAATTACCACGTATTTCCTCAAGGAAAATATGAACAATGACAGAGTTATAATCCATCAGGATCCACTCTCCAGTMTCATAGCCCTCAACACCTAGGGGGAGTAGCTTGTGCTTTTTGAGATTCATCTCGATTTTAGTAGAGATTCCTTTCACATGAGCTGTGGAGGTTCCATGGCAAATCACGATAAAGTCCGCCACGGAAGATTTACCTTCCACATCCATTTCAACTAAGTCCAAAGCTTTGACATCAGAAGCTGAGTGAATGATTTCGTTTAATAATCTTTTTGTATCCATTCCAGGTATAAAACTAAATAAAATATTAATATAATGGAGAATCTAAATACTGCTGCCAACTATCCAAAGCATTGGGATGCAGCCAGTTATTTTTTTTCACCGTTTCCAAGTCACTATTGCGAATGGCTGTGGAAGAAATTGCCGGAATGACCACTTCAGCCCACTCCGCAGTATAGGTTTCCTGCACCGAATCTAAGACCTGTTTGCTCGCCTCGGGTCTTCGAAAAACCAAGAGACGTGACAAGCTCAAGATTCGTTCATACTCCTTCCATAAGGAGAAATGGGAAAAAGAATCCTCCCCCATCATCAGATAGAGCTGATCCTCAGGCAACAATGTATGAAGATGCTCTAAAGTTTTATATGTATAACTTACTTCATGGGTCTGCAATTCAAAATCGGAAATCTGAACCCCTGTCAGGGAAGAAAAGGTGGCCTCCAGCATCTCCCTGCGTAATTGCTCGGGCAATGCGGGTAGTGCTTTTTTTAATGGGTTTTGGTAGACTGGCATAACAATGACTTGGTCTACCTTGCCTGTCTGCAAAACTTGCTTCACAATTTCAAAATGCCCACGATGCACAGGGTTGAAACTACCGCCAAAAACTCCTATTTTCATTACCAAAGAAAAACTTATGATTAAATGGTTCTATTCTTGCTTGGAATCCAGCAAATAAAATCGAGACATAATATGAGACACTTAACAATAATCATAGGTAGTTTACTTTTATTACCCACTACGATTTTTGGAGTTGACTTCAAAATTGACGTCTCTGTATTCGCCCTTAAAAAATTCAACCAGTCAGATGAGTATATGCTGATTGGTATGGCTACAGTCGTGGTTCTTTTTATTGGATTTAGTATCATCCACAACTGGTACAACCATAAAAAATTAAAGCGCGCCCAGGCGAACTACAAGAAAAAGAAAGAGGAATCTCGGCTACAACAATTGGATGTTTCTGCTGGCGCTTTACAAACGATTCAGGACTTAGCTAAGCATACAAAAAAAAGTGCAGCTGATTTGCTTTCCAGCAACCATTATTTTGAATCTGCTGTAAACAGTTTACAAAAAAAAGCAGCAAACAGCCCTCTTCTAACACAAATCCCCGGATTGCGTGATGAGCTTGGTTACGTATTTTTTAATCGTCGCGTCCCTTTCATCACCTCAAAGATGCTGCAGCCGGGACAGAAAGTCAGGGTTGGCGTTACAGTGAAGGGCAAAGGCCATTCCTACGTAGCCACAGTCCTCAACTCCACGGAAGAAGAATTGTGGGTCAAGCCACCAACGGTGAAAGGCAAAACGGTTAATCTTCTAAAGTTCAAACAGCTGAATTTTAGTGTTTTTCGCAAGAATGACGGAGAATATCGTTTTTCCTGTACTTTACGGACACAAATTCAAACTCCCGTCCATGCGGTAGTCACCAATCACAGCACATCGATTAAAAAGCTGCAAACCAGGGAATATGACCGCTACGTTTTGCAGTTTCAGCGTAAGTTCTTTTTTATAGTTAGTAAAGCGGGGGGTAAAACAAATGAAAAAGGATACGCCGGGGTGTCCTGCATGGGACAAGTACAAGATATTAGCCTGGGTGGATTAAGAATTTTCATCAAAGAACTGCCCCCCAAGGTTCAGGTGGGCACAAGTGTGGTTTTTTTCCTGAAAGAAGCCGCCATCAAAAAAGAGCTGCAAGCAAAAATCGTTCGCCTCAGCATGCAGGAGAATACACAGTCCATTCACCTGCAATTTGTCGGGTTAACTGAACTCAATCGCTTGCACTTACAGAAATTCATCGAAGCCAAAAAGCCGATCAAAGTACCCTCTTATTAACTCCTGAATATACTGACGACCTATGTTCTTGCTCAAGTTACAACAATCTTTACCGATCATTTCTACCAGGCAGCAATGCAAAGGCTTGTGGTTCTGTCTGTTGCTTCTTTTTAGTCTTGGCTGTGCCAGTAACCGCTCCGATTCGTTACGGCGGCATTACAGCGAAAACTATCCGGAATATACACTGAACCGAAGCGCTGCTCAAGAGCCAGATGCATTTCAAACGCTAACTCAGGAGAGAACCCCTATTACGGAGAAAAAGTTAGCAGCCCCTCAGACGCAAACTTTCCATTCCACTGCTTCCCCAGCCACTCAAGAAGGTAGAAACAGTGGAGTGCTAACAACTTATGACAGCTTGCCCATCACGAGTGGCTACCTGTCTGACTCCATCGAGCAAAATTTTGCTGAGGATGATGACCTGACGGGTCCACAGAATACATCGAGTTTTGTGGAGGGGAAACTTTTCAACTTACTCCAAGATGCCTACGTCCGCAGGGATCAGATTGAATTTCTTCGACTTTATGCATTTTTCATGGAATCCTTCCCTAATACGGTACGAAGATCTTTCTTGGAAGAATTTCGAAAGTCATTTTTCTATACTGAAGGCCTCAATGTCGATTCTCTGGAGGGCACACTCGTAGATATTAGCTATCCCGCAACAAAATCCTGGGATGAACTCAATGCCTATTTCACGAAACTCAATCGCAATGGTATCGCTAGTATTCAGATCCCTATCCTGCAATTCATGGGAAAATCCGTGTACCTTTTTGCCCAAGCTCAAAGGAAGCAGGGTTATTTTTTTCAATCAAAAAAAGGGGCTCCTGTTGACGATCTCCTAGAGAAAGTCATCCTAATGGCCCATGATAATAATCTGAAGGTTTTTGCTTCTTTTCCCTTACGCAACCATCCCTTAGTGAGTGACGCAGCCGAATACCTCCAGGATGAATCTTGGGACCCCATTCAAAATCAGACAGTGCCTAACCTAAAGTTGGACCTGCTCAACCCCGGCACTCAACACTATCTTCAAAGCTTATTGGATGATTTAGTCCAAACAAGGATTGATGGAATTATTTTCCAAGATGATTTTACCTATGACATCAGAGAAGGTTTCTCCCCCATTGCCCGGAGTCGCTTCAAGTTCCATACGGGAAGGGATACTGATCTCAATCAGATGTTGATCTCCATTCCCCCTACCGACAATCAGGACTATGGAGTCGTCACGGGTGACTCTTTTGAAGCTCTGTCAAAATGGAGGACCCAGGAGATCAAACAAGTCTTATGGGAGTTGGTCAGCCATGTCCGCCAGCAAAGGAGTGACCTAAGCCTGGGTTTGGAAGTTACACCTGAAATGTTACTAGATGAGGAAATTTCTCAAAAATGGTATTCCACAGGGCTTCACTACCTAAAGGATTTAGACGTGGGCTTCTACATTTTGAAAAACAGGAAGTTTAACTCTATGGAAGAGAGTGATCCTGAAAGTTACATCAAATCCCTGAACAAACTGCGTGAAGCCACCAGCCAAAGCAAGGAGATTTTCCTAAAAATCGCCTTAAATCAAGAAACAAATAATGTGATTCTGCTAAACCGCAAGTTAAACCATTATACCCGTTGGATAAACGATTATCCTGGTACCCGCATGGCTATTGGCCCTGTCAACCGTTTGGAAAACTGGAGCTTTTTAAGATATACCAGCAGTGATCAGGATCAGGAGTAGTACTCAGAACCGCCAACTTAAATTAACTGATTCATTTCAAACATTGGCATCATGATGGCTAGAACGATGAAGCCCACCATGGCCGCCATCCAGAGAATCATGACCGGTTCTAGCAAGGCTACAGCTTTTTCAACTGTCTGCTTGACCTCTTTTTCCAAGATTATAGAAATCTGATTCAGCATCTTTTCCAATTGACTACTTTCCTCACCCACACGAATCATCTGAATCACCGTAACAGGGAAGATTTCACTCTTACGCAGTGCTTGAGATAAATCCATACCTTTTCTAGTGATATCTAAGATCACTTGATCAAAGGTATCTTCAAAAACACGATTCCCCAAGGCATATTTGACAATTTCCAGTGCTTGCTTGAGTTCAACCCCACTTTCCAGCATGGTTCCCATGGTTTGAGTAAAACGAAAAACAGTGATTTTTCGCACTACTTTCCCCAGTACAGGTATTTTTAATAGACTTTGATCCCATAATTTTCTCCCCGCTCTCGTTAGAAAGAAGCGCCTGCCAGCTAGAAAGCTGCCTGCCAGCAGAATGAGTACCGTCAACCAATGCTGTACAATTAGATCACTAGCGAACATAACAATTCGTGTCGGCAAGGGAAGCTGAACATTAAATTGCTGGAAGATAGGAACGATTTTCGGCAAAATAAAACTGATCATAAACACCACAATCCCAAGCCCCATAAATACCATAATCACAGGATAAATCATGGCGCTTTGAATCTTTGCTTTAAGCTCTTCTTCTTCTTCCCTCACACGGGCAATCTGTTCTAAAACTTTAGCCAGAGTTCCCCCTGCTTCACCAGCCCGTACCATGGCTACATACATTTTGGAAAATAAGCGCGGATGTGAAGCCATAGCCCCGGCAAGAGAACTGCCTTCCAGGACCTGAGCCCTCAAAGCAGATAATACATGTTGAAATTCAGGATGTTCTCCCTCTTCCACGAGAATTTCCAAGGATTTATCATAGGGGATACCTGTAGAGACCAGGATCGCAAACTGACGGGTAAATCCCGTAATTACCTTTGAGGGGATTGCTGCAGTTGTGCTTTTTTTTTCTTTTTGACGGGCAGAGGCCGATCGCCCCTTAGCAGCTCCGATCGACAGGATATATAGACCTTGCGATTGCAAGGTCGATGTAGCCTGTTTCAAAGAACCAGCATCAATTTTCCCTTTTCTATTTTTCCCATTTTTTTCAATAGCACGGTATTCGTATAATGCCATTTCAGTTCAGCGCAGCAAGGTGAGAGTTCTACTTGCGATCAAGAGTGCAAGAGGAACTCTGATTGGACTAAATTGTTTTAGAGTAAGTTACTTTCGGTACATTTGAACGTTTGAGATAAGCGTCAAAAACCATACAGATATTGCGCACTAAAATCTTTCCCGGATCCAGAATTTCAATGTGATCCTCTTTAACTTCCAGCAGGCCATCCGCTTGCATTGCCTCCAGTTCTCCCAACTCACTTTGGAAGTACTCTCGGAAATCTTCTCCAAATTCAGCTTTGAACTCCTCAAAGGATAGATAGAAGTGACAGATCAAGCGGATAATCGTCCATTTACGAATCTGATCATCTTTCGTTAAAACAATACCTCTAGATCCAGATAAGCCTCCATCTTCAATCCTTTTTTGGTAGAGATTTACCTTTTTCTCATTTTGCAGGAAGAAGCGGCCGAATTCCCCAATCGAAGAAGCTCCGATACCAAACAGGTCCACTCCGGACTTAGGAGTATACCCCATAAAGTTTCGATAAAGAGTATGGTTTTTCTGGGCCACACTCAATTCGTCGTCTTCCAACGCAAAGTGGTCCATGCCAATATAGCGATAACCGGCGGTCGTAAATTTTTCAATTGCCGCAAACAAAAAGTCTAGTTTTTCCTTTTCACCGGGCAATGCAGTCGGATCAATTTTCCTTTGGTGAGGCATTTGCTCCGGTAAATAAGCAAAATTGTAAACGGCCAAACGATCAGGACGCATAGCAATCACCGTGTCCAAGGTCTCCCGAAAGCTCTCAGGCGTCTGATGAGGTAAACCATAAATCAAATCAAAGTTAATTCCCTTGTAACCCAAAGCCCGCGCTTCCTGCAGTACCTCTAGAGTCAAGGCTGCACTTTGCTCCCTTTTTACTGCTTTCTGCACCTTCTCATTAAAATCCTGAACACCCATGCTCAAGCGATTGAAGCCCAATTCCCGTAACATTTTCAATTGTCCAGGCCTCATCATACTGGGATCCATTTCAATCGCAATCTCAGCATCCTCTTCAAAAGTAAAAAGAGAACGTATCTTTTCCAGAATCTGTTTGAATTCTTCATCCAAAAGGAAGTTTGGTGTGCCTCCCCCAAAATGTAACTGACGAATCTTTTTTTCACTATGTTGGAAGCTGGCCAGGGAATCCAGTTCTCCTAGCAGATATTCCACATAGTTTTTTGAGCGTCCCTGTTGCTTGGTAATAAAGACATTACATGCACAATAAACACAACGTTCCCAGCAAAAAGGGATATGAATGTACAGAGAAAGAGGACGGGTACTGGCTCGAATTTCAGAATACCACTCCAACTGTTTCGAGGGCTCAATCTCATACCACATGGGTGCTGTTGGATAGGAAGTATAACGAGGACCAATAACCGAGTATTTTTTAATTAATTCATCAGAAATTCGAAACATTCTTCTCTCAAGGTGGGGTCGTTTGTATAAAAGAATCAGGGAAATGAATACAAGGAAGGAGAGCTTTAACCTGCAGGCTAGAGGCCTAAGAATCCTGCGGCCTCAATACTAACAAGGAAGGTTAAAAGAAACTGTAATAAAATTACAGGTATTTTTTTTATCCCTCTGGCTAATGCCAGATACCTTTTTCCGGTTGAGTGAAAACTACTTGGCCTAACTTAATTTGAGCCCGATCCTTCTCTTCTATCCAAACCCAGGCTTCATCTTCCATGATTTTTATCACACGAACCTGAGCAACCGCCTCAGGGTCAAAGGAAATCCTCTTGCGCACGAGACCTCCCACCATATCTATTTTTTGAATCCGATTTCGAATCAACAACTCACGCCCAATAGCTAAGCCAAGGCCACGACCTAAAGAAATGCGAGCGACTTCATGTCCCCCTCTTGTCTCCAGGATATAGCCCCGCATGGGGAAGTTTTCTTGAACCATCTTCTTCAACTTCTTTTGTGATGCCTTGGGGTTCGCACTATTGAAATAGATGTCCTGTTTAAAAACAACCTGACCAGTATTCGTTGTCAATACTCCCAAATTAATCACAGCCTTGAAACGATCAACACCTTTAACCAACTTGCTCTCGATCAGCTTAATCTCAAGTTGACCGACAAAGGTGGCGTCCTGGGAAAGTCCCAACTCAATAGCATCAGCCACATTATTGGTTTGGAAACGCCGGTTTTTTTCTTTCTTCAGCAGCGCATGGATTTTTTCTTGCGCAATGAAATCGAAATTCCCCTGTTTCCTAAAAGAGTCTTGCAAAAAAGCCATTACTTTTGCCAAGCGAGGTGCCGTTACAGTAGCTCCTTGATAGACAATTAAAGGCAACATYARTCGGGGTTGAACCATCAAYTCCTCATCACTGGGAGGGAAKTCCACTTCAACTCGGTCCSCTWCTAATATAGACAGGCTCATGGGGTCTACCTTAGGCTGCGTACAGCCAATCATAGCCAGTCCCAACAGACTCAGAATAAGGTATGAAAATAGTTTCATCATTGCTCCTCTTCAATCCATCATGATTCAAACAACAAAAGGGAAGCATCCTGAGYTTAAGGACTCGGAAAAACTTCCCTYATTTATAATTCAMCTWAATCTGTYYCCAGRCTCYCAYCTGGACYTGAYCTTAGACRGCAGGAAARGCTTCTAGRATTYCCTGCWGCTACGATAAMGATCTTARCGAAGTAACATAAAACATAGTCCCATGATAATCGTTGGTATCAATGCAGACAGGGCCAAATTCACCGGAGAWACACCTCCRGGGAAATACTTTTGTAGAATAGACTGCCCCGCTGGATTCGGTGCATTGGCAATCACTGTCAAACCACCTCCGGTTACTGCTCCGGCAACGACTGCGTACTTAAGACTATCAGTAAATGTGGGGACAAAAGTACTCAAGTATGTAATTGCTGCGTTATCGTTAAAAGCGGTTAATGTAGTCGCGCCTAGCATTAACGGAACTTCTCCCAAGCTACCCAGGATTGGAGCGATCCACCAACTCTGTACTCCACCATGCGTGACTAATCCGGCTAAGAAGAAACCAACCAACATGGCGGGTTTTAAATCCAAGCGGTTCTGGTGATGTGCCGTAGCCTGGAGAAAGCCTAAGAAAAACAAGAAACCACCGATAAACAAAGCAGGATCATGAGCATTCATGACTGTCCAGAGCATGAAGAACAAATGGGCAACAGTGATCCAGACGGGTACACTTTCAGTCCGCTCATTCCAGTCTACGGGATCCGATGCATTCGTTGAAATAGGCTCTTGCAACTTGGAAAATTCACCTCGGAAAATCATGAAATAGAGGCTGTTGGCAATTATTATCCCTATAACGGCTTTCCAACCGAAATTAGTCGCCATGAAAGCAAAATCCCAGCCCCAAGCTCCAGCCACCATCAACACGGGAGGAGCCGCAAAGTGAGACAAGGTCCCCCCTACGGAAATATTCACAAACAATAACCCTAGAGTTGCATAAGCAAATTTCAGTGAGGGTTTTCTACTGTAAAAGTGTTTACCCAATAGCAGGGCACAAATAGTCATCGCTGCGGGTTCGGTGATGAACGAACCAAGTAGTGGCCCCAAAGTCAAGATAGCAACCCACCAAGCTGCCGTAGTACCACCACCTAAAGACGCCAGAGCTTTCATGCACTGTTCGGCTAACTGCATGACGGGGCGCGTTGCTGCCAGAGCCATAATGACTACAACAAACATTGGCTCCGTAAAATTCACACTCCTCACATAGGCAACGGCAGACCCCCAGCCATGAAAGTAGGAAATCGCCCCTAGTAGGGCTAAGGTCCAAAGCCCAAAAACCACCTCAATTTCTCCTAAGAAGTGGAACAGCTCAGCACCAAAACTCACCTCTTCAATGGCCTCTCCGCTATACTTTTCCACATTGGGATCCTTGCCCTCCATTTTTGCCGCATGCTTCCTGGCAAAATCATGAGCGATGGCAAGAAATTTTCCCGCTAGAAAAGTGTGTATAATTGCAAACAGAAAAATCAGGGAAACAATCAGGTTCAAGGGTTCTTGCTCAATTCTATTTTTGAGAATAGCCCCCAACTCCGTGAGGTTGGAATCATGATAAGCCTCCAGAGTCAGCGGGTAAGCTAAGCCTCCAGACGCTCCTTCCGAAGCAAACAACATTCCGGGGATGAATCCTGTCATCAATAAAATCATGGTAAAGAGAAAGGCTCTCTTCATAATGAACTCTCCTGTGTGTCAAAGAATTTGGGTAATAAATATTGTAGAATACCAAAAACTGTTTTAGCATTCGAATTCTTATAAAGAGTTTTTTTACCTTTTTCTAGTAGATTCCTAGTTTTTTCCCTTCTGAACGGGGGCTAGATCATTGTTCTACAGTGCAGGAGCACTCTTTTTTTAAAAAAAGAGTACATACGTTGACTTTTTCCTGCAATGGGAGAATAAACAAAGGTATGGAGGGAAAGAAATTCTTCCCCTCTAGCCAGTTAGATAAAATTGATCAAGAATTGTTACAGGAAATTCAAGCATGAAGGACTTGTAGGTTGAAAATCAAGTTTCCCCTACAAGCAGATGGTCGAAGTGATGACCCTCTCCCTTTCATCTTTTGCGACAACAACCATACCAAAACGGAAATACATATGTGGGATGCAGAAAAGTCCAAAGCCGTCGAGTCGGCTCTTTCTCAAATTGACCGACAATTTGGGAAAGGTTCTATCATGCGCATGAGTGATAAAGCAGCAAGGAATATTCCTGTGGTCAGCTCAGGCATCATTGGTTTGGATGTCGCATTAGGAGCCGGTGGGTTTCCTATGGGGCGAATCGTTGAGATCTTCGGCCCTGAATCATCGGGAAAAACTACTTTAGCCTTACATGTGATCTCAGAAGTACAGAAAACCGGTGGCATCGCCGCTTTCATCGATGCGGAACATGCTTTGGATGTACTTTATGCACGCAAACTTGGGGTAAATATTGATGATCTCTTAATCTCTCAACCTGACTATGGTGAGCAGGCTTTAGAGATTACTGATATTCTGATTCGCAGCGGTGGTATCGATATTATCGTGGTGGATTCTGTTGCAGCCCTTGTCCCTCGTGCGGAGATCAATGGAGAAATGGGAGACTCCCATGTAGGCTTACAAGCTCGCCTGATGTCCCAAGCTATGAGAAAACTGACGGGAACACTGTCTAAATCCAACTGTATGATTATTTTCATCAATCAGTTACGGATGAAAATTGGTGTGATGTACGGTAATCCGGAAGTAACCACTGGTGGTAATGCTCTCAAATTCTATGCTTCCATCCGTGCCAATATCAGGAAAGTCAGTGATATCAAGCAAGGTGATCAAGTAACCGGAAGTCGCACCCGAGTGAAAATCGTTAAAAATAAGATTTCACCTCCTTTTAAAACGGTTGAATTCGATATCATGTTCGGTGAAGGAATTTCCAAGGTAGGCTCAATCCTTGATTTAGCTGCTGACATTGGATTGATTAAAAAGAGTGGAAGTTGGTATTCCTTTGGGGAGCAACGACTGGGACAAGGTCGAGAAAACGCCAAAGTTTTTCTAGCAGAAAATCTAGAAATGTTAAATAACATCGACCAACAAATCCGAGAACATCACAATCTTCCTCTGCCTGAAACTGTCGCTTTGGAAGATAAAACCAAAGAAAAAGAAAAGGAAAAAGAAAAAGAAAAGGGATAAAAAAGCTCTCCCCTACCCCACACATCCCCGTGGGAGTAGGGCTTTCCTTCAAGAACAACTCCTCGCACCTACTTGATCGTTCCCTGCGAATGGCCCCTTCATCATTGCCAGTACGCCCAGTCATATACCCCAATAAAAACTCCCCATTTTCAGTAAATTAGGCTAAGGTGAATTTCTTCTTGATCTTCCATAATAGGAAAGCTATATTTTAACCTACTTTAGCACTCAACGCTAGAGAGTGCTATCAAACAACAGCCAGCTTGCCCTCTGGCCCATCAAGCCACGGCAGTGGGAAGCAAGATTTTCAACAGAACCTAAAACCTAATTCAGGGGATACTTGTCATGAATATCAAGCCATTACACGATAGAGTTATTGTCGAACGCAAAGCAGCAGAAACGGCAACCACTAGTGGAATCATCATTCCTGACTCTGCCAAAGAAAAGCCTCAAGAAGGTGTTGTCATTGCAGCCGGCCCTGGAATCAGGAAAGAAGATGGATCCTACGCACAATTAGACGTAAAAGCAGGCGATCAAATTCTATTTGGAAAATACGCAGGTACAGAAATCAAGGTCGAAGGTGAAGATTACATCATGATGAAGGAAGATGATATTTTGGGTATCATCACTGGTTAATCCTCCACATTGGACACAGTGCAACCAACACTTTTTTTAGAAGCGAAACCTCAACTTTGAAGTAAAGAAAAATCATGGCAAAACAAATTATTTTTGGTGAAGAAAACCGTAAGGAAATGCTGCAAGGCATCAATAAGCTTGCTGATGTAGTCAAGGTAACTTTAGGTCCAAAAGGTCGAAACGTATTGATTGACAAATCTTTCGGTGCTCCACTGATCACTAAAGATGGTGTTACTGTAGCTAAGGAAATTGAACTGGAAGGTAAAGTTGAAAACATGGGCGCTCAAATGGTCCGTGAAGTAGCCAGCAAGACTTCTGATGTTGCCGGTGACGGAACAACAACTGCCACAGTACTAGCTCAAGCCATCTTCCGTGAAGGTGTCAAGAATGTAGCTGCTGGTGCCAATCCAATGGATCTGAAGCGCGGAATTGACGCTGCTGTTATCGTTGCCGTTGAAGCTTTAGCTGCTTCTTCCAAAGCCGTTTCCGAAAACAAAGAGATTGCTCAGGTAGGAACTATTTCCGCCAACAACGATGAGACAATCGGAAACATCATTGCTGACGCAATGGACAAAGTAGGAAAAGACGGTGTGATCACTGTTGAAGAAGCCAAAGGACTGGATACAACATTGGATGTTGTGGAAGGAATGCAATTTGATCGTGGTTATTTGTCTCCTTACATGGTGACTGATTCTGACCGCATGGAAGCTGTATTGGAAAACCCATACATCATCCTAGTTGAGAAAAAAATCAGCAACATGAAAGACATCCTACCTATTCTTGAGCAAATCGCTAAAGAAGGACGACCTTTCTTGATCATTGCTGAAGACGTTGACGGAGAAGCTCTGGCTACTCTGGTTGTCAACCGACTGCGTGGAACTCTTCAATGCTGTGCTGTTAAAGCTCCAGGCTTTGGCGACCGCAGAAAAGCCATGTTGGAAGATATCGCTATCCTGACTGGTGGTGAAGTTGTTTCCGAAGATCGTGGAATGAAAGTAGAAGACCTGACAATCGCTCAATTGGGAACTGCTAAGACAATTACAATCGACAAGGACAACACTGTCATCGTTGACGGTGCTGGAACTACAGATGCTATCAAGGCACGAGTTTCTCAAATCCGTTCTCAAGTTGAAGAAACAACTTCTGATTACGATGCTGAGAAGCTGCAAGAACGTCTGGCTAAATTGGTTGGTGGTGTAGCCATCATCAACGTTGGCGCGGCCACTGAAGTTGAGATGAAAGAGAAGAAAGCTCGTGTTGAAGACGCTCTACACGCGACTCGCGCTGCTGTGGAAGAAGGAATCGTTCCTGGTGGTGGAGTAGCTCTACTTCGAGTTCAAGCTACTGTGATTGCAGCTGTTGACAAGCTGGAAGGCGATCAAAAGATTGGTGGTCAAATCATCGTTAAAGCTCTGGAAGAGCCTATCCGACAGATCGTTGGCAACGCTGGACTAGAAGGCGCTGTAATCGTTAACGAAGTTAGATCATTAGAAGGCAACATGGGCTTCGATGCTCGTACCGAAGAGTATGTTGACATGGTCGCCAGTGGTATCATTGATCCAACTAAGGTAACTCGAAACGCATTGCAGAATGCTGCTTCTATTTCCGGTTTGTTGGTCACTACTGAAGCCTCCATCAGTGAAATGCCAAGCGACAGCGCAGATGCTGGTGCTGGTGCTGCCATGGGTGGAATGGGCGGAATGGGTGGCATGGGCGGTGGAATGCCCGGCATGATGTAATCATCCTTCCTGAATAAAAAAAAGCTGGCTTCGGTCAGCTTTTTTTTTGCCCTCCTGCCCCCTCTTCAAGTCCTCCCTCATTTAATACCCAATCATATAGTTTGAATCATAAAGTCCACCCATATCAGTAATAGTTTCATTACCTACCCTTCTCTTCTCCTGATTCTATTTGAGATAATCTGCGCTGCCAGGACAACACAATTATAGATTGCCAATGAATTTTTTCTCCTGTAATTAACATATAAAACTGAAATAGCTGTTTTTTTTAGTGTATTAATCCTTATTTCTTAGTGACAAAAAAACAACTCTTAAACTATCAATTAATTTGTTTAGCCACAGATAAGAATCAAATTCAGGTGGCTTAAGCAAATAAGAAACTCAACAGGTATAGTCCACACAAAAGCACGAGATCAAGAGAAATGAAATATAATAATGATACAAATTTTCAATAGAAATTATTAAAAAAACATCCTCCCTAAATAAGATATGAGCAAATTTGAAGGTCCAGGAATCATTGAATCTCTAAGTATTCATGCTATAGAAGTTCCTCAGAAACAAGCACTTATTTTCCTCTATCCAGACAAAAAAGCAGAGATCATTACCTACAGCCAATTAGAAGAGGATACCTCAAATTACTCTCATAGGTTACGATCTGCTGGCATCTGTCCCGGTGATTTGGTCATCCTTATTTTTGACCATTCTTATGAAATGGTTTCCGCTTTTTTAGGGGCGATTCACTTGGGTGCCATCCCTTCAATCTTTCCATATTTTTCTTCCAATTCCAGCCATGGAGCCTATGAGGGGAGGGTCAAAGATTTAGTAGTTGATGTTGATCCTAGGGCAATCATTACAGAACCTGAATTCAAAAATGAATTAAGCCAACTATTAAAAGATACTGATTGTCAGATCATTGACCTTCAAGATGCATCGATCAAGAAGTCTGCATCAGAGAAGTATCTGCCCCCCAGTCCCACAGATATTGCCTACATTCAGTTCAGTAGTGGAACCACAGGTTTGTCAAAGGGCACCATGCTCTCTCACCACGCAGTGAACAGTCACAGCAGGTCATTGGCCAAGAACCTGAACTTTTGCAAAAAAGGCGTGAATGTTGGTTGGTTACCACTTAATCATGATATGGGGCTAGTGACACAACTCCTCATCCCTTTGCTTTTGGGGGCGCAGTCTATTTTTATTTCTCCTTTCTATTGGGTCCGGCGGCCACGTATTTTATTCCAGGCGATTCATGATTATCAAGCTACTCTAACTGCGATGCCAAATTTTGCTTTCAGGCATTCAATCCGATGTACACGCCCCGCTGAACTCAAAGGCCTGGATTTAAGCAGTCTCCATTCCGTGTTTAGTGGATCAGAGCCGGTCCAATCGGATTGCCTTCATGAGTTTGTGGAGTATTTTAAACCTTATGGCCTATCATCTAAGGCGATAAGTGTAGGATATGGTATGGCAGAAGTGGTTTTAGAGGTCAGCCAGACACCGATGAATGAATTTCCAGAGATTGATTGGATCTCCCTTTCCGAGCTACAAATCAGAGGTAAGGCGGTTCCCGTCTCACCTGAAAGTAAAGGAAGCAAATCAATTGTCAGCTGTGGCTATCCCAAATTTGATACAATCATTGCCATTGTTAATGATGAAGGCGCTCATTTGGGTGACCGAGAGCTCGGTGAAATCATCGTGCAATGCCCAACCCTGTTTTCCGGATACTATAATAAACCGAAAGAAACCCGGCAGGCTATCCGCAAGGGGTGGTACTATACTGGCGATATTGGATACACCGTCAAAGGACAACTTTACGTTTGTGATCGCAAAAAAGATCTGATCATTGTAGGTGGCCAAAATATCTATCCTGATCATATCGAAGTCAAAGCCCTAGAAATTTTGGGGGAAAATGCGGGAGAGATCGTTGCTTTCGGAATAAAAAATGAAAAATTAGGGACAGAACTTCCCATTCTAGTGTGTGAGCTGAGGAGAATCCAGAAGGATATAAAAAAAGAGAAACTGGCTCAAACTATCAAACAGGAGATTTTGCATTTTTTTGGCATTGTTTTAACTGATGTTTACTTTGTCAAACGAGGATGGATAATAAAGACTACTAGTGGAAAAATAGGCCGAGCTGCCAACCGACAAAAATACCAAGATGAAAACATTGAAGCAACTCCAAAGGATCAGCTCAGCCAAAGAGCCTTGGAACAAATAAAATTAGATAAGAACTTCAATATTCTGCAACCAGAAGAACAATACGAGCAACTATCAGCCTTTGTTTGCGCACAACTTCGTCTCATCATGGGTTCTGAAAACCTAGCCCATCTGGATGAGCATACAAACCTTTTCGACCTGGGGATGAATTCTCTATTTGCGGGCGAGCTAAATACGAGGCTTAGCAGGGCGTTGGACTATCAACTTCCTCTCAGCATTATGTTTGATTACCCCTCCATCGTAACACTGGTAGCATTTATACTTAAAGAATTTAGAGCCCCAAAAACACCTCCTTTAGTCGAATCAAAACGGTTTAATAAGGAAATTACTTCCACATTATTTATGAAGAACAAAGGGCCTCTTTCGTTCATACAAGAAAAATATTGGCAACACCGCCAGCTAGAAGCGAATGATTCTTTTTTTAATCTTACTTTCTCACTACATTTCCAAGGAATCTTAGATAAAAGGCTATTGGAATTAAGCCTGAATAAAGTCATTCAGCGACACGAGAGTTTGCGCACCACTTTCAAAAGGCAAGAAGGTGAGATGGTACAAGTAATTAATCAAAGCTTCACCATCGAAATCCCTGTCATAGAGATCGCAGCAGGTCCACAAGAAGAGCAATTCATCGAAACAAAAAATCTGGTGATCAAAGCTAAAAATATCCCCTTTGACCTGGAAAAAGGGCCTTTATTTTGGATGAAGTTGTTCCGCTTAAAATCAGATTCCAATATTTTATCAATAGGCTTACATCATGTAATTTCTGATGTCTGGTCTTTTAAAATACTAGCAAGTGAACTGTTCGAACTCTATCGCTCTTACCAGGTAAAGGTTCCCTCATCACTGCCAATGCTGGCCAGTCAATACATCGATTTTACCAGGCAGCAGCGAGAAAGCATCTCACAAGAATCCTTCAACTCCAAGGCAAGGTATTGGCAAACTCTTCTATCCGGCAATACCAAGCCAATCTCTTTTCCTTTTGACTACCCCCCATCGGGAAGTCCAGCCTTCAATGCTGCCCGCACCCACTTTACCCTGTCACCTGACGTCATTAAACGCTTAGAAAAAATCAGGCACAATGAAAAGATCTCCATGTTTATGTTGATTTTGCCCTTTTATGCTATCCTGTTATACCGTTGGACCGGCTGTGAGCGAATTAACATTGGAGCTCCTGTATCCAATCGTAACCGCAATGAGTTAGCTCCCTTGATTGGAAGCTTCGCCAGCATTATGCTCTTACCCTTCGAATTATCAGGACAGATATCCTTCATTGAGCTGCTGAAGCGAACTAAAGAGGTCGTTCTGGAAGCAGTCCAGAATCAGGACTTACCATTCGAGTACTGGACCCAGCACCTGGATATGACTCAAGGCTTCAAAAACAAAAATCCTTGGCAAGTGATTTTCAATTATATGGCTGATACACCGGCTTTACCTGAAAAGACTGACTTTAAAGAGCTTACTGTGAAGCCAGTACTTAAAGAGAGAACAATGCGGATGCCGATTAATTTAATCACTTGGCAATGGGAGAAATTGCCGGAAGGGAAAGCTTTATCCTGTTGGCTGCAATATCGGGAGGATCTTTTTACTCCTGAGACAATAGCGAAACTAGCCAAAAATTTTCAAATAATAGTCGAAACAGCCAGCCGGAATCCCAACATCCTGTTGAGTGAACTTCCCTTTAGGKGATTAGATTAGCTCRCTCATCTCTTCCATGATGGCTTCAAATTTTTCCCAAAATAYCTCTTTTTCTTGAGGTAGYTCTAAAGCAGCTAAGGAAAGACGAATGGTTCCCTTAATCCTTTGATGGGAAAAATTCATRGCCTTTAATGTTTCAGACAAACGYTTAGAATTYGCATTACAAGCACTGCCCGTACTGACTAAAATCCCTGCAGCCGCCAAGTGATGCAGCATAACCTCTCCTGGAATTTTCTCAGCAGCAAGGCTAATAATATGAGGAACTTTATGCGTAGGGGAAAAAAGTTTTAAAAAAGGTAAGCGCTGCCTCACTTTCCCCTCAAACCAATGGGAAAATGCGTCTACTTGTTTCCATTTTTCCTCCAAGTTCCGGTAAGCAATTTCAGTCGCAATACCCATCGCCGCAATTGCCGCCACATTTTCAGTACCGGAACGCAATCCAAACTCCTGTCCCCCACCATGAATCAAGCATTGTAAAGGAAGACTTCGTGTTAATATCAGAGCCCCTACTCCTTTGATACCATGAAATTTATGCCCACTGATGGAATAGAGATCAATACCACATGATTTCAAATTAATTGAAATTTTAGTAAATGCTTGAACGCCATCCGAATGAAACCATAGGTTTGGATTTTTAGCTTTGGCCACCTTAGCGATTGCGGCTAGATCCTGAATGACCCCTGTTTCACTATTGACATGGTGAATAGAAAGCAATTTTGTTTCTTCATCAACCAGCTCTTCTAATTTTTCTAAATCCACCAGCCCGGTCTTAGAATCCACCGGTACGAAACGAAGTTCTACACCTCGTTCTTCTAACCATGCTGCTGTTTTAGTTACTGCTGCATGCTCCAATCGGGTGGTAACCAAATTTCCAGTGAAACCTCCTTTTTTATCAAAGCAGCTTTTAATGGCAAGATTATCACTTTCTGTTCCACTCCCACAAAAAATAATCCCTTGCAGAGGCACACGAAAAATTTCAGATAATAACTTTCTCGTTTTTGCAACATGTTTATCCGCCACAATCCCTGCGGGATATACACTGGAAGGATTTCCAAAATCTGTGACCAAGCATTGGTTCACCACCTCTACCACCTCAGGTAAAGGACGTGTAGTTGCAGCATTATCAAAATAATACATATTTAATTGGATTGACTGGTTATAGGATCAGGTATCTCAAGTTTTTTTTAAATTAAAGTAACAGATAGAACCCTTTTTTGATAAATATTTTTTTTACTTTACTTTTATTTTCAAGAAGTTARYCTTAAGTCTTCTTCYTGAYAAAGCTTGTSATTCCCCATTCGGGTTGCCTTCTATATAATTTTATCACTAGCAAGCAAGYCCTCAGWCTATCAGTCACACTKGGCTTGTCAGGTTGAYCCGCAAGATGGACAAAACTTGCGTGTCCATCAATYTTTATCTCCTAAGTGATGRGTTCGMAAACTCTTCTCATCCGACTAAATCAGCTTTTCACCCGACTAAATAATAATAATTGAGTGCCTGGCATACTAAGTTCCGCCTTATACCCACTAACGATTCTCCTAAAATTCTTCTATGAAGCAGCCACTAAATTTACGAGACTTAACCCAGAAGTATTACAGCGCAATTAATGCCAATAGCCTTCTCCTGAAGCAGCCTTCAAAAGTAGGGCCTCACAGCCAGGAACTAAGCACTCGCAAGTTAAGGTATAAAGATTTCTTTGAGCAACAATATCAGGATTTTCGCAGGGCTACGGCAACATCCATTGTGAGCAGCTATGATTCATGGAAGGTACTGAAAAAACATACAGCCTGGATTGATGCCTGGATTCGTTTTACTTGGGATTACGCTACCCTGGAGCTGAGCCTGATCCTTCAAGACTTTGTAGAGATCAGCCAACAGAAAGTATCCTTTCTCGCTTCCAATATTACACAAATGGAAAACAGGATTGAGGAGCTGAAGGGATATCTACATTCCTTGGAGAATGAAGAAGGTACAAGAGACCCAGCAGAATACTCCTATTATAAGCAGAGTCTACAAGACGCTCTGCAGAAGGTTCATCAATCACATAAGGAGTTTAATACCCTACAAGAAGTACTTCCCCTCATTCCGGAAACGGAATTGACTGAAAACAACCTACATAAGATTTTTCTGATTTTTGCTCGTGGTGGATACGGTCGTGCTGAACTCAGTTTTTCTTCTGATTTTGATATTGGATATTGCCTGGATATCAAAAAAGCGTCCAAGATCGAGATTTTGCTCGCTCAGGAAATCATCAAACGTATGGAGGAGCTATTCCAGGATATCCCCTTGGATATCGCCTCTCAATATTTTGAACTAGGGGAAGATTTATCCAGGTTTGCAGCATCAGAGATGATGCACACGATTCCTTCCATTCTGGAAGGCAGGGCCATCCATGGAGCTACCAAGATATTGGCTAATTTAAAGCAAGAGCTTTTTGAAGTTTGTACACCTGAAAAACTGATCCGTTACTTTCAAGTGCAAATGGAGCAGATCGAACCGGAAAAAAATAATGAAATTTTTCATATTAAATCCGGTTATGGAGGCTTGCGCCACCTCCAATTTGCCCTCTGGATGGCTCTGGTCCTTTACCGCCTGCCCAGTGGTAATTCATTATATATCCTCAAATACTTGAAAGCAGAAAAGGTCATTTCAAAAAGCAAATTCGATCACCTTTGTTACGCTTTGGCTTTCTATAATGATCTGAGAAATTTCCTGGGCCTTTATGATTGTTTTACGCAGCAACTATCCCAGATTGGTGCTGAGAATTTGACCGGCCAAATCCCTCTGAAGGCGGACTGTTTGGATGATCGTTCCTGCATGGCTTATTTGAAGCTCATGGATCGCTTCACGACGGTGGATTTTATGGACCGTTCACGATTGCATTCGATTCATGCTGTCGCCTCCATTGCGAATAGGATTGTCAAACAATTATTGGACCACACAGTCAAGCAGCAACTCTCTGATTTTGTGATCATCACCCACCTAGGCAGCAATCAAATCAATCAATTTGAAGCGGTCAATCCCGTTGCAAATTCCATTTGGAACTTGCAAGCCAGGCACAGCCAACCGGAACAGAATCAATACCTGCTTGATGATGATGGCAAACATCCATTTTTTTTAAAGCTCAAACACCTTTCCGCTCTCTTTTTACATATTGCACAAAAGGGAACTCAATTGAGTGATCAGGTCAAAGATCGCTTTTCCGCTTTGATCCCTCAGTTATACGATCAGGATTTCTCAGCACAAACATCAGCCCTCAAAGACTTCATTTTCCGATTGTTCCAAGCAAAGTTTACCTCCGCTGCCATTTCCCAGATGATGGAGATCTCATCTCCCCTTTCCAACCAGGGTGAAATCAAAACCTTACTGGGAGTCTTCTTGCCGGAAGTCAATCAAATGCGTTATTTACTGCGCAATGTGGAAATCCATGAATATCCCTTGTGCATCCACTCACTCAAAGCATTGCAGGCAGTCGAAAAAGAAGCGGTTAATTTCCGTAAGAAAGAACCGGAACTCTGGAGATTTATCAGTGATGAAGATATGTTCGCACTGAAATGGTCCACTTTCTTTCACGATATTGGAAAAATCAACCCCTACAAGAATCACGAGCAATTCGGCCCGGTATTAGCTACCAAGATGTTACTGCAACTAGGATGGGACAAAGGAGCGGAATCCTTGGAGCTAATCAGGCTATTGATCAGGCATCACCAATCAGTAGTCCGTTTTAGCCACCTATCCACCTTTCTCGATGTGGGAATCCTCAAGTTTTTTGAGTTAGCTCAGCGCTCTCCCAGAAAAGTCATCTTGCTTTATCTGATCAACCTATGTGATTTCAAAAGTGTAAATTCTACAATGTCCCGTAAAACCGGCTCTTTGGAACATTTTTTCGAAAAGACACTCAGTATTTTAGAGGCCTTCAAAAGTGACCACTTGAGGGGATCTATTACCAAGGTAGTGAATGATTATCTGGATAATAAAATTGAGGAAACCAGGGTTGAGGTCCTAGTTGAATTACTATTACAACAATGCTGCAATAAAGATCTGGATAAAACCTTACTGGAGCCTTTGAGCAAGATAGCCCCAACTGAGGCAGATCAGATTGAAGGACAGCGGAAAGAACTGGATAAGTTTCTCCATTTCCTGAAATTAGCGGAGCTGGATGCCAAGACTTTGGACAACTACCGCCTTCGCTTCAAACAAATTATTCATCGAATTGTATCAAAAGAGAATATTTCAACCTTAGTGCTCCCTTTTTGTACCAATTGGAATTGGTTTTTTACCACCATCCCTAATCGCCTACTACTAAGTTCTCCCTCCGAGGTTTTAGGGGCTCAACTGTTACATTTCCAAGATTACAGGAATAAAAATATTTGTTTCTCCTATATCGCCGGTAATCGAGATGAGTATGATACTGTCCTTTTTTATTGCCTGGAAAACCCTCAGATCCACGCTAAGATAGCCTATAGTTTAGGCCAGCTGGGTATGAACATTGAGAATGGGAAGATTAACAAAGTATGTTATAACAACCAGCGAGAAGGAGTTGTGGGGTTTTTCCAAGTTTCTCATGGCCGGGAGGTAAAACACCCCACCAGCCTGGAACTAGAAAGTTTGGTTTCGAATTTAGTGCTTCCCCCTTTAACTTTTTCCCAAAATCAAGTAAAAGATGAAACGAATATTCAGTTAACTACCTACCAGGAAACTGAAAAGGGATATTTGATTGAAGAGTTGGAACCAGATCAGTTTTCCAGAGTCCAGAGGGATTTTGTGGCGATCAAGCTTTCATTGTATGACGAACCCTTCTGTTATTTTAAGATCGTCAAAACATTTGAGCATTTAAAAATCATCCCACAACAAATCACGATTACGACGATTGGAGAGCAAATCATCGATTACTTTTATCTCTCTCCTGAAGACCAGGATAAGATCGATCAAACGAATCTCCAGAAGGATCTTGTAAGCCATCTAAATGCTGAATTTTAAATTACATAATTGATTAAAATCAGGTAATAAGCCGCCTCCATCATAACAGATTTTCTGCAAAGGTTCACATTGAAAGAGTCAATTAAGTTAGGTATTTTTGGATTGGGTACCGTCGGCAAAGGCGTCGTCGAACAGCTCAGAAAAAACGGGGCTTTGATCAGCCAACGCTTGGGAAAAGAGCTCCAAATCACGAAGGCCGTCACTGCCAATCCTACCAAGGATCGGGGGATTGACCTCTCTGATATCCAGATTTCCAGCGACCCCAAAGACATTCTAGATGATCCTGAAATCGATATTGTTCTCGAACTGATCGGTGGGGTCACTGATGCAAAATCCATCGTGCTGGAAGCTTTACAAAAAGGAAAATCCGTTGTGACAGCCAACAAAGCGCTCTTGGCTGAGTGTACGGAAGAAATCTTTAACATGGCTTACCAGTCCAAAGGGCTCTTTGGCTTTGAAGCCAGTGTAGCTGGTTGTATCCCGGTCATCCGAGAGATCAAGTCCAGCTATAGCGGAGAAAAGATCGAGGAAATTTCCGGCATCATCAATGGAACAGCTAACTATATCCTGACTTCCATGATTGAAGATAAGGCCGATTTCCAAGTAGCTCTGAAAGCAGCCCAGGATAAGGGTTATGCTGAAGCCGATCCGGCCTTTGACATCGAAGGCACAGATACGGCTCACAAACTGATCATCCTGATGGATCTGGCCTTCAATGGACTCTTCGACTTAAAAGAACTCTATGTAGAGGGTATTACCAAAATAACGCCCCTAGATATTGAAATTGCAGAACAGTTTGGTTACACCATCAAACTTTTGGGTAAAGCGGTAAATACAGACAAAGGCTTTGAAGGACGTGTTCACCCTACATTAGTCAAAACCTCTAACATGCTCGCTTCTGTGCGAGGTGCCTTCAATGCGGTAGCCATCAAAGGCAACTTCATGGGACCCACACTGAGTTACGGCGCTGGTGCCGGTGCTTATCCTACAGCTTCCGCGGTCATGGGAGATGTAATTGAGATCAGTCGCAACTTGCTTCAGGAAGCGGGACAGTTAGTACCTCCTTTGGCTTCAATGCGGGATCAACTGTCAAAGAAAAAAATACTGCCCATGAGCGAAGTGACCACAGAGTATTACCTGAGGTTTTCCGTTTTAGATGAGGTCGGAGTCATGTCCAAGATCACAACACTACTCGGTGAAAATGATATTGGAATTCGATCCATGTTGCAAAAAGGGGAAGCTCATAGCCCGAAGGATCCTATTCACGTAGTTATTTTTACTCATAAAGCGATAGAAAAGAATATTCTCAAAGCTTTAGCGAAAATTGACAGCTTGCAATTTGTTGCAGAGCCTACTAACTTAATTCGCATCGATACCGAATAGTTCAGCCCTTATAGCCCTCGGGGCCTGCCCCCGAGAAATAGAAATCAGGGAACATTTAACAAAATGATGGAATGAGAATCTTAGTTGTAGATGACAGCGCTATGATGCGCAAAATAATCCGCAGAGAATTGGAGAAGGGCGGTTACGAAGTTTTTGAAGCTGGGGATGGCGTTGAATGTCTTGAAATCATTGAAAACGTACAACCTCATCTGATCACTATGGATGTAGACATGCCTCGCATGAATGGCTATGAGGCAGTCTACAAGATTCGTTCTGAAATCAAACCTCTCTCCACAGAAATCAGTCATAAGGTTCCCATTATTTTTATCACCGCGAATGATACTCTGGAGGGGCGATCCGAAGGATTTGAATCAGGTGCCTCAGATTTTATCACCAAACCTTTTCTACAAGGTGAGGTGCTAACCGCTGTCAATGAACTGGTTAAACCTAAGAATAGTTTGAAAGGCTTAACTGCCGTCATTGCGGAAGACAATCAAATGGCCAGGCAGTTGTTAAATAGTATTCTGAAATCGGAAGGAATCAATACGATTTTGACGGCTTCCGGTGCTGAAGCTTTTGATGTTATCAAATCCAGGGAAGCGGACATTGATCTACTGATCACTGACTATATGATGCCCGGAATGAATGGTGATGAACTTTGTCGAAAAGTTCGTTTGGAAATGGGTAATAAAACCCTACCCATCATTTTCCTCAGTGCCATGTCGGAGCGCAGTTCCATTCTAGAGCTTTTTAAGGCAGGTGCTTCGGATTATGTCATCAAGCCCTTCGCCAAAGAAGAATTGATGTCTCGAATTCGTGTACATTTAGAAGCTCGGTTGCTCAATCGCAAGTTAACCCGTCAAGTCCAGGATCTCAAACGCCTGAGTAAGTTGCAGAATGATTTTCTCGCAGTGACCTCTCACGATCTACGAGCACCTCTGAATGGTATTCTTGGTTTCACAGACCTGCTCTTACAAGAAGATGATATTCGCGGGGAACATAAAGAGTACCTGACTCATGTCAAGGATTCCGGTAACTTTCTCTTGAATCTGATCAATGACATTCTTGATCTGGGTCGAGTCCAATCAGAAAACGAAGAAATCGAGCTTGAAGATATTTCTATAGAAGCGGTGCTCAACTCTTCAACCAATACCGTCAGGCATATGGCTTCCCCCAAGGATATTAGCCTGGAAACCTATAATAAGTGCAAGCAACCCATTTTTATCAAGGGTCACCAAAGCTCTTTAATTCGTGTTTTCAATAATATTCTCTCTAATGCAATCAAGTTTACTCCCAGGGGAGGTTGGGTCAAACAGATCGTCGAACCCATGGGCACTGACAAAGTAGCCATTTCCTTCATTGATAATGGAATCGGAATTCCAACGGAAAAGATCCCCTTGCTCTTTGAGAAATTTTCTAAAACCTCCAGGCCAGGAACGGCTGGTGAAAAGGGAACGGGATTAGGCCTATCCATCACTAAAGAATTGATTGAGCGGCATGAAGGAACGGTTGACGTAACGAGCGAAGTAGGCAAAGGTACTTGTTTCCGACTTATTTTTCCTCTCAACGCTGGCAGTATTCAGCCTTCCGAGGAAAAGATTGAGGAAGCAGAACATTCCATTAAAGTGGTAAAAAAAAGTATTGATATCCGCTTTTTATTGGTTGACGACAACTACTTGAATATCAAATTAGCCTCCACTGTACTCAAACAGAAGGGGTATATCATTTCTAGTGCCAGAGATGGTAAAAGTGCTCTTGACCAGTACGTAGAATCCCTTAAGAATAAAGGTGAGGGTGAGACCTTTGATATGATCTTTATGGATTTACGCATGCCGACGATGGATGGTTACGAATCCACCTACAAGATTCGGGAGTTCGAGCAACAGACTGGTCTTGCTTCTATCCCCATTATCGCGATGAGTGCCGGTACTAGTGAAGAAGAAAAACAACGATGCCAAGAGGTCGGAATGAACGGCTTTGTCAACAAACCGATCAATCTTAAGCAGATTCAAAGTGTAATCCAAGAATTTATTCAGATTCAGGAAAACTGACTCCTTTCCTTTTGAATGTAGTCTAGTGAGTCATTCTCTACTCATTTAAATTAGTATCGACCTATGGCAACAACTCCTGAAGTGATCACAGAAGAGGTACCTCAAGCCCCGGTTATGGATGACTTGTTCTTCCATGCCGCAGATTATATATACAAGCGAAAAAAGCTGTTTACAGGTTTGGCTATTGTCGTAGTGGCAATTCTTCTAGCTGCATACGGGATCACCCAGTTCATTGAATATAAACAGGACTTGAGGAATCAGGCTTTGTTTCAGATTGAAACAACTCTCAATGATTCTCAGCTCTCCAATACGCAGAAACTGGAGACTGCAATTCCCCCGCTCAGTCAATTCATTCTAGAGCATCAGGGAACCAGCCAAGCCAGTATCGCTCTCTTCCACCGAGGCAGTCTCTATTTTAACAATCAGAAGTTAAAAGAGGCAGAGGGAGATTTGAGAAGCGTGTTATCCCTTCTGGAGAAGGACTCTGGATTTTATGTCCTCGGTAGTGTTTATTTAGCCAATATCTTGCGAGATCAAGATAAGGGGCAGCAGGCAATTGAAATACTGCAAGCGGCTAAGTCAGTGGTGATGACGGATATTATTCTGATGGAACTGGCTGAAACCTATTTGAGTTTGGAAAACAAAGATCAAGCCCGACAAATGTTGGAAACCTTGATGAAAGACTACCCCACCAGTCTCTACCAAGATCGAGCCAAGCGACTGCTGGAGCTGTTTTAGAAACACAATTTTCTATAGGAAAATTAATGAACTACCTTGATTTAGTCGAAGAATACACCAGGGAAGGAGTGGTAAAAGTTAGCCAGTTTGATAAAATTCATACCTTGGTTAATCGAGCCAAAGACCTCTACGAAGGCAAAACCAGCACGCTCAGACGAATGGATGGTAGAAAGCCCACCGCCATCGCTCAGGTGGAACTCAATATCGGACTGATCGAAACTAACATCTACGATAAGTTGGAAGATGATGATGTCTCGACTGACGATGATTTATACGCAGAGTAAGTCCTAAGATCGCCTGCCGCTCCAACGGCAGGCCCCTCCTTACATTATCTCCAAAACATTTATGACTCAGCTGGACTACCCGTTCCAATACCGACGACAAGCAACGCGCACGGTCCGCATTGGCTCGTTAAAAATTGGGGGAGACGCACCGGTTCTACTCCAATCCATGCTTTCTTCCGCTACGACTGATGTGATGGCTTGTCTTAATGAGATCAAGCGTTTGCACGAAGTCCATTGTCCCTTAATTCGCATTACTATTCCTTCCAGAAAAGACCTGAATGCCATCCCTGAAATCAGGCGATTGATGCGGGAAGAAGGACTGGACATTCCTTTGGTTGCGGACATTCATTTTTCTCCTGAGTTAGCTTTGGATGCCTGCGAATTTTTTGATAAAATTCGTATCAATCCGGGAAATTACTCGGATGCACCTAAAAATTCAAAACGTAGTAATCAAGAGCAAGAGTTCGAGGAAGGCTATCAAAAGCTCAGGGAAGCCCTGATTCCTCTCGCAAAAAAGCTGCAGCAATACGATAGAGCTTTAAGAATTGGCGTCAACCACGGTTCTCTTTCCAGCAGAATCATTGAACGCTACGGTGATTCTCCCCTGGGTATGGTTCAATCAGCCCTGGAGACAGTCGGTGTTTTTGAGGAAATGGGTTTTGATCAAATGGTGATTTCCTTAAAATCATCCAATCCGGTGGTCGTACAGAAAGCCTACCGGCTACTGGTGGCATCCCAACCTGAAACCAATCAAATCCCACTACACTTAGGTGTTACGGAAGCAGGTAATGGCCTGATGGCTCGTGTCAAGAGCCTGGCTGGAATTGGAGCACTACTAATGGATGGTATTGGTGATACGGTTCGAGTTTCCCTCACAGAGCATTCGGCCAATGAGATTATCTTTGGCGAGCAATTGTTGGGAGCTTTGGAGAGCCATAGAGTCATGCCTTTAAAGCAGAGTAAAGAAGTTTGGTCACGTCCTCTCAATCACCAAAGGGTTGTGAATAAGCAAGCAGAGACGGGAACCATCAAGATTGGACAGGCGGCTCACATTCAGGTTGGAGTCGTAGGGGGTACAGTTCTACCAGCTATCGAAATCCCCTTTATTCCTGAGTTTTTCCTGGAAGAGACAACAGCAGGCTACCGTTTTTCCAAACAAAGTCTGCCTTTGAAACAAATCAGCCTGCAACAACTGATCAACGACGACTTTGAAAAAGCAAACTGTTCGGCGCTACTCATTAACGACCAAGCCCCTCTTCGAACAATACGTCGCTATTATGCAAGTCAAACAGAAGAAAGCTCACTACCCATTGGCATGCTGCTGCCTATATTGTCGGAAGATCTGGCATTTGAAGTGGAGCTTTCTTGTTTATTGAGTGAAGGTTTGCTCGATTTTCTGATCATCCCTGATGGTATCTCTGGGGAACAACTCAGAAGACTTTTGCTTTTACTACAAGCTACTCGCAGCAAAACCTTTGTGACGGACTTTATCGCTTGTCCTTCCTGTGGTCGAACACTCTTTGACCTCGAAAGCACTACAGCGGCGATTAAAGAGAAAACCCATCATCTGAAAGGACTAAAAATTGGAATCATGGGTTGCATTGTGAATGGCCCGGGAGAGATGGCTGATGCGGATTTTGGTTATGTAGGCAGTGGTAAAGGAAAGATAGACCTCTATTATGGCCAGAGTAAAGTACAGAGAAATATCGATGAAAAGGATGCAGTAGCGGCTCTAATCCAACTGATCAAAGACAAAGAGATGTGGGTGGAACAATAGAAAAGAGTTGGCGGTTTACCGCCAACTGCTATGGAACAAATATCCTTTAGGTCAACTCATACATTCCGTGTTTTTCTTCTAGCTGGCCGTTTGATGTAATGCTATTATCCAGATCCTTTAAAATCCCATTCTCAATATTATAAATCCATCCGTGAACGTCGAGTTCTGCCCCTGCCTCCCAGGCACGTTGAACCATATCTGTTTTACAAACATTGGCTACTTGTTCGATCACATTGAGTTCACAAAGCCGGTCAAATTTTTGCTTCTGTCCTAGTCCTTTCAGCTCTTCGGCATTAAAGCGACTAATATCCTTCACATGGCGGAGCCAATTATCAACCAGACCATTCACTCCCTTATCCATTGATGCCTTGATACCACCACATCCATAATGGCCGCATACAATGATGTGCTTCACCTTGAGTGCCTCAACAGCGTACTGTATTACAGAAAGACAATTCAGGTCCGTGTGAACGACAAGATTCGCAATATTGCGATGAACAAATAACTCACCTGGTGCTAGATCCACAATCTGGTTTGCGGGAACACGGCTATCCGAACAGCCAATCCAAAGATATTCCGGATTCTGCTGCTTGGATAATAAAGAGAAAAATTCAGGATCTTTATCCTTAATGGCAGATGCCCAGGCTAAGTTTTTTTCAAAAAGAAGCTTCAATGTTTTCAAAACTTAGATCCCCCTATGTTTCTTTTCATAAAATAATGATGAGCTTACACTCTGATTTTACTTAGGACTATATTGATATTTTTTGGAGATATCATTATAGTATAATGTTATAAAAGGCAAGAAAATCACGCTTGCTTATCTAAATTGTCCTAGCGTCCGCACTCTACTATGTGAAGGATATAAAGTCCCTTCGATTCATTTTAAAATGTAATATAATCTACACTAGTAGGCTGAGTTTTTTTGCTTTCCTTCCTATTCTTAAAAACGCAATGACTCCATTCCGGGATAAGCCCCTAATAGAGCTGGGGTTCATCTCTAATGAATATCTTATGCGTGATGGTGCTGATTGAGGTAAGCATCAATTTCACTCTGGAGAATTTGCTTTTTTTCCTCAGATAAGAAAGAACCAGCTACAGCATTTTGCGAAAAACGGGTCAGTTGCGAGGGTGAGAGCTGGTGCAACAGCTGCATTGTCTCAAATTCTTTGATAATATTCGTATGAAAAAAACCAGGATCATCTGTATTAAGAGAGATGGGGTAACCTCGCTCCAAGTATTCAGCCAAAGGATGAGCTTCGATTTCTGTTATGACGTTAGTAGCTACATTACTCCAAGG
>NVSR01000066.1 GCA_002401295.1 SAR324 cluster bacterium | reverse complement strand
TAATAGTTCTTATATATTTTATTAAAGTATTTTCTATATTTTCTTTTTGCTTCCATAAAAAAATATTGTCTTCTTCTTGATGCATATTTTGAATAGTTTCTTTTAAATTAATTATAGCTTCTAAGTCAATGTCTTCTAGTTCTTTTTCGAAGTCTTCTCTTCTTTCTACTCTTGTTCTTTTGTCGGGTAGATTTATAGAATTTAAAAGATTGCTATTAAGATTTTGCATTGGTTTAAATATATTTGAGAGTTCTCCGATTTTCAAGAATATTCCTTTTTCTTATATTAATTTTGATTGACAATTATGCAATACACCGTACTTTTTACTATAGTTGCATTCTATCATGTGATTTCTATAATCTTCGCTTCTTATATGTCTTGCGGTCATTTTACTAAGGTATACTCTATCCATTCCTAATGATATTTGCATACTACATTCATCTCTTAATTCTAGTTTTGTATTTTTTAAATTACAGTTAATATTATTTATATATCTAAATTGTTTGTTTGGATAATATCTTCCATATATAGCTGAATTTGATTCTAGTTTATTATTTCTAAGTATTTTTATTCTTGAGTTAGATACAAGCTTTATGCTTTTACTAAATTTTTGATATCTTTTATTTGATTTTAGTTCTGCTAGTCTTTTTCTTTCTTTTTGGGGTACGTATTTTTCTCTTTTTTTCGTTGGATTATAAGGCTTTACATAGTTTTGTTTTTTTGTAGTGGTGTAAGTTGTTTTTCTTGTACTTTTTTTGTAGTTGTTTCTATTTCTATATGAACTTTGTCTTCTTAAATTTTGATTTACATTTCTTAGCGTCTGAATTTCATTTTCGAGGTTTGCAATTTCAAGTTTTTTATTGATTAGTTCTTTTTTTTGGTCGTGATTAGTAAATATTAGATATCCAGTACCAGCTATGGAAGAAACTATAAAAAGTGTAATGAGTAATGCAATAAATCCTCTCATATTAATGGCCGTTCTTTGCGAGCTCTGCCATGATAAGATGAAAATACATTTTGACTTGATTTTCAGGAAGTTTATCAAGGGCCTTGAATATCTCATCTTTTAGATAGTTTACGTCATTACAGTCTTTTACTTCTTTTTCTTTTTCAAAATGCCCTTCGATTATTTTAAATAGTTCAGGCTTGTCTTTTTCCCAATTATTTAACGTTTGTCTTGATATGTTAAATAGTTTTGCAATTTCTTCTTTTTTCAAAATAATTTTACCTTTTGTAGTAAATAGTTATACGTTTAAGTATTATATAAGTCAAATAATTGTACAATATTAAATATACGTAAAATAGTTATACATAAAGGGTGACACCATGACAAATATAAAAACTATCGAAAGACCACAACTCTTCAAAGCATTAGAAGAATATATCATTCTTTGGTCTAACATAACAGTTAAATATATCAACACAGTAAAAGCAGTTATAAAAGAAGCTGTCACCCTTAAACGTAGTACACACGTTATCAATTCAAATCTTACCGAAAAACCCTTTAAAACACTCAACTTACTTAATTATGAAATTGATGTTTTGATTCTTTCAAACTCTCATCTTACAGAAGAAATTGAAGATATGTTAGAAGATTTTCAAAACTCTACAAACTTTGATGCTAAATATTGCAATAAAAGAAATAAACGTTTATCAACTTTTCAGAAGAAGAAAAACAAACAATCTGAATTAATACTTTCATTTATTGAATCAAGAAAACTATATGACTAATCATGAAAAACACAGTCTTTTCGCTCTCTTCGCTGATTTCATTATCTGCCCCTGTGAGCAAACAAGAAACGACTTAATAGTAGAACTTAACTCAATTTATTTTTAACCTTTGTGCAGTAGTTACGGCCTTGTAGAACTAATAACTCGTGGGGAGTTTGTCACCCGCCACGCTAAATAAAAATTAATGACAAAAAAATCTTATCACTAAAAGGGTGACACAATGACACAATTAATTAAACAAGGTTTTTCTCTCTCTTACGAGGTTCTAAATGTAGGGACAATTAAACCAGGTGCATCAGGTGAGTACGAAGGTACTAAGTATCCAGCATCAGTTAAATTTAGATCATCAAATATATCTGAAACTGAAGACAAAGAAGTAGGTCTTCGTGAGATAGAGCAAATTATTGAGTTTTCAATACCTTGTGAGTCTGAAACAGTAGCGGCTAATGTAGCTGAGGCAGTGCGTAAGGCTCGTACTAATGGAGTTGTGATAGCTATTGACGGTTCTATGCCCTCAAAGTCCCAAGGTGCTGATATTTACAAAGTAAAATCAATGAAAACAGGTACCGAGTTTCTAAAAACATTCGATACAAGTTCAAAAGCTAAATAGTCAATAATGATTTACTTCAATTCTTTAAAACATAATGAACTTCTTACAAAAAAGAACATTATTGAAAAGACTATACCAAGAGGATTAAATATACCTCTTAATCAGGATGAAGTAAATCAAGGTAACAAAATAAAGCGGAGCGTTGTGAGTAAGGGTAGTTTACAGATGATAAAAGCTAAATACGAAGTTAAGCATCTGTCAAACAAAAACACATAAAGGATTTATCCTTTACCTAATTGCACGCTCTTAAAAGAATGTTACAAGAGGATTAAATATACCTCTTAAATATGTACTCTATCACTAGGCATCATTTGTAGGGTGTCGAGCCGTGGAGTACACGGTACTTTAATACAAAGGGTTTTAGATGAAAAACATCAAAAACATTGTTTCACGTTCGAAAAAAGTTTTAGTTGTTGCTGCTTTTACAGCTGCTAATGTTGTTATGGCGGCTCCAGTTACTTTACCTGCTTCTGCTCAGGCGGATATTGATGGTTCTATTGCTAACGGTGGGGGATTTGCATTATTAGCAACTCTTGGTGTAATCGGCTTTGGTGTTATCATGAAGATGGCTAAAAAGATTTAGTGATGTTGGGTATTGACTTTTTAGCTTTAAGTGTAATTTTCGTTACATTGACGGGCTTTTTCGTCGGTATCCTTTCATTTAAATATTTAATTAAAATGATTAAGAAGGCTTATACTAATGTTTAAATATTTAATTATTTGTATAACTCTTATTACATCTTCTTTTGCTTCTTGTGATAGTACTTCTGTCTATATAGTTGAAACAGGTATTTATTCTCAAGAATGTGCCGCACAGTTTCTTAATATGACTCAATTGGATTACACAAATCAAATGGCTCTTGCTGGTTCTTTAGTTGGCTTTACTTTTTTGTTGGTCACTTTGATTTTGGTTCAACTTACAGGAAGAAGAACATAATGAAAATATTTATTGTTATCTTGTTATTTATTCTTTTTTCTATTGATGCATCTGCATTTGAAATAATAGAAGTTACAGAAGATATTACCTTCAATTTTTTCTTTTCACTTTATTTTTATATGCTCTTAATGCTCTTTGGTTTTTTTGCTCTTATAGCTATCTTGGTTTCTTCGATATGAAGCATTTACTATATAGTTTTCTATTTATAAGTTCTTTGTTATATTCAGATATTGCCTGTGTTGGAGATAATAAATTAGTTTTAAGACTTGATACGACAGGTGTTGATTCTTGTGTTAGTAATACTTATGTTTCTAATGATTCTGATGGTTGTAATTTAATAAATAATACTTATTCCACTTCTACTTATGTTGAACTTGGTTCTGGTTGTTATGGTGGTATTGCTTATTATGATGCTAATTATAAAACTATTAGAAATGATACTAAACTTTATGATATTGTTCCTGAATGTGTTTCTCCAAAGTATTCGGTAGAAGGTTCAAATGTTTGTATTGACCCTGAATATTGTTCATTGGATGAACTTTGGGATAGAGGGTCACATACTTGTATCCCTTCTAATGATGGGGACCCTGAATGTCCAATTCAATTTGTTTGGAATTCTGATACTGATATGTGTTGGGCTGATTTTGATAATGATGGTGTTTCTGATGAAGATGAGATATCGGCTGGTTCAGATCCTAATGATGGTTCTTCAACTCCTGATAATATTGAAGGTACTGAAACGGATAAATCTAAGTGTGATACTTATCCTACAAATCCTGATGCTTTAGGTTGGCAGATTGTTGCTCAGTCTTCAAATTTTGTTTGTATTACTGATACTTTAAATAGATATCCAACTGTGGATGGTTCTTCTACTTTTTATTCTAAAATGGATTCTTATGTTTGTACTCCTAAGTGTTTAGGCTTTTTAAGTTCTTGTGTTAATGGTAAGTTATATAGTTATGCTTCTAGGGGTTGTGTTTCTCCTGATAATCCTGAGAATACTGCTTGTGTTGAAAAACCTAAAATTGTAGAAATATATGATGGTGTCTGTTATGATGTTTACTATTGTGAAACAACTGATTTATATAATAGACGTATTATTTCTTCTTCTCAAGTAGGTTGTACTGTTGGCTCTGATAGTAATGTAACCCAAGGTGATACAGGCAATCAAATGTTAGATGCTATAAATAATTCTAAAGTTGCAACTGAAGCTAAACAAGATAGAACAAATGATCTCTTAGATTTAGAAAATCAAAAATTAGAGAAAATAAAAGAAAAGTTAGATACGGTTGCTTCTAAAATTGATACTACAAATACTAAGCTAGATACAGTCGCTTCAAAGATAGATACTTCAAATGTTAAATTAGACACTATCGCATCAAAAATAGATGCCTTGAATACAACGACTAATAATCTCTCAGTTAATATCAATTCTACGACATCGGCAATTAATGATGCTTCTGCAATCAATTCAAGTGAAAATGCAAGTCTTTTAGAAGCTCTAAATGGCATTAAAGATGGTATTGATGGACTAAATGATTCAAATGGAACAGGTACAAGTACAGGTACTGGTGATTCAAATACTACAGGAACTGAAGATTCTAATGGCACTGGCTTAGTAGATTTGGAAGGTGCTTTAGATGGTTATGATTCTATTTTAGATGAATTTATTGAGTTCAAAGATAATATTAAAAGTGATTATGAGAATGTAAAAACATCTTATGAAAATACTAAATCAATGCTTGATACAGGTATTGTTGTTCCTGTTCCTACTGCTCAAACTTCTTGTAATACTCCTTTGTCTTTTCGTGGTAAAACTTATGAATTTGATACTTGTAAGAAAGTATCTCCTTATAGTGGATTTTTTTATAATATTGTTTATTTATTAGGTTTGTTTTCTGTGATGGTGGCTGGTTCAAAATTATTTTTAGGAATGAGGGAGTAATTATGGCGTTACCTGTTGTTGTTGGCTTTTTAGCTGTTGCTGTTGCTTGGATAACGAAGAAGGTCGCTATGTTAGCAACTATCTTTCCTTTAGCAGTTGTTGTATCTGTTGTGTCTTGGACTTTGTATATAACTTCTTTTACTTTTGCGATTACTATTTTTGTTTATTTTTATAATGGTTTTCAGACTGTTAGTGATAAATTTACAGAAGCTTCTTCTTCAACTAATATTGCTTTTCAAGTTGCTTCTGCTTCGGGTGTTATGCAGGCAATGGCTGATGTTATAAGTCTTTTTTTACTTATGCTTTTTATGTTGTTTCAATTTAAATTATTGCACTTTCTAAGAGGTATAGCAGATAAATCAGCTACTGAAATTCATAGAGCTGCTAATCTAATGCTTCATTAGATAAATTTTATAAATAAAAGGGTGACACCATGAAACATATTTTAATTTTGTTAATTTCTTTAACTTTATATGCTGAATCGATTAAGATTTCTTTACACCAGTTGGCTAATCATGTTAGTGAGTCAAATCATATTAATATTATTTTAGATCCTAAGATTGATATAGAGAGTAATTTTTATTTTTTTAGTGTTTTAAGTCCTAGAATTTCATTAAATGCTTTTAGAATTATTATTTCTGAAAATGGTTATTTACTTTCTAAGCTTGGGAATATTTATTATTTAAATAAAAGACCTGAGAAGAAATTTAAATTTGAATATATAAAATATAATAATATTCCTTATGAAAAATTAGAAAAGTTAGCTTCTTTTTTTAATACTGAATTGGTGAATGTTGGTGGTTCTCAAATTATTGTTAAGTATCTTGATGTTGATATGTTCCATAATTTCAAGAGATATGTTTCTACTCTTTCGGAAGTTAAACATGTTTATTTAGAAGGTGAAATTATTAGTGTTAATGAGCAGCAATTAGAAGATATAGGTATTGACTTTACTTCAATAGCTTCATCTATTAATAGTATAGGAAGCTTTGATATTGGTCTTTTTACTAATGTGAATAACAATGTAGCAGTTCAAGAACTTATAAGTTCTCGTGGTATAAATGAACTGGGTGATGTTTCTTTTTTTATTAACCTTTTGAAAGAATCGGGAGCGGCTCATGTTGTTACTCGTCCTAATATGATGATTATGGATAATGGTACATCTGTTTTTAAAGCTGGTCAAGAAATAAGGATTGTTTCAAGTTCTACTGATTCAGTTAGAAATTCAGGTGAATATTCATCTAAACAATATGAAATGTTAGATGTTGGTTTAACGCTTGATTGTTCTGCAAAGATATTGAATGGTCATGCTCTTTTAGATTTTAAGTTTGTTATTTCTGAGCTTATAGAATATAAACCTCTTTTAGATGTTCTTGTTATAGGTGGTCATACCTTCACTTCAACCTTTGACATTAAAGATGGTGAACAAATTATGCTCGCTGGTCTAACAACTTCTAATGATGTCACTTATAACGCTTCTGTGCCTTATCTCTCCGCTGTTCCTTTAGTTGGAAACTTATTTAACCATGATATTGATAAGGTTGAAAATATAAGTTACATAATCTATTTTAAAGCGACTATCAAATGATTAAATATATAAATGGAATCCTTGGTGGTGGTAAAACGGCTCTTGCTGTTGCTTACATATATTCAATTGTGCCGAACAGTCAAATAAAAAAACCTCTTTTTAAAGATTCAGATTTTACAAGTGGTTATAAGAAAGTTTATTCAAATATTAGTGGTTTAAATAAAGATGATTTTGGTGGTATGTTAGAGTTTTTAAATTTTGACATTATTGATAAGTGTGCTTTGGCGCAGGCTACTTTATTAGAGGCTTCTAAGCATATACAGTCTATTGATAAGGTACTTAATAAGTTTTGGGATGATGTAGCTCTAGGTGTTGAGTTTGATGATGTAGAGTCTGAATTTGATTTGGAACTTATATCTTATTTGTATTCTGATATTAAAGGTTTTCAGTTTAATCATGTGTTAATTGTTATTGATGAAGTAGCTGATTTTTTTGATGAGCATAAGAAATATATGGCTAAGTGGTTTAATTATTCCCGTCATATTTATCAAGATATGATTTTAATTCAGAATGATTTAACTGAAATTTCTCCTTCATTTAAAAATGATAAGACTGTTAAACATTATATTGCGGCTGCTGATGCTTCGAATCGTTTGCATCCTCAATTATTTAAGTATGCTTTTTATGATAAATATACTCAGTTTAAAGGTTCTAAGCCTGTTATTAAACAGGTTTGGATTCCGACATGGATATTTGATAAATATGACTGCGGTAAGCCTCAGTTGGCTTTTCCTAAGATATATGTATATTTGTTGGCTATGTTTTTACTTCTTTCTTTTTTGATTTACAATGTTTCTTCTTTTTTTGATGATGATCCTCCAGTTATGAATATTTCTTCTTCTACTTCTAGTCCTTTTGTTATTGATGTAGTTAATGATTTAAGGGATGTAGTTTGTTTTAGATGTGGTAAAGCTTCTTGTGTTTACAAGAATGATGTTTTTTCTATGAATAAATTTACTTTTTATAAAGAGCGTCACAATATGGAATTAGCGTATAAAGAAAAACATTTCTTTTTTACTGATTTTTGTTATCAAACAGATAAAGAATTTTTAGAAATGTATGAAATTAAAGATGATAATAATACGGGCTCAATTAATTCATTTTTTTAGCCTGAGACGTTCGCCACAGGTGCAAAATTGCGAAGCAATTTTTACTAAGGCGAATGGCTCCTTGTCAACTTAACACAAGTTTACAGATTAGAAACATAAAATATTAAAAGGGTGACACAATGGAAAACTACGGTTTAACTTCAAATGATTTAAGTTATGTTCAAAATAAAATTGATAGACAGAAGAAATATTTAGAGGAAACAACTTTTATTACTGGGAATGGTCAAATTAAATCTTTACTTGATGTTTCGCATCACGCTAACCACTCATTAAGATATTACGCTCAGTTAGTTAATAAGATTAATACTATGACTGACTTTACTAAAACGCTTGGTTTAGTACCTGTTTTTATTACTTCAACGCTTGATGGCTTTTATAGGGATTTATTACATGAGAATGATAATAAGAGATTTTATAATCATTTATTAAAATTTAATTCGCTTAAAAAAATCGCTCGTAAGAGTGATAAAGAAAAAAAGCTTTATTTAAGAGCTAAAAAGGCAGTTACTAAGATTCCAAATAATCCTGAAACTAATTATATTTTTGATCGTATTGTAAACAATGAAAAAATTAATGTTAAAGACTTATATAATATTCTAAATTATCAAATGAAACTATTCTTAGCTTCTGCACCTTTTAAGGCTATGCGTAAACAAGGTCTTAAGTATTCGTATATAAGAACTGTTGAACCTCATAAGGATGGTGTACCACACTTTCACATGATGTTTTATGTTCCTATTGATTACATGGCACAAATTAAAGACCAGTTCACAAAGTCTTTTAGTGCTTCTCGAAATTCTAAACCTCTTAGGGGTTGTGATAAAGGACAATTAGAATCTTTTCAATGGGATATTAATAAACCCTCTGCTTATGTTCTTAAATATGTGACTAAGTCTTTTATGGATTTAAAGAATCAAAAAACTATGGATTATATGCAAGCTTGGTTTGTTTATCATCGTATACCTCGCTGTGTAACTTCTCATACGATTATTCCTCAATGGGTTTTTCAAAAGATTCAACCTTTAGAAAGCGACTGGTATTACTTAACTGATATCGCTAACGCTGAGGGTGGTCATTGTGAATGGTCTAAGGATGATGATTATTTCAAGTTTGAAGATGTGTATTCAGGTCGTACCCTTCTTTACGACAGAGGCTTATATAAGATTTATTACGGTGATAAGGTTGTTAAAGAGTTCGGTGCAAAGAAAAAAGAATCTTTATACCCTGATGAATATTTTAAACTTTCAATTGATGAGCAAAAAGAAAAGACACTAAAATTTGATAAATTTGAAAAGGTACCTAAGAAATTTACTAATAAAAAAGTTCATAATCATATACCTTTGGTTGTTGATGGTATTGACATGTTTTATATCAATGGAAATGTAGTTAAGCAGGGTGTTAAATCACCTAATAAAATGAAAAATTTAGATTTGTATGACTATTTTAAAAATATTGATGAAGATATTGAAAATGTAAATCTTCAGCATTATGGACATACAAAAAATGTAATGATCAAGCGTGGTTTATTGCATGATGAGATTGTATCTTTAAATTTATATAATGAGGAGTTTTAAATGTTAGGAATGGGATTATGTACACCCGTATATGATGGTGATGAAAATTTAATTATGAATGCATTGTTAGGTCCTATGACTTTTTTATGGTTTAAAAGGAAGTCTGATGCTCATATGGCATTTTATGTTAAGCATCTTTATAAAAGATCTCGTTTTAGATATAAGAAAAAATAGTGTCTTTATTTAAAGAATATTCAACTATCTATCTTGAGTTTAAAAAACATGAAATTAAATTTTCATCTTATGATAAATATTTCAATATCATAGAGAACAGAATTAACCCTATATTTGGTGATATGAATATTCAAGAAGTTAAACCCTCTGATGTTAAAAGATGGCTATATTCTATTACTGACGTTGGCGGTAAATCTTTAAGAACTTATCTTTCGGTTCTTGGTGGTATCTTTCAAGAAGCTCTTTATGATGAAGTTATTCTTCGTAACCCTGTAAAGGTTGTTAGACTTCCAAAGTTTTCTAAGCCTGTTATCATTCCTTTTACTTCGGATGAAGTTGAAAAGATTATGGCAGCTGCTCCTGATCATAACTATAAATATTATATAGCTATTGCTTTTTATACTGGTATGCGTTCAGGTGAGATTATTGGATTGAAAAAATCTGATATTGATTTAGAAAAATCTACTATTAAGATAGAACGTACACGTTCACGCTTTGGAGAGTCTACACCAAAGACAAAAACAAGTTTAAGAACTATTCCTATTCTTGAAATTCTAAGACCTTTTATAATAGAGCTTTTAGAACTTCACGATAATGAATATCTTTTTGTTACTCAATACAATGAGCCTTACCTTGATACACATACTTTTGTAGAAAGTTTTTGGAAGCCTTCACTTAAAGAACTTGGTATTGATTACAGACGTCCTTACAATACTAGACACACTTACGCTACAAATATGCTTTATAGGAATTTAGTTACTCCAATACAACTTGCACAGCTCTTGGGTCATGCTTCTACTGAAATGGTTTTTAATGTTTATGTGAAGTTTATAGATAGTGAAATTAATGATTTTGATAAGTCTATTTCTATTTATAATTGAGGGATACGCAAGAGAATTCTTGATTGTTTAAAAAGTGCTTGAAATTCCGTAAAATAGGGGTTGGTGGTGGAGAACGAGAGATTCGAACTCTCGGAGGAGTTACCCCCTCGCACCCTTAGCAGGGGTGTGGTTTCAACCGCTCACCCAGTTCTCCAAGTAGTATAAAACATAATGTTTTAGGACTGAGATTATAACGAAGGTAAATAAACTCTCACTTAAATATATGCTTATAAGCTAGGGAATTTTGAATTATGTGATTTAAGAAGGGATAAACACTCTATATAGAGTGTTTATTGGTAGGTTTTGAAAGGATGGCGTCAAGTAGTTTTTGCAGTTGGGTGGCTAAACTAGAATTATGTGTTCGTGCTTCTGCAATCTTTTCTTTTAACTTTATGACCACATCGATTGTCTCCAGAACTTTCATTTGAACTCCTTATATTTGCTTGTAAATAGCAAAAGGTGTTCCATGTATTAGTTTAGCTTATATTTATAGGTTCTTTAAGATTTTTTCTACAATTTGTGCTGGGTCTTTAGCTTGATAAATAGGACGACCTACAACAATAAAGTCAACCTGTTGCTCTTTAGCCTTAGCTATATCTGCCACTCTTTTTTGATCGCCCGCATCTTCACCAAAGGGACGAATTCCTGGGCATAGGGTTGCAAAGCTATCTGAGGTGATGTTTTTGATAGAAGCACTTTCAAAGGCAGAACACACAACCCCATCCATACCTGCTTCATAAGTGTCTTTAGCAAACTGATCTGCCTTAGAAGCTATGTCTTGGTTGTAAATAGCTTTGAAGTTTTCTTCATCAAAAGAGGTTAGGGCAGTTACGGCTAAAACGATAGGGCGGTTTTCATACTTTTCAAGTCTTTGCATAACGGTTTTCATAGCTAGTTTTCCCGCACTCGCATGTACATTAAACATATCCACACCTAGACCCATAATAGACTCAGCCGCGTCCGCCATAGTGTTAGGGATATCATAAAGTTTTAGGTCTAAAAATATTTTAAACTCTGGGTTAATGGCCTTGATAGCTTCAATAAACTCTTTTCCATCGCGGATATAAGAACGAAAGCCAACCTTAATCCAAACATCATAAGTCTTTATTTTTTCAAGTAAGGCTAGGTTTTCTTTTTGAGTGGGTAAATCAAGTGCGACACATAATTGCATAGTTCTCTCTTTTTAATTCAATAATGGAAGTGTAGCACTTGAAAGATTTGAATTGGGTTAACTTTTATGAAAATAAATCTGGCGGATTATTTGTCTTAAATAATCAGGCAAGTATAGGAATTTACTTTAGTTACTTAAGAAAATTAGAAGATGTGGAAAAGAACCTACTAGAAACTTAAATCAAAACTGAATGCTAGAGATAGGAACTTCTTTTTATACAGATGAAATCTCTATCTCATATGATTTTTTTATTGTAATCAATCACCTATAAGCTCTTTTTGTTTTTCTAGTTCTTTCAAAACTTTTTTTGCAGATATTATTGGAAATAGCTCATGTAAAGAAAATATTCCAATACCTATAACTAATAGACTGAGTCCAAGAATAGAAATAAAGGAAGTTGTTGAAAAAGTTAATACTCCATAAGCAAAAAGTGTTAGACCTATGATGCTAAATGAGATACCCACAAGTAAATTGTAATAAAAAGAAAAATTATCATAGATAGATATTTTTATGCTCAATTCATTATCTCTATATTCCATATGAAATAATGCTCTTTGAAAGTGTTTAAATGCCAATTCACCTTTTGTTTTTTTAAAAATTTTAATTATTGCTTCTCTAAACTCTTTTTCGACATCTAAGCCTATGGTGACTTTAAAATGTTCCTTAGTCAGTTCATTTTCTAATAACTCTTTATCTAACCCTTTTAAATTTTCATTTTTAAGGGCCTCTTCTAGTTTAGAAATTTTTACTTTTTTTCTGGAATCTAAAAACTCTACAATGCTTTTAAAGTTAAAAAAGAGTCCTAAAAAAATCATTAATGCAATAGCTGAAGGGTTTGCATTATTGATATATTCTACAAGTTCATTTATCTTATTCATTATTTACCTCACTATATATTTTTAAGCTTCTCTAGTACTTTAACCATGGCTAAGGTATCAAGCTTACAGTACTCTAGCAGAGCTCTTCTCGTTTCTTCTTTTTCTTCTGGATTCATACTAGAAAGTTTGGGAAAGGCATTCATAGCATCACCACCATTTTGAATACCATTAAGGTTTTTATAGGCTTTCTCCATTTCAGGAACTAAGGAAGGTAATACATATTTGATAGAGTAGCTTCCTTGCATCGCAGGA
>NVSR01000065.1 GCA_002401295.1 SAR324 cluster bacterium | reverse complement strand
TATATTTCCTTTGATGTTGATGGCATTGACCCCGCCTTTGCTCCCGGCACGGGAACTCCTGAAATTGGAGGCCTGACACCCATTGAGGGTCAGGCCCTGATTCGTGGTCTTCGAGGGTTGAACTTGATTGGTGGCGATGTGGTAGAAGTATCCCCTCCCTTTGATCCTTCTGGAGGCACGGCTTTGTTAGCAGCAACCATGATGTATGAAATGCTTTGCATCATTGCCGAAGCCAAACACACCAGGAAATAAAGAGAAAAAGAAAAACCACCACAGAGGGTACGAAGAACACGAAGAAATAAAGGATTTATATATGATGAAATCAGTTCGATACACTTTTAACAGCCATTTCAAGCAAGTCCCGACCTAGGATGATAAAGATATGCTGTCTAATTATTATCAATAATTGTTCCAATCTTCTCAGTTATTTACTGACTACTGTGAGAGAAGGCCAGCAATCACTTTATATTTCAAGTAAAAAGGCACACTTAAAAAGTGCCGCCTCACTTGGTTTTTATACTCGCCTCATTTACACAACAGCCTAATCGGTGATGGAGATTATTCTTGGAAGTGAGCTGTAGAAAATGGGCTGTTTTTGATCCCAGAATTGCCCTCTCCCCCGCGCAAATAAAAGTAGCTGTTTGTCCCCTTTGTTTCAAAGATGCCCCGTAGGATGGCGCAAAGGCGCAGCCATGCCCATCGTTGACAGGAATTTAATGATTGATGTTTTCATCATGAAAGAAGGGTACAGAATAATATTTATTTTTTCATAATTATAACAGCTAGATGCCGTTATCCCTCGTTTCAATTGTGTGTACTGTAGGGCTGTTCCTGATTGTTTTTGATTTATTTATTTGTTGATCGATTCCTGTCAACGATGGGTAGGTTGGAGCCTTTGCGCCATCCTACAAAAGAGGGGGTTGGATTTTATGATGAGAAAGATAAGTACCAGAATAGAAATGGAACCACTCAAATTGCATTAATCCATGTATTTTTATCATCCTAGGGCGGCGCTACCGTTTTTTTGTGAGGACTCCCCCCAATAGCGAAGATTGATCAGCATCTAAAAGGATAGGTTCATGCAAAATATTCAGTTGTACTCTTTAGGCTCACCTAATGGCATTAAGATTTCGATTGCTCTGGAAGAAATGCAGATGCCTTATGAGGCTAATACTGTAAATATTCTTAAAGGGGAACAATTCAGTGAAGAGTTCAAAAAGATAAACCCCAACTCAAAAATACCAGCAATCATTGATCCCCAGGGACCTCATGGTAAGCCTATTTCAATCATGGAGTCTGGTGCCATCCTTCTATATTTAGCTGAAAAATCAGGTAAATTATTATCAAAAGATCCAGTGGAAAGAGTAGAAACCCTACAATGGTTATTCTTTCAAGCCAGTGCTATAGGGCCAATGTTTGGTGCTTTTGGGCATTTTCATACTTATGGAAAAGACAACTGCGATCATCCCTATCCTGAATTGAGATTTGCCACTGAAACAAAGCGTCTATTAACTATTTTAGATGAAAGGCTCCAGAGTCGTTCTTTCATCATTGGTGATCAGTATAGTATTGCTGATATTTCTGTATTTCCGTGGGTGATTTGGCTGGATGTATATTATCAAGCTAGCGAACAATTAGAGCTGAAATCATTTAAAAATATCACCCCATGGTTGAGCAAGTGCATTGCAAGACCACTCACCATAAAAGGTCTTGATAAGTATAGTTTCAAACGCTAATGAGATGGGCTTCTGTCCTCTCATACTCCGCTCCAAAATAGTCATTTGAAATCCTGCAAGTACAGCATTAAAATGGATTCATCTTGCTGCGAGCCTCGCAATTCAATAGTTAAAATGACACAGGACCATAGTTTTTATCGGGGTATTAGATAATAACAGAAAGCGATATTGACAAAATCAGAAAATTCGTAGATACAAATAATTAACTGATTTATGTAAAAATCCACCCTCATTGAGAAAACAGGACATGGTTCGGAAAAGTCACTTGCCTGGTAGAGTTCGCTATGAAGAAAAATCCCTGATTGGGGACCTTGCTAAATGCAGCTTCATTGCAAGAAAATTAGAACAGGAAGTCGGTATTTTAGAGGCAGAGGTCAATTACCGTACTGGTAGATTGTTGCTCAGGTATGATGAGGTTTATTGGAGCCAAGAAGAATTAAAAAGTAAGTTTATCGAACTGATTCATCAAAGGATAGATTTCCATGTGCCTCTCAATACACTGATTTATCAAGAACAACAAAAGCACAGTCCTTCTAAAAAAGGTTATGGGGGACTCATTGTCACAGTCGCTTCACAATTAATGTTACCCGTCCCTTTAAATAGAATTGTTCCTATGGTTTACAAAGGTATGGTTGGCTAGTCCTAATCCCCTCATAAAAATCCACTCCACTCCACTCCACTCCACTTGGTGCTGTACTACCGGAATAACCTTTCATGGCCTTGGCCTCAAATACCTGTTTTTTAACTCTCCCATTAATGAATTGAACCATTTTGTAGAAGTGTGGTAAAATCTTCTCATGTTGCTGTAATATAATACCGTCTGAATTATGCTTAAATCACCAGTGCATTGGAAAACGAGAGAAGCAGATGGAAATTTTAATAGTACATGAACTGCCCCGACGATTGCGCCTGCGTTTGCAAATTCCCCGCCAGGTATCCTTTAATTATGCAGGCCTGGAAGAAAAGTTACAGACTGTAAAAGGTATTGAAAAAACAAGTTTTAATCCACGTCTGGGAACCCTGTTAGTTCGGCATAATGGAATCGGTCAATTTAAGGAGCGCCTGCTTAATTGTATTCGAGAGTATTTTCCCTTTTCCATTTCTGTTCGTAAAGCCAGTGATATACCTCAAGCCGCAGCCCTGGAAGCAACCCAACCAACACTGCGTAAGATCTTGGTCAAAGGGGGGATTCTTGCGGTAGCTCCCTGGATTCCCGCTCCCTTATTAATGGCGATGACTTGGAGTAATGTGGTTCCTCGTATCACCAAGGGAGCCGATTCCATCATGAAAAAACACCTGGATACGGATGTTTTCGATAGTCTTGCCCTGGCGGCTGTGTGGAAAGTGCGAGGTCTGAGATCAGCGGGTAAGCTCTCTTATTTGATGCTGATCAGAGAATACATGGCAGCAAGGGCACAACCTTCTTCACCTGTCCTGCTTACCAGGGAGAGTTCAAAGAGGATAATATTTCCTTAACCAATGCCGCCATCATTGAGCAGATCCACAAGCTGGATCAGGATGTCGCCTCTGCCCTGGACGAGCTAAACCAAGCCTTTGATTATGAAGGAATTCATACATTTATCCTGGCCAAGGGGGAGTGAGATAAGGTGAAAAACTCTATTGCAGGTTAAGGGTAGCGCAAACAAGGAAATGTACTTAGAGTGGTGCTGTACTTTTGTTCATCTAAAAAATGTAATCTCTCCAGAGGGGCACAGCTCATGGCGCATCAAACTTCTTCCGGCATCGACTTCAAGAAGGAATTAAATACTCCTCAATACGAAGCCGTCACCAATCTTGAAGGACCGCAATTAGTGATCGCGGGAGCCGGTAGTGGAAAAACGAGAGTGCTGGTGCATCGTGTGGCTAATTTAATTGAGCAGGGTGTGGTACCTCAATCAATCCTGTTGCTGACTTTTACACGAAAATCATCGAACGAAATGATGCAGCGTGCCTCAAAAATTCTAGACAGACGTTGTATGCAGATTGCGGGAGGAACCTTCCATTCCTTCTGCAATAAGATCTTGAGGCGTTATGCCACAGCCATCGGTTATTCAACTCGCTTCACCATTGCCGATCGGGCTGACGCGGAAGATATTATCACCATCTACCGCTCCGCTCTGGATGGTCCCAAACGCAAGAGTTTCCCCAAAAAGGGCACCATCATGAATATTCTCTCCAAGGCGGTGAATACGGGGAAAACCGTGCAAGCTCTGCTGCAGGAAGAATATCCTCAATATGAAGAAGAGGCGGAAGTCATTGTCAGGATTGGGAAATCCTATAAGAAGTACAAAAAAGAGCACTCCATCATGGATTATGATGATCTGCTGACCAATGCGGTAACTCTGCTCAAAGAAAATGCTGAGATCCGGCGACATCTTTCCAATAGCTACCGTTACATCATGGTGGACGAGTATCAGGATACCAATAAAATCCAGGCTCATATTGCTTGCCTGCTGGCTTCGGAGCATCAAAATATCATGGTGGTGGGGGATGACTCTCAGAGTATTTATTCTTTCCGTGGGGCGAATTTCAAGAATATCATGGATTTCCCCAAACTATTTGAGAAGTGTACCATCACTCGGCTGGAACAAAATTACCGAAGTACTCAACCCATCCTGGATTTCACCAACGCCATCATTGAAAATGCCAGGGAAAAATACACCAAACATCTTTTTTCTGAAATCAAAGGGGATATACGCCCCAAGTTGATACAACCGATCGGTCAGGATGAAGAGGCGGAGTTTATCTGTAAAAAGATATTAGAGTTAAAACAAGAAGGCACTCCGTTGAACAGAATCGCTGTGCTTTTTCGCAGTAGTTATCACGCGAATCGCCTGGAAGTGGCATTGAGCCGTCATCATCTCCCTTATGAGAAGTATGGTGGTCTCAAGTTCATGGATTCGGCACACATTAAGGATCTGTTAGCTTATATTCGCATTGCCCTGAATCCTCTGGATAATATCAGTTGGAAACGAGTCTTGAGGCTGCTGGAAGGTATTGGGGAAGTGACTGCGGGTAAGATCATAGAGGACATCGTCACCGAGGGAGTCAGCGCGTTAACCTCAAAGAAATATGCCAAAAGGAAATACGCTAAACTCCTGCTTGAGCTGCAAGAGATCATGATCCTCATCATGGATGAGGCGACAGATCCCCTGGATCATTTGGAAGCTCTCATGAAGTATTACGAACCCATCCTCAAAAAAAGCTACGAGGATTATCACAAACGTGCCTCCGACCTGGAGTCACTGCTTCAGATTGCGGAACGTTATCAGGTAGGTGATGAATTCCTGAGTGATTTGACCCTGGATCCACCCAACACCAAGTCTGACGTCAACCCTGATGAAAAAGTAGAAGATCCCTTGATCTTATCGACTATTCACTCGGCAAAAGGCTTGGAATGGGACAGTGTCTTTCTGATCCATTTCCTGGAAGGATATCTGCCTTCACGACAATCATTAGACAGTGACTCTGGCATCGAAGAAGAGCGTCGTTTATTCTACGTAGCGGCCACTCGCGCGGAGCGGAATCTCTGGTTGTCATCCCCTAGTTTCTACATCAATGATTACGCCGGTTTCTCCGAAACCTCCCGTTTTCTCAAAGAGATGTCCTATCTGGATGATCTTGTCGATAAAACAGAACTCCCAAATTCGCAGGATGAGTACGACTCTTTCAGCAATGCCGATCGCGTCAACGATTTCTTTGGTGATGAATATTGAGAGACCTCATGGGAGTTTCTCCATTCTAGGGAGCACTATAGGGTACATGATCCTCATTCATGAGGATCATGCTTTTTCGGGGTTGCCCAGGCGATCAGGAAAACGTTAGTTTTGTTCGCCACGGGTAAATAATCGTTAAAGTGAAACCAGTGAGTATATAATGGCGCCTACAATAAGCAACCCAATGGTTAGAAACATCATTCCAAAAACAAATACCGTTTTTGAGTACCATTCTGCAGGTGCTGGAACAAGCAAATCTTCCAACTCATTCTTTTCAACTAAACTCTCATATTCCTTTGATCTCTCTTTTTTAAATTTAGAAAGAGGCATTCGTTGGGTGAATATAACAGGGTCTAGAGGCACACTTTCTGGTCTCAAGTGAGTATGGAAAAAGTGTATCGTAAAAATAAAGACTGTAGCCATCAGTGCTTCTTCACTATGAACAATCGTCGCTAAATTAATACTCCAACCAGGGAGAAAAAGGGTCGTTACCAGTGGAAACCAAAGCATAAGACCCGTCGCTCCTATGACGATAATTCCCCAAAAAACAGCTAAATAATCAAACTTTTCCCAATAAGTCCAACGGCCAAACTCTGGTTTAGGACCCTTACCTACAAAGTATAACAAGTTTGTTTTGATATCTTTAAGGTCCCGTCCTAAGGGAATCAGGGAGTACTGCTCTGTGAATAATCCCTTGATGGTGATCTTCCTTGTCACGAAAAGACTGATCAACTGGAAGATATGCATACTTGCGTAAGCAAAGGTGATGATCGCACCTATACGATGCAAAGTCCCCATGACATGGGGTCCTCCAATAGCCTTAGCTATCCAGGCAAAAAACTGATTATCTGGGAATTTGATTGTCATACCTGTCAGAGCCAAGGTTAAAAAGCTAACAATTACCATTAAATGTATAATGGTATGGGATAACTTAAACCGTCTGACATGTTTTTCATCTGTTTCGGCTATAACTGGTTGGACAGCATTCAATCTGGACTTTTCCAGACTCTTCAATTTTGTTTTTTCAATGATCGATCGATAATACCAGAGTACTGTATGTATCCCAAAGGCAATAAAAACAAAAATGAGTAACCAGTTCATGGCCCCAAAAGTATAATATAACAGAGGGTATTTTTCTTGATCATTATGATCGGCATGGGTTAAAAATCCGGTAAAGTTACTATTTACATCGGAATGGCATTCTCCACAGGTTTTTTCAATATTGTTTGAGTGGATTGGCGATTTTGGATCTGAAATTGCCAGCATCTCGTGGGAGCCGTGACAGTCAGAACATTTGGCCGATTTTTCGCTGCCCAGTTTGGCCACTTTACCATGATAAGAATTATAATAGGTTTTCACTAACTCTACATGGCAGGAGCCACAATCATTAACAATGTTAAGATTGGTTTTGTCTTGCTTTGGGGTGACTATATCATGAGTTCTATGACAGTCAATACAGCCGGGTGCTTTGAGTTCTAAGCCCTTGGCCATTTCAGAATGGGGAGTTTTTGCTGCCAGTTTTCCCACTTCTATCGAATCCTGGGCCGTTTTAAAATGGGTACTTTTTGCCAGTTTGTTTGCCTCTTCACGGTGGCAGCTGACGCAATCCGGTTTTTCGATTTTCTGACAATCTAAGTTTGTGTCAAAGTTGTCGTTCAGGAAATTTAATTTGAATACTTCAGGATCTTGACAAAATTCATCCACTTCATCATGCAGATCGAAATGACACCTGGCACAGGGTATCTCCTCATGCGCTGATGCTAGTTTTGTTTCTTTATCGACAAAGATCGATTGAAACTTTTCGATGGGATGACTTTTTAAATCTGGATTGGAATGACATTCCAAACAAGTGGCATCGGGAGGGGTCATCTTGGTGAATTTTACGACCTGCTCGTAGTTGCTTAGGGGGAGTTCAGGCAGTCCCTTGGACATGGTAGATGAAGTGCTATGACATTTCGAGCAATTATCTTTCATAATAGGGAGAATCTTATTCTTAAAGATCTCATCGTCCTTGCGCCCTGCTTCGATCCATTGCTCTACAGCTGTTATCTCTTCATCCTCTGATACATGCTCGTACATGCTGCCTTTCATTGAGGCCACGAGTCTGGGATATTTATAGGGATCGATTTTTTTAACTTCTTCTTCAGCTTCTTCTTCCTCAGCTTCTTCTTCCTCAGCTTCTTCTTCCTCATCTTCCTCATCTTCTTCAGAATACTCATCTTCTTCAGAATACTCATCTTCTTCAGAATACTCGTCTTCTTCAGAATACTCGTCTTCTTCAGAATACTCATCTTCTTCAGAATACTCRTCTTCTTCAGAATACTCKTCYTSCTCTTCAACTTGTGAGACTGTTTGAGCCAAAATTGGATTTAAAAAAAAACTAAATGAAAATACTGCTACAGTACACAGCAGAATAATAGCAAGAAAACTTGCTGGGATTTTCTTAAATACCTTAGGATGGACTGAACTCATAGTTTTTACTCGATAGGAAGTAGTAAACAATAGATATTATATCGATACCTTTAAAAAGTTGATTTTAATCACCCTACAGCGCAGCCGCACTATTTTAAGTTGAACTTCAAATGGCGTTTTCAGGATAAGGTCTCTAGAAATACAGTGCTAATTAAATCAATAAACTGTATTCAATCGATATAATGTCTAAATATTTCACTAGGAAAGCTGATAAAATCAAAGGACCTAGAGATGCGTAATAATGGAAAATATTATCATAAGTATAAAGCTCACAATTAAAAGACCGGGAATGAATGTCTTCAATGTATCTAAATTAAGTAGATGCATAATTATGATGGGGTAGAGGGTAAAAAAAAAGGCGATTATAAGTCTTTTTGTTGACTATTAATCGCCCTTTGAGAGAGGAATATGAGTTTGACTATTTAAAAGTCATCTTGATCGGTCCGTTGTGATAGAGATGATCAATCTGAGTATTATCAAAAACTGACATTCCAAAGTAGTATGCCAATTTCTTATTTTTAAACTGAACATCCTGAGTGCCAGCATTTTTGCCTCTAGTAACTAAGGCTCTTTTGATCTCCAAAGTCCATTTACCATCTTTCCAGGCACCTTTTACCTTGATATCCGCTCGATGTCCGGTATAAGCATTCAGATTGATTCCTGGGACTACATCACCTGTCTTAAAAGTATCAACGAATTTCGTTCGTTGCCATGGCACAACCATATACTTGTACTCTTCACTGTATGGAGAGTTCATATACATTGGACCCGTTTTGTCTTTATTGATGTTATTTTTATAACCACCACCGATTTTAGTATCTCCCCGTCGCCCCCAGCCTTTGTTTTTAGAAACATCTGTATTATTGTCGACGTATTGATCATCAAACAATCCTAATGGATTAGTCCTCACGCCTTTCCAATGCCACATGTCAATTGTTTCACCGGCTTTTCTAGTGTACTTACGACCCGCTGAGGAATCTTTAACACCGTTGTTTATTCCATCTTCAGTCATGTGACAGGATATATCACAGCCTTTTTTCTTAAACCCTTTGGTTGATATATTCCAATACATACCGAATTTATCTTCATAATAAGTATTGTCATGTCCTGTACTATCTTTCTTTTTAAGCTGCTTCCAACTACCATCGGATTGTTTTACCCAAGGAAATCTTTCCAAACTTTGAGTTGGATCGTCCCATTGTATATAAAAGTAGATAAACTTTTTATCATACAAAGACTTGATGGTGACTGTAGTTTCCTTGATTCCATCATAACCGTTATTAGGTATGTATGGTTGCTCGTCCATCTTTACTGTCAATGCTTTGGCTTTTTTCCACGCTTTTTCTGCATAGGCATCCAGCACAATAGGAGCTCTGGTTCTAACACTGACCAGTTTCATCTGTTTTTTCGCGGCTAATGCTGGGGTTGAAAATGCCAGCATTCCGAGTGCGGCGGTTGAAGCCACAAGTCCCAATGTTTTTATTAATTTCATCTGTCCTCTCTCGAACTTTTTTAAAAAAATATTGACCTAAGTAAGACCAATGTCTGCTTCTCCCTGAAGGGTTCAGGAGTGCTCGGGATTGGTTCTAACTTGGGCCACTTGATGCTAGAGCGGCCTCCCCCCATCATTGAAGGGAAACAAGTTCTAACTTTCTCAGATCTATTGGCTGGTTTCCTCTGGAGTTTCTGATTTGCCACTGAAAACATCTCAAACAGAGCAGCAAAAAAGGGAAGAGGACACGATTGAATATCTCCGTAAAACTGAAGCAATCGGTAATAGATTCATGAGGAAAATATAATCAGTTGCGTTAACTATGTTTTATAAAATGGAGGGATTTGCTTCAAGATAAAACAATTTCACTGATTGGGAGTATGATGTGAAGAAAACTTCACAACTCTGTGGTGGCCTAATTATCTGCCAGATAATTCTCCAGAATGTGAAGGCATTCATGGATTTTCTCTCCTTCTTTGGTGAGGTGGTAAGACTTATCCTTATTTTGTCCAAGGATGCCCGCTTCTTTTAAGATTCGAAGATGAAAAGCAACTTTTGTATGATCCTCAATCCCCAATTCCCTGGTGATTTCCATCATCCGTATACTTTTTCTTGATTGAAATAACCGTATGGTTTTTCTACGAATCGAATTCGATAAGGAACTAAGAGTTTCCTCCATTTCCAGTTTTTTGATGCCTACATCAAAGCGGAGTTCCTCCAGCATTTGCCGGATTAAAGTGAGCAATTGATCAATCTTGAAGGGCTTGGAAATATACTCACTGGCACCTTTTTTTATGGCATTGACCGCATTTTCAACTGTGGCAAAGGCTGTCAGCATAATGATTTTTGAATGAGGAGAAACTCTCTGGAATTCAGGGATTGCCTCAATGCCATTCATTCCGGGCATCATAAAATCGAGTAGAATAATCTCAAATTGCCCCTGTTTGGCTAGTTCAATACCATCCTGGGCACAAGCTGCCGCCTGGGGTGAAAATCCTGCTCCATCCAAGATTTCGGTGATATTTTCTCGTAACTCCAGATCATCATCCACAACAAGAATTTGATTCATAACTATATTCCCTATTAGTTCAAAAAAATGAGAGTTGTAAATTCTCACGGATCATTCCACGTATTGAATTGGGACTAGCAAAAAAGGAGGACCTCCGTTTCTCAGCAGACTTGGCTGCCTATGTGATGGGTAGCCGGATTGTTACAGTTGTCCCTTTTTCCCCCATTCCCTCAAGTTTTATTGTTCCCTGATGTTGTTTGATAATTCCGTAACAGATGGAAAGGCCCAGTCCTGTGCCTTGTCCGATGGGTTTGGTTGTAAAAAAGGGATCAAAGGCTTTTGATAAATCTTCTTTTGGAATTCCCATGCCTGTATCACGAACTCGAATCCAAAGCTCTTCAGACTCGCTGCCTGTAGAGATGAATAGATCTCCTCCCTCAGGCATCGCTTCAATCGCATTATTTATCACATTGATGAATACCTGTTCGAGTTTTGCCGCGTCACAGTTTACCTCAGGTAAATCATTTTTCTCCCGGTGCAGTGCCACATTTTTGAGCTTATATTGTAATAAAATCAGTGAACTATTGAGTATATTATTGATATTATTTGGTACTAATTGAAATTCCCTCTGATGGGAAAACTGCAGTAATTCCTTGGCGATTGTAGTGGCACGTTCAATATTTCTTTCGATAGCATTCAGCTTTTTGACTGTGTGCTGCTCTGAAAAATTATGGCTAATACGCCCTCTCAACATCTCGATGCTTAATAAAGCATTAGTTAAGGGAGTATTGATTTCATGAGCAACTCCTGCAGCAAGTTGACCAAGAGAGGCCATTTTCTCGGAATGAGCTRAATGTTTGATCTGTAATTCCAGCTTTTTTCTAGTCTCAATATCAAAAATATTCAATGCTTTGAAAAGAAAATAGGTGATTAAGACAGCAGAAACTCCACGAAAAAACTCAATAGGGACGCCTAACAAAGGAATGCTACTATGAGAAGGAACTAGCCCTGCCACAAAGCCGTAAAATAAAAATCCCAGTCCTGTGAATAAAAAATACCTGGCAATGGAGGTATTGATCCTTTTCACTTCCCTTGAATAGATAATCAGGGCATAGGCGGTGATCAAACTCCCCATCAAGCCAAAGGTTTTTCTGACAATTCTATCCATTCGATCCAGGGGAAGGAGATCATAAATCGATTCAAACCTCCACAGAATGAAGAAAAATAAGAAAAAAAGAATGATAGAACCCAGACGGCAGTATTGAAAAAAAGTTTTTTTCCGAATTGAAGAAATGAGACTAAATCCAAACTGCAGAAGAAATAAGAAGGACAACTGAACTAAAAACAGGCCCGTTATTTTAATCAAAAAAGTCTCCGGCCCGGAAAGAGACTCCCCAGACATGAGCAAAAAGAGTTGTATCCACTCATGGGCACCATGAGTAAAGCCAAAACCTGATAACAACCATAAATTTCCAGCTAACTTGAGCTTGCTATCTTTCATATCCCTGACCGAGATTGAAGCACCCAGGAAAAGAAATGCCAGGCCATAAAAAAAATAAAGTAGATATACGGGAATCAGACTTTTTAGAATTGTTATTTCAATCATGGAGACATAGTTTAGTAAAACATTGAGTGCAAAAAATCCCAATTTAAAAACAGTGCTGATTTTTTTAAAAAGCACACAACTACCATCTGGTCTCATAAAAAGCAAAGTGAGATGAGGAAGTTACATATTATCAATCTCAAAGAGACTCCATTCATGTCCCTACAGTGCAATTATTGTGGCCACACCGAGGAAAATCCCACCAAAGGATCCAGGCCACCTGACACGAATATGTTCAAATGTCCTCACTGTCAGAGGGTAACTTTCATCGCAGCCAGGATTGGCTCAGGATCAAACAGAAGCCAAGATAAACTCTATTTGAGCGTATTGCCCGCCTTCTACCAAAAGTGGCTCAAGTCAAAACTGCGAAGCTTTTACAAACAGCACCCCGAAATTGATCTGGAGCTGGATATCTCACAAGATTTGATGGAATTTGGAGGTGATCAGCTACAGTTAGCTGTGCGATATGGCGAAGGCTTTTGGGAGGGAGTTGTTTGCGAGAAACTCTTCAATCGCGGCAAGCAAGGACTCTATGCCTTTTACCTGGTTTTCCGTGAAGAGCAGGCTATGCATCCCACCATTCAACAGTTCAAAACCTGGATCATGAGTCAAAAGCAATACCCCTATTAAAGGCAATAATACTAATTTTTAAGTTTTTTTTATGTTTTGATCTCTCCTGTACGTGAAGATACTATTTCTCCCCTGATGTGAGCGGTGAAAGGAGATGGGCAGAGTTTGCGAAAGTTGATTCAAGATGAGAAGAGGGGGGGCTGTAAGCTTTGTCTGTTCGGTGGATTCTGGGTAAAATTGCAATGACTTTGTTTTGGTTAAGAA
>NVSR01000064.1 GCA_002401295.1 SAR324 cluster bacterium | reverse complement strand
GCTGAAACTTTTTTCCTTGTATTATTGCGAATATGAGTGAGTGCGACTTTACTTTGGTTACGATATTGTACTGTAATTACGAAACCTTTACAGTCTTAATTTTCGCTGATGCTGCGTAAAAGATTAACAGGATCATGCAAATATTCTAACATCTCAAAGGATAAAAACAGGTCCACTTCCATGTTTGATTTTGACAGGTCTTCTGCCCGCGAACATATTGCTTTGAGGCCCTTTGCTTTGATTTTTTCTACGGCTGTTTCATCCAAATTCACACTAAAACTCTCGATATGATCGTAGAGCTCATTCAGATATTGGATATGTGTGCCCGAGGAATCTCCAATGTCGGCAATATGTACTTTTCCCCGGCACCTAAGTTCAACTTTATTAGTGCGTCGCGAATCAGAGAAGCTTGAAATGCATGTAAAGGTCTGACTTTCAATTCCAATAAGGGCGTATCAATCAAAAAATTCGTGTACTGGTATGTTAAGTCAGGAACAATTGCCTCCAATTCGCTCATCATTGGGGCCATTTTCTGCTCTTTGATTGCTTGCGTTAAAGAGGTAAGGTAAAACTTCTGCATTACCCCTCTCATTTTTTTTAGATTCTCTTCAGAAAAATTATTCTTAATAAAGGACTTTATTGACATATAATATTTCTATTTCACACAAACAGCTTGCTCTATCCTACACATGGTTAATCCTGCAGAATTACTCCGCAAAGGCTCCGCAGGTTATTTTTTCAATAAAACACCATTCACACTGTGGAGTTCGGGGTGAAGCTGCCTATATTGTTCTTCGATTAGTTTTAATACTCCTTGCCCCATATCGGTGTGTAACGGTGGAGCGAGTTTTTTCCCTACTTTGGGATTGAATGAGTATGGGGTAATCTCGTAGTGCTCTTTTGAAGAGGTTTCCTCAAAAGTGAACTCAATCTTTTTTCCAAGCATTTCAGCAATCATTCTAAAGACATCTTCAACTCTCATCGATTGGTGCCCTGCTAAAATGATGCACTCATTAGCATATTGAGGCTCCAATATTTCCACACTGCTTTGTGCTGCATCTTCAACATGGACATACTCACGAAGCGATTTTGGGCTGCCGGTATAGTGCAAGGTTCCTTTTTCCATAGCCTCTTTTACAAAGCGGTGGATTGAATTTTTTTCATTTGCTCGGAGTCCATACAGCGTGCCATACCTGAGGATCGTATATTCAAGCCCATAAACATCGCGATAATTTTCAATATATTGCTCACATGCTTGCTTACTACAGCGATAAAACCCACCAGAACCACTATAAACATAAACAGAACTCGCGTAGACAAATCGTTTTACTTTATGACGAACACAGGCTTCCAGGATCAGAGTATTTCCCAGGATGTTATACTTAACAGTATCCACGGCCCTTTGATTCGACTCTGCAATATCTGCAAGTCCCGCAAAATTGAAGACAACATCAGCCTCCCTTGTCGCCATATTAATCAATCCCTCATCTAAAATGTCCCCGGAAAGCATAGTTTGGTCATTTCGCAACCATAGAGAAGGCTTTAAATCAAAAATAGTCACCCTGTGACCAGCATCACTTAACTTATCACATACATGAGACCCCAGAAAGCCAGCACCACCAAAAACAGTTATATTCATATTTTTTTGCAACCTAGTAAAGACATCGTCGATTTGACTTCAAAGTTGTGAAGTGAAATGTAGGATTGTATTTTTCCCCTCTGCCTCGTGGTATAATAAATAAAAAGTAGCCTGACTAGCTGTATTCTCCATACAGCCTATTTTTGAGTAATTTTGATTAGAGTGTGAGTTCTCATCGCAAGCTTTTATTAAAATAAGTCAACCTACTCTTGAAAAAACATTATTCTCAATTGCTTAGATAACTTAGACTTGAACTAAAGACAAGATAATTGTTCTACAAATTCGGGGATTCCTGGAGTATCAGATGACCAAACATGACCTTCTAACTCCTCTTCTGATAATGGAATTTCAGCATGAGCATCCAAGATGTGTTCAGTTAATTCCCTCAGATCACTTTTAACCTTAGGAGCATATACGGCCCCTCTATCCTCTTTAGTGGGAAAAGTTGTTCTTGGAGAAATATGATGAAACCTTTGACTTCCTCCCCAAAGGAGAACAGGTTTTCTAGCATTAAGTGCTTCTTCGATAGTTGTCGATGCCCAGCTGACAAGCAGGTCGGCCTCTGCTAAGTCATCTAAGAAGGACCCATCTGTTTTTACCTTGAGAAAATCAGCTTCTGGCAAGAAGCTCATTATGGTTTCCACACTACACTCCGGATATGGACGAATTCGAATGACAAGCTCCATATTTTCAATACCCGACAAGGATTCTACCAAGGTTGTAAGCCCATGAATAAATTCATCTGAGGTTTCAAAAATCCAAGGCCGATTACTAGACCAACTTTTAAAGGTTCCCGTGTGCAGAATCCGTCTTATTTTCTGAGGACCCCGGGGTTTTATATCTTGATACCCCCACATAATGGGCTTTGAACGGATCAGCTCACCAGGAATTTTATGTTGGCTAACAAATTTTTCAGCATGCGGAGATTGTAAAACAATTTGATCTGCTAAGGAACTAAAAAGGACTCCCCTTGACTGCTCAACACTTTCCCACATTGCGGGAAAACTTTCCTGAGCTGTATGAGACCCATGTGAGATCAGCATGGAAGTAATATTGTGTTTTTTCCCCGCCTCTGCAAGAGCCGCCGCAGTATACCACCGCAAATAGTTTGTTATTATTTTCTTGGGTTTGACAATAGAAACAAGTTTTTCTGCCTCAGATACCAGGCCATCTGTTAATACAACCGAGTTCAGCAGAGAATCATAAAAAAATTTTATACCGTCTTTGATTTTTGAGGGGGATAGTTCATCAATGAGTTGATGAACGGTTTTCTCTGTCACCCGAGATGGGGAAGTGATTACCGTCAAACTCCCCATTCTTCCACCTTTTATGAGGATAAAAACATTTAACAAAGAACGTAGTATACTCTTTATTCCCCCTCGCTCTTCTAATACCTGAAAACAATAGGTTGAATTACTATTCCGAATCAGTTTCTTAGCCAAAGACTTCATTCCGTAACTAAAACTATTGACAAGGACCACATCTTTTTTTGCAAGCTTTTTAGCAATCCAGTGATTAATAAGTCGTACGACAGCAATAGAGATCCTATTTCCTCTATCATGCACCCTGGTTTGCCCTTTGAGGTGGTGTCTGGAGAAATCTCTGGTTATTTTTTGCAATAAGATTTCATTGACTTTTTCCCTTGTCTCCTCTTTTTTCCATTGAGCACCGACGGGTACTAGAAAAGGGGGATCTAGCTTCTTCAATGTAACCCAAGTTCGCAGAGCACAGTTGGCAAAAATGTGTACGTACCCACGAAAGGTTTCCTTTGCTGACTCTGTCAGCTGGGAATTTTCATGTAACCGCTCAAACAGGTCGTTCTCAAAGCTCCGAGTCATCGCCATAATGCGGAGATGGCTATAATCTGAAAATACGTCCATAGTCGAAAAAACAGGAAAACCATGGTCCAGAAGAACTCTCCTGGCATCAGGGGTTAATGCTAAGGCACAATCTGCATCAGGTTGGTCCGTAATGAAGAACTCTGCCTCTTCTTTTGTGAATAAAATCACTGTCAATTTCATGGGGGTCAATACCGTATTCATTTACTAAGTTGAGTATGGGAGTAGGGAGTTGATTCTTTCCGTGTTTTGATGAACTTTTATCATGTCATGGATGCGGCTTTCTATTGGCTGTAACATATTGACGATATTATTGATATTTTTCACTGGAGACTGCTTCTAGCATAAAAATTCTTCTTTAGAAAGGAGTCAAAGGCAATTCCCTAGTATGGGAGTTTTGTGTCGCCTAACTTTCTTTACAAAGGAATTCAGCCATCTTGTAATCTAGTTCTGTATCGAGGTCCGCAGCTTCTATTTCATCAACAAAAAGCATATACGGCTTTTCGCCTATCCGGCACTGATGTTTTAACAATGTTTCTTTCCGAATTCCATAAAGTGCAGTCGTTTCACGAATAATAGGTTTTGCATCTTGGGATCTCGGGAGTTCTTTGGGATCATAGTTGACTGCTTTTCCATTGAACCAAAACCAGGAATATACCTCTACTGCTGTGAAAAGAGAATCATACTCTGGTTTATTGAGCATAATATCGTAGGATTTCCGAATCGTTTCTTTGCTCAGTAGAGGAGCCGTAATAAAGAGCTGAAAATAAATATCTGCATCAACAATCCCAGCTTGGTGGACAAGAAGGTGATTTCCATTCGCAGTATCAGCTGCTAGCTCAGGAGCTCTATCAATAACCCCCCAGCCTAAACTCTTCGCATAAGCTTTGATCTCTTCACTATCGGTATCTACGTAAATCTCATCGAAAGGCGCATCAACTAATTTAGAGAAAAAATGCTTATATAAAGGCTGTCCTAGAAAAAGACGAAAATTTTTACCTTGAACTCTTTTGCTTGTTTCTTTAATTGGAATAATAGCAACTGTCTTAGCCATAAGTGATCCTTGAATTAAAAACTGATTTTGTTGATTTAAACTATGGAAATGTTCTGCATACACACTCTGAATTCACTTATTCAAGTCCATTGAGTCGAGATACTTTTTATTTTCATTTACATAAAGGACGTCAATTTGTGGTAGTCACTTGAGATTATCTCAGGAAATTTAAAAAAAATGGCCTCACTCGACATAATTATAGTTGCAAAACAAATCCCCAGTGGAGGTGACTATGGAAGAGAGACCGAAATTGAACAGTTTGTGCTGCATAAACCCAGAATGCAATGAGTACAAACTAAAAGGAAGAAAAAACCTAACTGTTAGAAAAACTTATGGGGAAGACAAAATTCGCTATCTCAAGTGTCGGGTTTGTGGTGAAGAGTTCTCAGAAAGAAAGGGTAGTGCTTTGTTTAACACGAAAGTTTCTGAGGAAAAAGCTGTGTCTGTGCTCAAGCATTTGAGCTGGGGAAATAGAATAGTAGCCACAGCTAGCTTGCTAAGCGTGAGTAAGGACACTGTTTCAAGGCTCATTCGAGTTACTGGTAGAGTGAGTCAAGGCTTGCATGATCAGATGGTTCAAGAAGTGGAAGTCAAAGCCATCCAATTCGATGAGAAATGGTCTTTCACTAAAAAAACAGAAGAATATTAAGCCTACTGATAATCCGATCGAAGTTGGTGATCAATGGAATATTAGTGGGATCGATCCTTTCAGTAAGTTGCTTCTGACTTTGGTTCCAGGGAAAAGAACAGAAGCAAATATTCATCATGCAGTGGCGGATACTGCTGCCAAGCTAAAATCAGGGAGTCCATTACCGACAACCTTTACTGACGGAAAATCCGCTTATAAGTCTGCAATTTTAGAGAGTTTTGGACGGACCTATCCGGTATCAAGGAAGAGTTTGCGGGGGCGTCTATAATGGACCCAGATATTCAGACCAATATTTAAGATAGTTTTTTTTAAATAAAAATAGCTGACTACTTTACACTTTCCCTTCTCTTGGGCAGGTTTTGGGGAAGTTATATCAGCAACTATCTTAGAGGATGTGAATGACTAGCAAGAGAAGAGTATATAATGCTGCTTTCAAAGGAAAAGTAGCCTTGGAAGCACTAAAGGGATTAAAACCAGTCAATGTTTTGGCTTCTGAATACGAAGTCCAACCAAACCAAATCAGCCTTTGGAAGAAACAACTGAAAGAAGGTGTTCCCGAAATATTCAACAAGAAACGTGGAAAAGCCAGGGAACAGCCAAATACAGTTGAAAAGAAGCTATATGAGGAAATAGGACGGTTGAAAATGGAAATGGATTGGTTGAAAAAAAAAGACAGTCTGATCTGACTGATCTAGAACTTGTTGATCCGGGGCATGACCGGATTAGTATTCGACGGCAGTGTGAATTACTGGGAATCAACAGATCTCGCTACTATTATACTCCAGCGACTGAAAGTGAATTGAATCTTCAGTTAATGAAGATGATTGATAAGACCTATACGGATCATCCCTTTTATGGAAGCAGGCGCATGGTTGCCCACTTAGGGAGGAAGTCTTTTCAAGTAAACAGAAAACGGGTTCAACGGTTAATGCGTATTATGGGACTGGAAGCCATTTATCCAAAACCTAAAACCAGTCAGAGGAATAAAGAGCACAAGATTTATCCATATTTGTTGAGAGGGCTCTTGATTGATCGCCCCAATCAGGTGTGGAGTNNNNANNNCGGATATCACATATATACCTCTTCAAGGGGGCTTCATGTACTTAACTGCTGTTATTGATTGGTACAGCCGATATGTCATCAGCTGGCGTTTATCCAACACCATGGACTGTGACTTTTGTGTGGAGACATTGGAAGATGCGTTAAAAACCGGAACCCCTGATATTTTCAACACGGATCAAGGAGCCCAATTTACCAGCAAGGATTTTACTGGATGTTTGGACAAAGGCGAAGTGCAAATCAGCATGGATGGTAAAGGACGAGCCCTGGATAATATTTTTGTGGAAAGGCTTTGGCGTAGTGTCAAATATGAGGATATTTATCCCAAAGATTACCGGACAGGAGCTGAGTTGTATTACGGTATGGAAAAATATTTTTCATTTTATAATGAAGAGCGACCCCACCAATCTTTGGCATACAAGGTACCGGCAGAAATACACTGTTGCTAACGCAGTTTTATATCTTAAATGGGGGACTCTGTCCCCCAAACCCCCTGGGATTTAAGGCTTGACGGTCAAATAGGATGATAACCATGAAGTTCAAAAAACCTGGGTAAATGGGAAGAGGTTGATGGGTAAAGGCCGCATGCCGAAAAAGGATACGACCTCATCCTACTTGACACTCACTCTGGCGCTCAGGTCGCTTCCCAGCGTTGCCCTATCCTCCAAATGAGTAACGGCAGGGTAGCAGCAGAAACCAGAAAAACAAACGTGAACCAACTTTTATTTTTTTAAACCATCAAGAATCTATCTTAAATTTAGCTTATTTTGGTCTTGACTCCGGGGTCCTCTATATCCCTCACTTCAGGTTCTGCGATAGCTCTCTGTAAACGTCGAATAATCTCTCTGTATTTTTCTGGGAAATCGTTCTCTTGGATTCGTAAAATATGTACGTCTCTGGTTTGTTTTTTTTGATCAAAAATACTCAAAACGGTGAGCAACTCATTCTGCCGTTTTTGCCTCAAATAAGGAATTTGTATCACGTAACTGTCATGGGTAAGACTTTCAATAAAGGACTCTCTTTCTTCAATTTCCTCACCCGTTACCGCATCATAATATTTACGGTTCACCCTAACCACAGGTGCTTTGGTATGCTCCAGGGGATAGCCTAAAAAATAAATAGTGATCAATGGAATGGCGGTTATCGAGGTTCCCTTAGATGTTTTTTTCTTAACGCAGTTATTTTGATCCTGATATTCCTGTCCCAGATATCGCCTAAATCGTATGATATCTTGAGAAAATTTAGCTTTCTGAATCTCTATAAGAACCTTTTTCTGTTTGCCTTCTCTTGTGATAATATTGGCAGCAAAATCAAGGCGATAGATAGTCAAAGCCCTATTTTCCAAGTGACTTGTTTTTTCAGTAGCTCGAAATTCCAGGGTTTCGACCTCCATTCCAATAATCGTCGAAATAATCAGTTTGGCGACGCGGTTATTGTTCATCAGGTACTTAAAAACCACATCGTAAATAGGATTAGCAATATCCATCATCAGTTGTCGGTTGTCGGTTGTCGGTTGTCGGTTTGTATAGAAACAGGCAGTAGACGGGGGCTTGTCTCTACTATGCAATTAACCGTTAACTGTGGCACCACCAACCGTCTATTGTCTCTAAAGACTATAGGATCCCCCTTGACTCTATCAAGCATGATGAACTCATAGCTCAAAAAAATCGTGCTAGCGAAGGGTTATCAATTCTTCAGCATGACCAGGATCTCTTTATCGAAATAGGCGATAAAATATCATTTCTTCCTCAGGCTTGTAGGATCAGAAGTTCCAGTTTCTCCCACCAAAGCTCTCCTAACTAGAGAGTGAGAATATCCTTATCGACTTGGTCTTTTCTTGTGCTCATAGGGACAAGTTGCAGTTAACCGCCAACCGCCAACCTCTAAATATTTACCAAAATCTCTGGAAATTCCTTCTGCAGTAGCTCCCGCAAAGATTGCTTAGCATCATAGTCTCCATGTACCAGTCTAATTTCAGAAGGCTTCTTTCTCATCCTTTTGACAAAGCGAAATAAATTGTCTTGATCAGCATGAGCAGAGTAGCCACTAATGGTATAGACCCCAGCCCTGATGTCATATTTTTTCCCTTCCAGCTCCACATACCCATGGCGAGCACCATATTTTTGAATGGCCCTGCCGGGAGTCCCTTGGGCTTGATACCCCACAAACAGAATATCCGTACGAGCATCCTCAAGCAGGGCTTTCAGRTAATTGAGCATTCTTCCSCCCGTRCACATRCCACTGGCTGCGATAACGATTGCYGGCCTTCCTGARCTCTTCAGATAGGCTACGGTTCTTTGGTGTTCTTCATGRCTACTGACGGTCCACAGTTGCTCAAAAGAAAGAGGATGRCGTCCTTGATAAACCTTTCGCAGTGCCTCCYTRTCCCAGCATTCCTTTAGATTRCGATAGACTTGGGTGAATTTTGCCGCTAAAGGCGAATCAACGATAATATCCAAATCTTCCCAGATTATGCCCTTGGCTGCGAATCTGTCTCCATTCTGATGAATAATTTGCTCGATCTCATAAAGCAGTTCTTGTGTTCTACCAATACTGAAGGCGGGAATGAGTACCGTGCCTCGGTTGAGGAAACAGTTCTCGATTACCTGTTGCAAGATTTTCCTACGTTTTTTCCTACCCTCGTGGGTTCGGTTCCCATAAGTACTTTCCAAAACCAATAGATCCGCTGAATAAGGGGCCCTTGGAGCTGGCAGCAGCGGAGTATAAGGAGCTCCTAGATCCCCTGAAAAAATTGCTTTTTTCCTTTCTCGCCCCCGCTTCCTGAGAATTTCGATATAGGCGGATCCGAGAATATGACCTGCCGGTTTGAACTTGATTTGGATTGTCTGGGGTACTCCATTTTCCTCGCATGGAATTTCTATCCATTGACCATAGGGAACGGGAATAATCATCCGTTCGATATGTTTTAAAAAAGAACGAATCAGGCCACGATCCCGGGTCATGCCGACTTTGATCGCATCTTCCAAAACAAGAGGCAGCAGCTGGGCTGTAGCTTCACTGCAGTAGATCTTCTTTTTGAAGCCCGCAGCGAGCAGGTAAGGGATACGTCCCACATGATCGATATGACAATGGGTAACTAAAAGGGCTTGAACGGTATCAATGGGAAAATTGAGTTCGACAGTACCAGAGTTGGCCTGATTCTCTGAACTCTCAGCTCCCTGAAAAAGTCCACAATCCACTAGTAAAGAATTCCGCTCATCCAGGATCAATTGATGACAGGAGCCGGTAACACCATCCTTCGCACCATGGTGAATCACTTGCATGAAAGTCCTTTGGAGGAATACTGGTTGTTTGTTACTGAGGTTGATTACCCCAGTCTTAGGAAATCATAACTTTACCTACGCGCCCGCCTCTTTGCCTTGACGCTCGGCCAAAGTCGTTCCATAAAACATTATCTACAGAATATTGCACCTGTCAATCTATCACCACACTCAGATATATAGGTCATCAACTACATACAGTAAGGGAGCTAAAGTAGTCCCCACCGAAAAACGGTAGGGCCGCCCTACGTGGCAGCCTTGCTAAGAATAGAAAAACAATACAATTCAAATATTTATATTTTCCACCCACCTATCACCAATAAGCATAGTAAGAGGAATGTATTTTTGAAAATTCCAAATTCATTGATTTATTTATCGGGCCCCCTGCTGAACGCTGGAGTATCCTTTGTCGCACTCTCTATTTTCACTCAATTTCTTTCTCCCGAAGATTTTGGTTATTTCACAATTTTTAAAATTTACAGCCAAATCGCGACAATAATCATCATCTTCAATAGTTTTCAGCTCTTATTACAGAAAAACTATACCAACTCTTCTAGTTTGGGTGGCTTCCATATCACTCTTTTCCTCTTTTCTTCACTAGTCGCAATTTTTCTTGTGGGGCTTAGCTGGCTTGCAAAAGATGGGATTGCCTACTTAATTCAGATTCCATCGGAATGGGTTCTCCCTTTTACTTTTTATGGGTGGATTAATTTTTGTCAATTACTGTGGATGAATACGCAACAAGCACGAGAAAAAGCTTGGTCTTTCGTGCTTTTGCAGTCCCTATCAGCTCTTACGGCTATCGGGGTTAGCTTATACTTAGTGGTCGAGATAGGTTTTGATTGGACCGGGCGATTTTATGGGGCTTTGGCTGCTTCTCTGCTCCTAATCAGCTTATTCCTGATACTATCACTTTTTACTAGAAAATTTTCTTGGGGAAAGCCGAGTTTCACGCAGGCACGAGAAATTTTTCAGTTTGGATTCCCCCTTTTTCCTCAGGCTTTGGGAGCCTGGGTTGTGAGCAGTATTGATCGGATTTACTTAACCCATATGGTAGGGATAGCAGTAACTGGAATCTATAGCCTTGCTTTTGCTGTGGCTAATGTATTTATCATGCTGATCACAGCAGTGAATCGCAGCTTTATGCCGAAGCTATTTGCTCAGTTATCCTTGGGAACTCAGGAGTCCCAAGAGCTCGCAGTGAAAAACATTTTAAAGGTTGACTTATTTTACCTGCTAGCTGCTTTTTTAGGCTGTTTGATTACACCTTTCTTTTTCTCCAATTTCATCCATCTGAAATTTTATGGGGCGACTGATTTTCTCTATTGGCTACTTCCTGCTTATGCGTTATATGGGATTACACAAAATCACTTAAACATCATTATTTTCTCAAAAAAGACCAAAGCAGCCAGTTGGAGTACTGACTCATTAGCTGCAGTTATCAATATAGCCTTGTGTCCGTTGATGATCTATTTCTTTGGTGCGGTTGGTGCGGCACAATCCACTTTTGTATGCTATTTAATTGCGGCTTTCACTAGCTGGTATGCGGCTAATCGAGTTCTGCCACTCCCCTGGCTTTCAGCTTTAAAGGTGTCATAGATGAAAAAGGTAAAGTAGCTTCTTAATAAACTACCTTGTTTACCAAGTTTGACATGTAGTAGTGCATATCTGGAAGGAACTTATTTTGGGGAAATTAAAATTTCAGATACCATTTTTAATGATCTTGACGGAGCTCTGTTCACATAGGAAAAGTATCTCAAACTATCTCCGCAGATCTTCTTGCTCGTCTGGATAAAAACAGCCATGTGCCAGAAGTAATGTAAAAATCCAAGTTATTATAAAGTTCTACACCCTATAGGCTTTAATGGATGATTGGTATGTTTCTTTATGAAAGAATCAAAATCAAAAATGCCAGAAAGCCTAGTGTATTACCAGGTTGGTATCAATAGGCAGGTTTTAATCCCGGCTACGGCCATAAAAAAGTGATTTTTGGTGGGAGATAATAACTATTCCTCATTTGACTAAAATACTAATCCAATTACTTCCGAATAAAAATAACCGATATTTTAAATAATCAATGTTGGGGACCCCTCTGTACCCTGCGTACTTTCTGAAAAATATGAAATATATATATATTAAAACTTTATTTTCAATTTGTTGGGCTGGAACCTATTTGGCTATGAGTCTTTTGGGTTCTTTGAAAGTATCACCCAAGGCTTACTACATTGAAATAGGGGCCAGGTTACTTTGGATTTCCTTATTTATTTCTCTTTTTTACCTATGGAATAAGCAGCTTGTTGGAAAAACGATAAAGCAAAAAGCCATTCATCTTTACACCACAACTCGGAATTTTAAGCTGGCTGCTTTAATGGTTCTCAATGCATTATGGTTTATCTTTATTGGAATTTATCATCATAGCTATGTTGAGGCTTTTTCATCAGCTTTTACCCTGCTGATTGTCATCGGTATTTCTGTTTTAATAAATGCATTGAGGATAATTCAGTTTAAAAGTCTATTAGATGGCATCCTCTTGGGGACTTTACCATTTATTGGAATTACCCTTTATTACTATTTGACCAATAGTGTAGATTTTTTTGGTATCCCCTTTATGTTTGGTTTTTTTGACAATCCTAATGGTTTTGGCTCTGCTATCTTAACTCTGTTGTTGGCCTCAATTATACGAATTGTTGGATATAGGAGTAGTACTCTTCATAAATTATTATTGTGGGCCTATACTTGCTCTCTTGGTTATCTCATATTTCTCTCAAATCATCGAACTGCAATAATTGCGATACTCACTGGTGGAGTTTGTAGCTTAGTTTTCTCCGCTAAGCGCTCACGGTTGCTTATCTTCGGTGTGATATCTATCGTGGTGATATCAAGTTTTTTATTGCTGTCGGATGAAAAATTGAATAGTGGGTTTATTTCCCCCAAGTGGCAAAGAAGTCATAAAGCGATACAGCAAATAGTAAAGGAAGGAGTTAACCGTGAAACATTACGGACTTTGACCAGTTACCGTTCAGATCTTTGGTTGCAAAGTTTAGATGTCATTTCAGAGCATCCTCTATTGGGAACCGGAGTGAAAACGGTTGGACTGCGGATGTTTGGAGCTCAGACCAAAAATGTATCAAATGATGTGCGTACTTATAAACCACCAGCAGTAAGAACAGCTCATAATGTTTTCTTGCATTTAGGTGAACTTTACGGAATACCAGCAGTACTCTTTTTTTGTGCGATCAGTTTTTATGGAGGCAGGAGAGCATTGCAATATGGAAAAAGGAGGACTCTATTTGTTCTGGTAACGTGTATAAGTTATAGCTTGGTCAATAATGGTTTGATGTATAGTCTCCAATTTATCAGTGTTTTTTATTTATTTACGCTTTGTGTAGATCAAAAAAATGAGATTATAAGCTGAACTGAAGGGATAAGAATGACTCTGAAAATTTTTCACTTGATGCCTCTCAATATTCTAGTTCGGCTCCACCTTAACTAATTGTCTCTATTCAGGGGCCCACTATACTTTGCACCACGGTGAATCCCTTTTATGAGACTCCTGTGGTGGGGGACTGGCTATTTAGTACTGAATTTAGTCGTAAAAACAGTTATTTAAAATATGATTTTTATAACTTTCCCAAAC
>NVSR01000063.1 GCA_002401295.1 SAR324 cluster bacterium | reverse complement strand
TAAACTGATCTCTTCTACCTAGTTTGATTTCATGAGATAGGATTTGTCCCTCACCTAAGCATCACTATAGGCGGGGAATTCTCTTAGTCATGTTAAAAGCGAGATCAGTTCTTCAGGGTGGTGAATGATGAACTTGGCACCATTGCTTTCCAGCTCTTCCTGTGGACGATATCCCCAAGTAACACCAACTGCATCCATGCCAGCGTTCGCCGCAGTTTTCATGTCTGTTGCTGAGTCTCCCATATAGAGAATTTCGTTGGCATTGAAACCAAGCATTGCCGCTATTTCCAAAGCACCTGCCGCATCTGGTTTTCGTGGGACGTCTTCACGTTGGCCAAAGACAACTTGGAAGCTCCATTCCGGTAACATAGCTGCTACACACTGCAGGGTAAAGCTGTGGGGTTTGTTGGAAAGAACATTAAGGCTTATCCCTTGCCTGCTCAGCTTATCCAGCATTGTGGAAATTCCAGGATAAGGTTTGGACTTTATCTTCCAGTTGTTTGCGTAGATACGGTTGAACTCGGCAAAACATTCGTCGATCAGTGTCTCTTTCCGCTCTTTTTCCGGTAAGGCGCGTTGGATGAGATTGCGGGCACCCTCCCCAATGAAATATTGATAGGCCTCTAGATCATGAGTGGGTAAAATCTTGGCCGCAAGGATTAGATTAACTGTATCACCTAAGTCTTCCAGGGTATTTAACAGAGTTCCATCCAAATCAAAGATGATTGCTTTGTAGTGCATAGTGTCCGGGGTAGGTCGCAGTGGGGGCGTATCGCTTCCTCGCTCCTTGTGGGAACGAGGAAATGTCAATACAAGAGCGGGCTTGAGTGCCCGCCCTCTAATCTAGGCGAGAACCTTTTTGATTGCTCGTTTGAAGCGTTTCAAAGCTTCCTTCAGATCTTCTTCGGGAATGATCAAAGAGGGAGCCATGCGAATGACATCAGGTCCGGCCACTAAGATCATCACGCCTTCTTTCAAACCGGCCACCAAGAACTCTCTAGCTTTTCCTTTCCAGGCACCTAGCAGTGGAATACCTGTTAATAATCCCTTACCACGGAGGGCACCAAAAACTTCTTCTTCCTGATTGAGCTCGGCGAAGAATTCTTCAATAATCATTCGTCTCTTTTGGACACCTTCCAGTACTTCCGGAGTATTGATCAGATCCAAAACCGTGCCGGCAACAGCAGTTCCCAAAGGATTACCACCGTAAGTACTACCGTGAGTTCCTACTACGAATGAGGCGGCAATTTTCTTAGTGGTCAGCATGGCGCCAATGGGGAAACCAGCACCCAGTGCTTTGGCACTTGTCAGAATATCCGGTGTCACACCCATTTGCTGGTAAGCATACAGGCTTCCCGTACGACCAAAACCAGTTTGGACTTCATCAAAAATCAGTAAAGCCTGATGTTGGTCACAAAGTTCTCTGACTCCTTGAGCAAATTCATCAGTAGCATTGATCACACCACCTTCACCCTGGATGGGCTCCATGATCACGGCACAGGTTTTCTCGGAAATCTTTTGTTTCACATCTTCCAGGTTATTGAACTCGGCGTAAGTGATACCACCTGGAGTGGGTCCGAAGCCACTTCTATATTTTTCCTGCCCGCCTACAGTGACAGTAAATAAGGTTCGCCCATGAAAAGAGTTATGAAATGTAATGATTTCACACTTTTCTTCATTGAAATTATCTACCGCATAACGTCTGGCGAGTTTTAGAGCTGCTTCATTCGCCTCGGCACCGGAGTTGGATAGGAAAATTTGCTCCGCAAAGGTGGCATCCGTTAATTTATCGGCGAAATCGATGGCAGGTTTGTTCGCGAAAATATTACTCACATGCCATAGCTTTCCGGCTTGCTCTTTCAAGGTTTCCACAACCTTGGGATGGCAATGACCTACACCGAGCACAGCAATACCACCTGCCAGATCCATATATTCTTTACCTTCAATATCCCACAATCGAGATCCTTCACCGCGATCCACTACAATCTGAGGGCCATAAGTGGGGGCCATTACGTCTTTAAACTTATCCAGATAATATGTGCTGTCTTTTTCCATAGCGCCTCAATAGGAGATTGAATGTTTGATGTTATCAATGCATGGTCGTCGGTTGCCGGTTCTTCAACGAATGATGCAATGCCTAAGGCATTACTTGAAGATACTGCTCATAGGGGCATCTTCCTATTTGTTTTTATTAACCGTCAACTATTAACCCAGTTGTAGTATATGATTTGTTAAGAAACCGGTTACCGATAACTAGTAACCGGTAACTGTAAACTGACAATCCCGAAGGAATACGTCTAATGGATAAAAAGAATTGAGAAATATTGATCTGCTGAATTCTCCCTAGCGCATAGCGTTGGCCGCCACCATAACCGTAGTAGCATTATGGACGAAAGCAGAGAAGATAGGAGGTGTGATTCCCAATAATCCTAAAAGGATCAATGAGGAATTGATCCCCATGATATACCGGTAATTCTGATTGATACGACTCATGCCCCTACGGGATAGCTGAATAGCCTTAATCATTTCATTGAGGTCGTTATTCATTAACAAAACATTGCTGGTTTCTTTGGCTATATCTGAGGACTGCTGCAGTGAAATTCCCACATCGGCATAAGAAAGTGCGGGGGAATCATTCATGCCGTCACCCACCATCGCTACGATATGTCCTTCGCGTTGGAGGGAGCGAATGATCTCGATTTTATCTTCTGGCAGCAGTTGTGCTCGATAGTCAGAAATCACCAATTGCTGGGCAACTTGGTGCGCGGTTGTTTCCTGGTCCCCCGTTAGCATCATAGTTTTCTTGATTCCCTTTTCGTGGAGCTTGACCAGGAATGTCTTGGCTTCGGGGCGAATGGGGTCTTCAATCGCTACCAGGCCTACGAGTTGGCCACCAATGGCAACATAAAGTAAACTCTGTCCGGCTTGCTCCAGCGCACGGATCTCTTCTTTTCCTACCTCCATGGAGATATGACTGTCCTCTTCAAGGAAGTGTCGGCTCCCGATTAAGATCTGTTTGCCCTCAATACTTGATTCCAGTCCATGGGCCATAATGTGTTTGACTTCCGTATGATTTTCCTCGTGAGTCAGGCCCTCTTCGGCCGCCTTGCGTACAATGGCAGAAGCTAGTGGGTGAGGGAAATGTTCCTCTACACAAGCCACATTTTTTAGCAGGTAGTTGCGCTCATAGCCGTTTAGAGGAATGATATCAACGACTCTGGGGGTGCCTTTTGTTAACGTTCCTGTTTTATCAAAAACAAAAACATCGGCCTCGGCTAGAATCTCCAAATACTTACCACCTTTAATGAGTACTCCCTCTCGGGAGGCCCGAACCATAGTGCTCAAGACTGTGAGTGGTGTGGCCAATTTAATTGCGCAAGAAAAGTCCACCAGTAGAACAGAAGCGGCTCGTAAGGGATTTCCAGTGAAGGCGTAGGTCAAGCCACTGAGAAGGAAAGAGTAGGGAACCAGTTGATCAGCTAGAGTTTCTGCTCGGCTCTGTACTTGAGCTTTGAGGTTTTCCGACTCTTCAATAGTTTGAATGATTTTAGCGATCCTAGTATCTTCCCCAACCTGATTTGCCTCAATCACTAATTTACCTTCTTCCAGCACAGTACCTGCGTAAACATGGTTGCCTTTTCGTTTCATAACGGCCAAGGGTTCACCTGTCATGGAAGCTTGGTTGACCAAAGCCTCCCCTGTTAAGACGATACCATCAATAGGAATACTACTGCCTGCTCGGACTACAACTTGAGCTCCCTGAATTAGTTGCTGCCTGGGAATTTGTACTTCCTGCCCCTCTTGGATTACCCAAATCCATTTTACTTGGTCTTCAAGCAACGTAGACAAGCTTTCTTTCGATTTTTGTTTCGCCCATCCTTCCAGGTATTCACCGACTCGTAATAAATAGGCGATGATTCCCGCTGTGCGAAAATCTCGCAGGCCTAAGGCTACACCGATAGAGGTGGCATCCAATACATCGGCATTAACTTTTTTTTGGAATAAGGCCCGAATCCCTTGAAAAATACGGGGTAAGGTACTTTTCAGGGTTAAAGCAATCCACAAGGATTTGGGGATTAAAGGACTGGCAAGTAAAAGCCCTCCCTGAATCAAGATTTCTTTTTTCCCTGGGGCAGAGGAATTCTCTGCAGAAGAGGCTGGGACTTGGAAGAGGGGCGGGCAATAGGATCGCAACTGTTGTAATAGCTCTGTTTTTGTCCTTAACGTTCCGTTGTATTTGACTAAGGCTGTTTTCAGGCGTGAGTTAATTCTGCACTCCCGGACTCCTGGAACTTTGCCCAGACTATGTTCAAGAGGAGAAAAATTAAAAGACTGACTCCGTGGGAACTCCAACCGGACACGTAGTCTCTGTGGGAGCTCATGCACAATAAAAAAATTCATTGTTCTTTTGCATCTAGCTTGGCCAAGGTTTCAATCATCCGCTCCATTCGCTCTAAGCGACTGGCTGTTTCTTTATTGCCCTTCAATCGTGAGCCTATATAGGTGGTTCCCAAGGTTAGGCCTGCGCCCAAGGCTACATTGAGTGCTGGGCGGAGAGCTGTCAAAAGTCGCAAAGCAGGCATCTTATTTCCCTTTTTTCTTAGGTGTTGTGGTTTCAACAGGTGCACTTTTCTGTGCAATGAGTGCTTCTAATTTACTCCAAATCTCCTTCTCTTTGGCTAAAGCTTCGGAGCTGGTTTCCAATTCTTTGTAATATTCATGGAGAGACTCAGCTGTGATGTCTTCCACATCCTCCTTCAGACTATCCACCTTCCCCATGAACCAATCTTTGAAGGCCATGCTTTCTTTCATGGTCACGACAATGCCCGGTTTCATTTTCTGTAGAAGCTTTCCAGAATTCAATGTTGCGATCGTACCAGCTGCTCCATATAAGGAGAGCTTTATCGCCTGATTTCCCAGCAATAATATTGCTCTGTTGCCTAAACCCCACATTTTTTTTCCTCCTGATTGCAGGTTGAATGGTTGATTTAATGTCCCCTTCCAGGGGTGGAAGGTTGTGCGAATTATACCATAAACGGCAAGATTGGTTCAATTGAAAAGGGAGAAAGAATGTTTATATTTATATAAACTTATCCCTTAATGTATGGGTATTGAGGAATTGTTCATTAATGGATTTTAGTAGTTTCTCCTGATCATAGAAAAGTTTTTTTCAGCGAATGAAAAAAAGTTTAATCAAGGTGAAAATTCTTTTTGTATGGGGTAAAAAAAAGCCAGAGGTTAAATCTCTTCCCAAGAAAAAAAAATAGGAAGCATCCTGAGAATTTGTTGACTGCAACTTCTCATGAGTAATAAAAATTGCTAAACTCAACTTACCCCTTGAACAATAAAGTAACAAAAGGATACTATCTTGCATTATTTGATTGGGAGGAATAATAATTTCTCCTCATTCATCGGAAATTGTTAATGTTACTATGTAAAATAAGTTGTCTAGCTGAACCAGATCAGGAGTAGATTATGTCACAGGTACTTTCCCAAAGTGAAGTTGATGCGCTGTTAAAGGGTATCGCCGGCGGGGATATGGATGATGACTTTGATCTCCCGGATATGGATGAGAATGCCGTCATCCCCTACGACCTCACCAGCCAGGATCGAATCATTCGTGGGCGTATGCCTACCCTGGAAATTATCCATGACCGTTTTGTGCGAATGTTTCGTCTGACTCTTTCTTCAGCGCTGCGTAAAGTAGTGGATATCAGTGTGCGCTCCACTGAATTGATCAAATTTGGTGAATTCCTCAAGACCTTGCCTGTTCCTTCGTCTCTCAATCTTTTCCGCATGAATCCCCTAAGGGGAAATGCCATCATGGTATTGGAAACCCGCCTGGTGTTTACCTTGATTGATATCTTTTTCGGTGGAACGGGAGAGCTGGAGGTGAAGGCAGAAGGACGTGACTTTACGGCCATTGAGACCAAGATCGTAAAACGGGTTGTCGTCAGTGCTCTGGAAGACATGCAGAATGCCTGGCGTCCGGTTTTCCCCGTTCAGATTGCCTATACTCGCTCAGAAATTAACCCGCAGTTCGTTGCGATTGTACCCCACAGTGAGGTAGTTGTAGTCGTGACCTTTGATGTGGAGATGGGGAAGGCACCGATGACTTTAACCGTTTGTATCCCCTATTCTTTGATCGAGCCCATCCGGAGTAAGTTGGATTCTGGTTTTCAATCTGATCAGAATGAATCGGATAATGTTTGGACCAATCGTTTTAAGGATAATCTGGATGAAGCAGAAATCAACCTGCTGGTAGAACTGGGAAAATCAGAAATTACGGTCAATGATTTTTTGAATTTGAAGATAGGGGATATTATTCCTATTGAGCAGGAATCTAATAAACCCCTGGATATTCAGGTTGAAGGGGTGACTAAGTTCAGGGGCTTCCAGGGGACTTATAAAGGAAACCAAGCTGTGGAAATCTCAGAAATGGTCTATATCCCACCGATTACCGATGAATTCGAGTAAGATGGAGAGCTGTTGATCTATTTTCACTCCTCCCGGTCCTTTCCTTTCCAGTTCCCGCTCAAAAAATAACCCCTGCATGGCCTGCTTGAATGAGGCCTCTTTAGTGAAATCCTTTCCTGGATTCCAGAATTTACTGGAAAAACTACCCATCCCGATCTGACCTTGAAATGAAAATTCCCGGAAAGATTCACGTTTTTAGGGAAAACTCATTCCTTCTGTACAAAAAATAAAGGTAATAAGAGTTGAATTATCTTTAGGACTATTTTTTTAAAGATAAAAATTTTAAGTACACTGATATTGTTATTTATACAGATTAACTTTTATTAAAGTACTCTAATGTTTTTCCTGGTGAAGGAGTATGATTATTGAAGGTAGGAAAAATGAGAGATGTATTACATTCAGAAAGTTTTTGTTTCTGGTAAAAAACCAGCTCGCAGTGGGGAGTGTCTCTACTGGGTAAAGATTGAAAATTGTAACCATCGGTGAATCAGTAAAGATCTATAATGAGAAATATGAAAGTAGAAGTGATTTGTGGCCCCATGTTTTCCGGAAAAACGGAAGAGTTAATCCGGAGAATCACCAGAGCGAAATACGCAAAATTGAGGGTACTCTCTTTCAAACCTAGTATTGATTCTCGTTACTCCAAGACTAGTATTGCCTCTCACTCGGGAGCCAGAGAAGCTTGCTTCGCTGTCAACCAGGTCGAAGATATTTTGGATATTATCAATCAACGAGGGCAGGGCTTTCCTGACATTGTGGCGATTGAAGAGGCTCAGTTTTTTGAGCAGGAAGGCTTTAAAAACGTACTTTGTTATTTAAGGAAACAGCATACAAAAACGATTATTGCCGGCTTAGACATGGACTTTGCGGGTGTGCCTTTTGAAAATATTATCTATGCAATGGGCATTGCGAATCGAGTCGACAAATTGTCCGCCGTTTGTGTGGAGTGTGGTGCCGATGCCACCATGACTTATCGAAAAAGTGATAGTAATGAAAGGGTTGAAATTGGGGAGACGGATATCTATGAAGCGCGCTGTTATGGCTGTTGGCAAAGGAAAAAACCGTTGAAAAAAGCAATGTAAACGCCTGCCCACACAGCCTTGTGTGGGTAAAAATCACTTCAAGCCTCTGAGAGCTGCCCAATTTGCCAGGCTGAGTCCTGTGATGATGACCAGCCCTCCGATAAGGTGAAAGGGGTACAACTGCTCATCTAGAAAAAGTACTGCCAACATTGCCGTAAATACGGGGAGTAGATAAATAAACATCGAGGCGGTGACGGGTCCTACCTTTTTAACTCCCTGGTTCCAACCCAGATAGGCACAGACGGAGGGGAAAATAGCCACGAACATTAATATTGTGGAGTTCTTTCCATTCAGCTCAAAATGTGGAATCTTCTGAACTTCCCAAAGATAGAAGGGGAGAATCAGAGGCAGCCCCAATAAAATCTGTGTGGAGAGGAAACACAAAGGAGGCAAGTCTATTTTAAATTTCTGTAATAAAACAGAGTAAAAAGACCAGCAGATAACCCCACCTACAATCAAGAGATCCCCCTGATTAAAAACTAACTGCCGTAGATTGCTAAAATCCCCTTGAATGATAATAAGCAAGACCCCAAAGAAGGCGAGTAATATACCACTCATCCTTGCTTTGCTAATCGGTGTGTGCAGGACCAGCCAGGCTAGAAAAATCGTACTGCCTGGGATAACGGAAGAAACCAGGGTAATATTAATCGCTGTGGTTGATTGAGCACCCAAGTATAAGAATGAATTGTAGCAACTCACACTGAAAAAAGATAAAAGCAATAGCGCTTTCCAGTTTGCTTGAATGACTCGACGATGGCTGAGCAATTGCTTCCAGCTAAAAGGAAGTAGCAAAAGTAAAGCCAGCGTCCATCTCCAGAAGGCAAGTGCGAAAGGTGAGATCGAACCGACAGAAGCTCGGGCAACYGTRGCATTTCCMGCCCAGCTGAGGATAGCCAACAATAGACCGGCAAAAGCCCAAAGGCGTTGATTAGAAGGTTGCGTCATGGCAGCAATAAAATTTCAAGGTCATCAATACCGGGAATGGTTTGCCTAGTCTTGGGTGGTTCCTTTATTTCCTGTTGATAGCCTGATTGGATTGCATCTGCCAAGTCTCTCAGGTGTGCCACCAGGGTGTCTGCTGTGACGTGACTTTTATATTTCACCACCACTGGCCAAAGACTTTCGGAATGGTCCGGTCCGCTTGTCATCGACATCCCTGTTTGACCCTGAATTTTAAAGTTGGATCCCGAACAGTCCTTAGCTTCTGCAAGCAGATAAAGACCAATATTCTGCTTCTTTTTAATAGCTCTACTAGGTAGGGGCATGTTTATCCTCTTTAGTCTGCTCGAATTAGAAGTAGGTCGGAGTAAGCGCAATTTCTCCGACTTACGAATCAGATGATTTTTCAGTTTCCTGCTCTTTTTGCAGTTTCATGTTGATCATACGTAACGTAGCCAGAATACTGGCAAAGACCTGATTGGAATGAACGCCCCTGGTATTGCTGGTTCCATCCTCGCTGAGCCAGGTGATAGTACATTCTGTGAGGGCATTGGTTTTTCCACCTTTGGGGATCCTTACTTCGTAATCTACCAGTTTGGGGAAATCAAATTGTCTGTGTTGTAATACTTTCTTAATAGCCATGATGAAGGCATCAAAGCCACCATTACCCGATCCTGAGGTTTTGTGAACTTCCCCGAATAATTTCACGCGAATACTGGCAGTGGATTCCAAATCAAAGCCACTGGTGGTAGAACAATCTAATAGTTCCAAATGATTGTATTCACCGCTTTCCAGAACATCCGCAATAATAAAAGGAAGATCTTCAGGTGTAATTACTTCTTTGGAATCCCCGAGAGCAACGATCCTTTTAAGTACCGTTTCCTGATTTTCGGGGGAGAGATTCAACCCCAACTCCTCTATATTTTTTAGTAGGGAAGCTTTACCGCTCATTTTCCCCAAGGCATAACTTCGCTTGCGGTCAAAACGCTCCGGGCTCAAGTCTGTTTGGTACAAGCCGCCTTTTTTATCACCGTCCGCATGAATACCGCTGGTCTGTGTGAAAACATCGGCGCCGACAATAGGCGTGTTATCAGCGACCCGTTTCCCTGAGAAGTTCTCTACAATTTGACTCAGTTTGTGAATATTGCTTTCGTCAATCGCGAGTTGCATGCCCAGTTTATCCTTGAGCACCACGGCAACTTCGGCCAAAGACGCATTGCCCGCACGTTCGCCCAGGCAATTGATGGTGCAATGAATGGATGCTACCCCAGCTTTAACAGCCATCACGGCATTGGCTGTTGCCAGACCGTAATCATTGTGAGGATGGAAGTCGAATTGTTGATTCGGAAAGCGACTGACCATGTCCTTCAAGCTCCGGTAAACCTCGTCAGGAGACATCACGCCCAAAGTATCTGGCAGCATGAAGTGTTGGATATCACAATCACTCAAAGCACTGACAAAAGCGAAAACATACTCGGGACTATTCAGATAACCATTGGACCAGTCCTCAAGGTAGACATTTACTGTGAGCCCATTTTGTTGTGCATAGGATATGGTTTCTTTGATGTCTGAAAGGTGTTGGGATAAGGTCTTTTTCAATTGCTCCCGACAATGTTTTTCACTGCCCTTAGCCAGCAAATTGAGAACTTTTCCTCCTGTGTCAATGATCCAATCCACGCTTTTGGTATGATCTACGAATCCCAATACTTCAACTTGTCCCAATAAACCTTCCTCTGCAGCCCATTGATTAATGCTGGCCACGGCTTTTTTCTCACCGTCGGAAACTCTGGCAGAAGCTACTTCAATTCGATCAACTTTAAGGGATTTTAGCATTGCTTTGGCAATGTTCACCTTTTCTGCAGGTGGAAAAGAAACTCCCTGTGTTTGCTCACCATCCCTTAGGGTGGTATCCATCAACTGGACCTTGCGACTGTTGGACCCCATGTATAAATTCCTCAAACTCGATCAAAGATAAAAGCAGTGAAGGTTCAAAATGACTTGATGACTTTGCTTGTAGGTAGGTTTTTATCACCTTGCCCCGATCAGTATCGAATCGGGGCAAGGGCAGGTAGGAAAGTAATCAGCTTTCTATTTCCAAAGCCAAGGCAATTCCTGTTTTTGCTTTTCTTCGAAGGCCTTGATTTTATCACTGTGCTGTAAAGTCCAGGAGATATCATCCAAGCCTTCTAATAAGCTTGTTTTGCGAAAGGCATCCGTTTCAAATTGAATTTTGATGCCTCCTGGTGTGCTGATTTCTTGCTGTTTCAAATCGATGGTAAACTTGACACCCTTATTCCCTTCGATTTCCTGCATCAATGCAGCCAACTCTTCTTCGTTTACTTTGATCGGCAAAATGCCGTTTTTGAAGCAATTGCTGAAGAAAATATCGGCAAAACTAGTCGAAATAATCGTATTGAAGCCGTAATCTTTGATAGCCCAGGGAGCGTGTTCTCGGGAAGAGCCACAGCCAAAATTATCACCTGTTACCAAGATAGAAGCACCTGCATAGGCAGGTTCATTCAATTCAAAATCCGATTTCTCACTACCATCTTCGTTGTAGCGCCAGTCATGGAAGAGATGAACACCAAAACCAGTTCGCTCTACTCTTTTGAGGAACTGCTTGGCAATGATTTGGTCTGTGTCGACGTTGATACGGTTCAGTAGGGCTACCACACTTTCATGCTTTTTATAAACTTCCATAGTCTTTTTTTCCTTCAGAGGGGGAGTTAGTTCCAGTTGCGAATGTCTACGAATTTTCCTTCAACCGACGCGGCAGCTGCCATGGCGGGAGATACCAAATGGGTACGCCCACCTTTCCCTTGGCGGCCTTCAAAGTTACGATTGGAGGTAGAGGCACAGCGTTGTCCCTCGCTCAATTCATCTCCATTCATTGCCAAACACATGGAGCAACCGGGTTCTCTCCATTCCCAACCCGCTTCCAGAAAAATCTTGTCCAGTCCTTCCCTTTCCGCTTGTTCCTTCACTGGATAGGAGCCTGGTACAGCAATGGCGACTACGTTCTCATGTACTTTTTTTCCTTTGATCAAGGCAGCAGCAGCACGGAAATCTTCGATCCGTCCGTTAGTGCAAGAGCCAAGAAAGACAATATCAATAGGAATATCTGTAATTTTAACCTTTCCCTTCAAACCCATATAGGCCAAGGCTTCTTCACAATTCTGCTTGAGGTTAGGATCGTCAAAATCTTCGGGAGCGGGTACTAATTGATCCACTGCCGTGACTTGATCGGGAGATGTACCCCAAGTAACTTGAGGAGCAATTTCTCCTGCTTTTAAGATGACTGTTTGATCGTATTGTACACCTTCATCGCTGGTGAAGGTTTTCCAGTAAGCGACTGCTTTTTCCCAATCCTCTGTTTGAGGAGCGAATTCTTTACCTTGCAGGTATTCAAAGGTGGTTTCGTCAGGAGCAATCAATCCGGCTCGTGCGCCTCCTTCAATGGCCATGTTGCAGAGAGTCATGCGAGCTTCCATGGACAGGCTTTTCACTGCGCTACCGGCAAATTCAATGACATAACCCGTTCCACCAGCGGTGCCGATCTGGCCAACTACTGCCAGGGCAATATCTTTGGCGGTGATACCGGACTTAAGCTCTCCATTTACTTGAATCAGCATGGTCTTTGCTTTTTTCTGCTGGAGCGTTTGAGTGGAGAGTACATGCTCTACTTCGGAAGTACCGATACCAAAGGCCAAAGCACCGAAAGCACCATGAGTTGCCGTATGGCTATCACCACAAACAACCACCATACCAGGGTGAACAAAACCATGCTCAGGCACCACGATATGAATTACCCCATTGAACTTGTTTTCCATATCATACAGATTCAAATTGTGAGTCCGACAGTTGTCGGCCATAGTTTCAATCTGTTTTTTGGCGATAGGATCTTGAATTGGTTGATCGCGATTTTTGGTGGGAACACAGTGGTCCATGGTCGCCAGAATACTCTTGGGATTATGAACGGGGCGGTTGTTTACCTTTAATCCTTCAAAGGCCTGGGGACTGGTCACCTCGTGCATTAGATGACGGTCCACATATAACAAGGGTGTTTCTCCTTCTTGCTCGTGAACCAAATGGGCATCCCAGATCTTTTCATACATTGTCTTCTTCATTATCACCCTTTTTTTGGATTAAATTCTGTGTTCGTCACACTCAAACTTGCTGGCATGATCCTCTGCAAACTACCTTTCCCTCTCGAATAGGTCGATCCTTCCTAAAGTTAAATAGTCCCTGGAAACCGGAGAAGAGGAGGGGCGTCTATGCTGATTAGTGAGGACTGGAAACTGGAGGGTAGATTAAACCATCCTGCGATTTCTCTCAAGCCTAATTATATGAGAGGTTTTTAGAAAATCAATGAATTTTAGTGTTTCTGTATTTTCAACATTTGCCTCTTTAAACGAAACCTCATAAGAGGTGTCAATTATTTTTTTTCCTAGGGTAAGTCGTTAATAATAGGAGCTATGAAAAGAATATTTGAAGGATAACTGCTAATTCTCTGCTAAAACTAGAATAGTTGCCGTCAAAAATATTCATCAAAATAGAAAGGGGCTCCTTTTATGCCCACTCCCTGTTTGAAGAATAAATCGTACAAGTTTTGAGGGGAATCACTTTAGCAAGTGTAAAACAAATAAAGGGTAGTGCCGCCCTACCAGCCTGCCTTAAAAGCTGTATGTAATAAAAAAAA
>NVSR01000062.1 GCA_002401295.1 SAR324 cluster bacterium | reverse complement strand
ACCACCAAATCTAAGGTTATTGGTTCCTAAAATTAATTGTCGTATCTCACGTGCGAACCCACTGCCACCGACAATGAGGATCTCAGTTCTTTTATTCGACATGTTTTGGAAATAGTTGTTGGTCTTCAATTAAGTTTTCCTTTGCTGCTTTCCCCAAGTAGACATTCCAGTCTTCTGGGGCAGTTCCGGTTCCAGGGCGTTTCGTAGCTAACATTTTTTCAGTGATCACTGTTCCTATTGGAATTGTGCAATTAGCCACCAAACTTTTTCTTAGTTTACTCCGATTTTCCAACTCGCAATCAAGTGGTTTCTTTATTCCGTCACCGAGAGCCGCCTCAACTCCACGGATATCTTTTACCATCAAAGTTAATTCCTGGGGGGTTAAAGACGCTTGATGGTCTGGGCCGGGAAGATCCCTGGAAATGGTAAAATGTTTTTCAATTATCTTCGCACCCAAAGCAACAGCAGCAACCGGATTGATTCTCTCAGGGCAATGATCGGAATATCCCACTGTAAGGCCAAACTCTCGTTCGAGAGTCAACATAGCCCGAAGGTTTGTATTTTCAATAGCACAAGGATAGTTTGCGGTGCAGTGGAGCAGTGCCAGGTTAGGGTTGCCGGTTGCCGCAACTGTTTCAACGGCTTTTCGCACCTCTTCCAATTCGGACATCGCAGTAGACAAAATAATGGGGCGGTCTGTTTTAGCGAGGTAACTCAAAAAGGGGTAGTTATTAGTATCTGTACTTGCGACTTTAAAAGCAGGAATACCTAAGGAAACCAAAAGATCAACGGATTCATAGTCGTAAGGAGTGCTTAGAAAGAGGATGCCTCGTTGACGGCAATAGCGAATCAGTTCTTTATGCATGTTGAGGCTGATCTCCTGGGTTTTGAGTAATTCCAGCCAAGATTGTTCTGCATCACTTGGAGTTGTTCGCAAATGATAGGAACTTTTAGGTGCTCCCTTTGTATTCAACCGCTCTGCCTTAAATGTTTGAAATTTTACACAATCAACTCCTGCTTCAACGGCAGCATCAATTAATTTCTTAGCTAGGTTTATGTCACCATTATGATTTACACCTGCCTCGGCAATGATAAGAACGGGAGCATCAGCCCCCACTGAGAGGTTGCCAATGGGAAACTTTTTATTAAAATTCATTGGATTTTCTCATTAAATATTCACAATAATTCCAATCATCTTGTGTATCGATATCGACGATTGGGCCCGTTTCTCGGTATAAGGCATGAATCCGTCCTCCGACCACGGCCTCATACTTATTAATTGCACTGACGCGACTAATATCGACATATCCATCGCACATCATGATCTCAGGTAAATCCTGTCTCCTGGACAGGTTATAAGGAGTATCTAAAAAGTTTACCAAGGTGCCATCTTTTTTGATCACCTTCATCCAGAAAGGAGGGTAGGGAACAGGTCTGGCTGTTCGAACGCAATCAAGGCTTGCATCATCTGACAAAATTTGAATGGAGCCTTGAATTTCATCAGAAGTCCTCATCGGCATGGTGGGGCGTAAAAACACGACGGCATCGGGATGATAGTTTTCTTCGACTGAGAGAAAATCCAAACAATGTCGAACTACGGGATAATCAGGTGTTTCGTCGCAGGCTAGCTCAGCGGGGCGTATGAAAGGGGTCTCTGCACCGAGTTGCCTTGAAATTTTGGCGATTTCCTCATCGTCAGTGGTTACGATTGTTCGATTGATGGAGCTGACAGCCAGGGCACATTTGATTGTATAGTGGATAAGAGGATAACCAGCCATCAATCGTATATTCTTTCTTGAGACCCCCTTAGAACCACCGCGAGCAGGAATAATCGCAATGATTTTCATTTTATAATCCCCTACGATTCGACATGTATTCAATGAATTGTCGATAGCTTTCTGGTAATCCGATATCCAGAAAAACCCCATCTACAATGTGCCCTTGGATCTTCATTCCTTGGTGAATCCATAAAGGTATGACATCCATTTCTAAAGATAATCTCCCATTGGGAGTATGGGTAAACCATTCGGGCTGTAAGTAATAAACACCGGCATTGATGACACCGGCTCCCAGGCCGACTCGTTTTTCCTCGAATCCTTGTAAAATACCTTGACTATTAAGGTTGACCGCCCCATATCGATCCGTGTTCCTTTGTTTGGAGAGAACGATGCCTCCATCCTTTTCGGAAAAGTTAGCCAGGAACGGACCGACTTCAAAATCAATAAATGAATCTCCATTCAACAAGAGGAAGGGGTTTTTGAACTCAAGTGTGGATATTGCTGCTTTGACGGCCCCACCTGTACCAAGTGGTTCATGCTCGCGGATGTATTGGATATTCATTCCGAGGGTTTCACCATTACTGAAATAGTTTTCAATTTTCTCACTCAAATAGTGAGTTAATAAAACAACCTCACTGACACCTTGTCCTTTCAACCAGAGAAGTAGATGTTCCAAAAAAGGTTTGCCACCAGCCTCAGCCATTGGCTTGGGGATATCATTTAAGACTGATCGCAGCCTTGTGCCAAAGCCTCCGGCTAGAATAAAAGCCATGGGACTGTTACCCATCTCTTTTCAACCAATCCAACAAGGTTTCGGAAATCATCTGAATTTGTTCACTCGTTAAATCTGTAGAAGATGGCAAATGAAGAGACTTTAACGAAATTTTTTCTGTGATTGGAAAATCTTTCCTTTCAAAATCATCTCTAAAATGATGGGCATGGTAGACAGGATAAATCATCTGACGGCAATCGATGCCTGAATTTTTAAGGAATTCCAGTGCACGGTCCCTTTGCGTTTCATCTTGTAGAGTCACCGTCATTAGCCAATGAACAGGGCTACACCAGTCAAGGCAGGGGCGGAGGCCAAGCAGTGACGGCACACTGAGTAAGTTTTGGTATTCTTCTCTTTGTTGCATTCTCTTTTCGAGAATTGAGGGGAGAGCTTCCAGTTGTGCGATTCCAATGGCCGCTTGCATATTGGTCATTCGATAGTTGAAGCCAAGATCAGTATGAACATATGGCCTTTGTTTTGACATTCCGTGATCTCGTAGGACTTCCAACTTATCTTTTAACACTTCATCTCCTGTCAAAACCATACCGCCTTCACCAGTGGTCATGATTTTATTTCCGAAAAAACTATAGCAGGACATATGACCAATACTGCCCAACATTTGATCCTTGTAGTAGGCGCCAGGGGCTTCTGCCACATCTTCAATCACATACAGTCCAAACTCATTAGCAAGGGACATGATCTCATCCATGCGGGCCGCATGACCGAAGGAATGAACTACAATGATAGCTTTGGTTTTTTCAGTTATTTTTTCCCGAAGTTTTTCCGGGTCCATATTCCAGCTGGGTTCGTCGCTGTCTACTAGTATAAGCTTGGCACCAGTCAAGTGAATCATGTTTGCCGGGGCGATAAAGGTCAGTGCACTACAAATTATTTCATCTCCTGGTCCTACTTTAATAGCTGCCAAAGCTAGATGCAGAGCGGTTGTACAATTAGAGGTGGCTACACCATATTTTTGTTTATTAAAGGCCGCAAAATCCTGTTGAAATTTATTAACAAAGCCCCCTTGAGAGGAAATCCATCCGGATTCAATACAATCATTCAAGTACCTAGCCTCGTTACCTTTGAAGTATGGAGTAAATATAGGTATCATTGATCACCAATTGTTGACTTGGGAAAAAAAGAACCCATGGATTTTTGTTCTTTCAGTGAATTCAGAAGGAAAGATAAAAATATTCCGAGTGACAGTGAAATAATTATCCCCAGGACGAGATATAATTTCCGTTTGGATTTTGCCGGGTATTTGGGCTTTATCGCCCAATCTATCACATGAATCGACTCTGAATTTTTATTGCTTTCAATACGTGCTGTTTCAAGTTGAGTTCTCAGCATTTTGTAAATTTCCTGCTGGATTGTGAGCTCCCTCAAAATTTGAGCATACTCCATAGTGATTAAAGGTAGATCTGTTAAAGATGTACTGAAACTTTTAAATTCAGATCTCTTTCCTGTGACATCACCTGTTTCTAACGCTATTAGCCGCTCATAAAGGGCCTTTAATCTTGTGCTTGAAAGAGAGGCTTCAACACTATTTTCTCCTTGAACTCCCTTAAAAACTGACAGTTTTACCTCTTCTAGTTCAATTTGGGTGCGGATCGCTTTAATGGATTCTGAAATAATACTGGCGTAATCCTTAGGAAGGAATCCTTGCTTCTCAGTGAAAATACGAAGTCGGTGTTCTTCTGACTCCATCTTTTTCTTAGCAAGGTTGAACTGCTTTTCAATAAAGGTAAGACTTTTTTCAATCGAGCTTAAATTATTGTTATCAAGGTATTTTTGCAGCTCTTGGATATATGTGTTAGCAATGTCCCGCGCGCCATTAGCCTTATCCCATTCAATCGTGATGCTATATAAACCACTCCTATCAACTTCGATTAGGACTTTCTGTCTAAGTGTATCTGCTGCTTCCATCAAGATGTTTTCGTAACTATAAAAATCATCCTGATCAATATTTTCTTGCTCTGGTTCAAGAACACTCTTCACTAGCAGTTTTAATTTTTGTGTTATAGTTGGGCTAGTATTAGGTTTGAGCAAACGTCTCTCTTTTGAATTATATTGGCTGCCGTATATAGCAGGTAATAAGTCGAGTTTTTCAATAATACTTTGGGTGAAACTCCTACTTTTCATAATCGTTTTGAAATCGATCACGTTAGAACTTTTTCCGGGGATATTGACTCCAAGCATTGAAGCAATCCCTGCAAATTGATTAACTCCAGAACCACTTTTCTTTGTAAGGGGGACGAATGTCGAGGTCGCTTCATAGCTTCTTTTTAACTGAAAACCCAGGTAAAGAGAGTAAATTGATCCAAATAACAACAATGTTGAAATCAAGATCTTATAGAACCATAAGATTTTCAAAATTCTTTGGAAATCAATACGGTCAACTTCCCCTGTGTAGATTTCAGCTGGTAATGGATGAATTACTGCTGGCGATGAGACATCGGCTTTAGTCGTTATCCTTGTTTTTCCTTCAGACATTACACACTCAATCACAGGTTTTTAAAGCCAAATAAAGTCAGTCTGGCTTTTCCTGATTAATTCGTGCCTGAGTAAAAACTATGATCCAGTGTCAAGATCTCTCCCTTCGGTCGAAATGACATGAAACCGCCTTTTTTACCCAGGCACTAGTTACGTACAAAAATGAATCAGGAAAGATCCAATACTCTATAAACGCCAGACTTTCATATCAGTGACTGACTCCATTTGTTTGCTAATGATGCCTTTTACATCAATTAAAACTGGTTTGGATAACATTAAATTTCTGTAGTCTATTGGTAATAAGTTGCAATAAAATTCATGAGCAACGGCTATGATAACAGCTGTGGATGGTTTGAGTTTTTCAAAAGGAATCAGATGAGTTCCATAATTTTTTTCTACTTCTTTAGAATCTGCGTAAGGATCACTAACCTGAATACGGACACTGAATTTTTTTAATTCATTAATAATATCAATCACTTTTGAGTTTCTTATATCAGGGCAATTTTCCTTAAATGTCATGCCAAGAATAGTAACAGTACTATCGTGTATGCTATGTTGAGCATGGATCATTTCCCTGATAGTTCTCTGGGCGATAACTTTTCCCATATCATCATTGATGGTTCTTCCTGCTAGAATTACTCTTGGATGATAACCTAACATTTCAGCTTTATATGTCAAATAATAGGGATCCACGCCAATGCAATGGCCACCCACAAGACCCGGTTTAAATGGAAGGAAATTCCATTTTGTTCCGGCAGCTTCCAGCACTTCCGTAGTATTAATATTCTGAAGATCAAAAATTAGCGCTAGTTCATTCATGAGAGCAATATTTAAATCTCTTTGAGTGTTTTCKATTACTTTGGCTGCTTCTGCCACTTTTATACAGCTGGTTTTATGGGTCCCCGCCGTAATAATACTCCGATAAAGAGCATCCACTTTATCCGCTGTCTCTGGAGTGGAGCCGGATGTGATCTTTTTAATTGTGGGCAGGCGATGTTTTTTATCCCCCGGATTGATCCTTTCAGGGCTATAACCACAAAAGAAGCCTTGATTAAATTTTAGCCCTGATTGGTGCTCTAAGATAGGCACACAGACCTCTTCCGTTGCACCAGGGTAGACAGTAGATTCGTAAATAACAAGATCTCCTGGATCAAGTAATTTACCAATTGTTCGGCTAGACTCAATCAGTGCTGTGAGATCGGGGCTTTTGTGATGATCAACCGGGGTTGGGACCGTAATAATATAGGTATTGTAACTGGCAATATCCTTCGGCTCTGTAGTGTATTGTAATCCCGTTGAGTGTTTGAGTTCTTTTGGAGAAACTTCCATCGTACTATCCCTACCTTCCTTAAGCTCTTGCACACGAGAAGTGTTAATATCAAAGCCAATAGTTGGAAATTTTTTCCCAAATTCTACAGCTAATGGTAGTCCAACATAGCCTAGGCCTATGATAGCGATTTTTGTTTCTTTTCGCATGGTATTGCAAGGTGTGGAGTGTAAAAAAATAGTTATATATTTTAAAAATCAATTTAATGGGGCTAGGTGTGAAAAAAAACAAGGGAGCAGCTCCTACTAAAATATGATCAGAAATATAAATAAGAGCTGTTTTTAGGAGTTAGGGGGTTGATTGGTATCAACCTCTATGAAAATATGAAATATTTTTTATTTTTAAACAAGCTTCGCCATTAACATTACAAGTTAATTTTGTACGTTTTATTTCATATTCAAAGAAGAAGGTTAATCTGGCTATAAATAGCAAGATAAAACTCCATAAATTTATATGAAGTTAGACTATTATTAATACATTATGGCTGATTTTTGTCAAATATTTTTAATGGAAGTTAAGTAAAAAAAGAGGATGATATATTCATTATATTGATTTATATAATGAATATTAATAGATTGACTCTGTGCTTTTATATAAAAACTATTCTTCCAATAAACCTAGTGCTCGGACCCATTTCCTTAGAAGGAGCCCTTTAGTCTCCTTTTTGATGGGCATTTGTGATGGATAGGTATTTTAACAAGCTATGTTCTATTTTTCTTCTGATGTTTTTCCCTGGAGGTAACAGGCACTAAGGATATACTTTCAACTTGGTTTATCCCACTTGCGTGATTTTGATAGGGTGATTCATTAAGGTATACTAGAAGGGAGATGGAGTCTTGAGAAAATTGTGGAACTCCTTCATATGAAAACAAACTCTTCGCCGATACTATAGATTTTGAGGCAAGAATGTAGTCATTTTGGATGGAGGTATATCTCCTTATATGGCATTACTTTGTTAACTATTTTAATTGTTTAATGATCTAATATGAGCCCTGTTATTCAATCTGTTTTTTCTTTTAGAGGAAGGGGCAGCAAGTATGCTTCTACTTTAATATTAACTTTTCCTGATTCTTAAAATTATGGTCTCTCAAGGGAGTTATGAAAAATTGGATTACAAATACTAGGAGCTAGAACGTAGTTTTTCTATAGTTTGAGAAAAGTGTTCTTTAATGAAAATAACTGTACTCAGACTTTAATTTGGGCACTGTTCATACTTCAGTTAACAGTTTGGGGTTTCCTTTGTATCATCTCGATCAGCTGGAAATATCTTAGTTCATATCTACGATAGGATTCCTTGCGCTAGTTGAAATAACAAGCTGTTAACTTGAAAATGAACAGTCCAAAAAAAGAGAATAACTTTAATTTAAGATTGTAAGTTTTATAGGATAGATTGTATTCCGTAGACTTTGATTGGTTTAAAATAGTAGCGTATAATCCACCGTTATCATTGGAAACGTCCTCGAAAAATAAAAACCAGGTCCAGTTTTCCTTCATTTGTATATTTTCCCTGTTTTCCCTGTTTTCCCTGTTTTCCCTGTTTTCCCTGTTTTCCCTGTTTTCCCTGTTTTCCCAGTTTTCCCAGTTTTCCCAGTTTTCCCAGTTTTCCCWGTTTTCCCWGTTTTCCCAGTTTTCCCAGTTTTCCCAGTTTTCCCAGTTTTCCCAGTTTTCCCWGTTGGAATAAATTATTTCAATATGTTATATTAGAGAGTGTTCAAATCATATTATTTCTTATTGAAAGCAATGTTTTAATAAGCTTCTTTTGAGGGTAAGCAGAATGTGGAATATGATATTGCAGTCATTTGTGGTTCAATTTTTTTCTGCACGTTTTTTAAAAAACAATCTACTATTCACACTTTGTCTGATCGTATTTGCAAATACTGAGATAGAAGTAAAGGCCCGGGAGGTAAACGCTTCTTCTTATCCATTGGGGGCTGTAAAACTCAACCGTTCGTCAATGTCTCAAGAACAGTTGAGAAAAATAAATGAACTTGCTTCTAAACTCAAAAAAACTCCCAAATTGATAGCAAAGTCTGTTGATAAAAATACTCTTGAAAGTTTGATGAAGAGCTTTCAAGGAGTAGAGCAGGAGAGAAAGGAGAGCTCAGTAAAAATGGAACCGGATGAAATTAAAAAGGAAGGGCCATATGAGAAGGTGAAGGACTTAAGAGAAGATGAGCTAAAGGTAGAGGCTGAAGAACATAAGGTAGAGGCTGAAGGTGTGGAGGACGTGGAAGGAAAAGTAGAGGCTGAAAATCTTGAAAAATTGGAAGAGTTGAATGACGAAAAAACATCTACTAGATTAAAATTATTTGGTTATAACTATTTTGCTCCTGCCAGAAAGAGGCTTCTGGAACTAGAAAGAAAAATTATTAATAATGAAGAACTTCATATAAATACTGGAGGTCTAGTCAATGGCTTCATCGGTCCCATGGAAATGATTTCTTCCTCTGTTTTTTCTACTATTCCTCAGACATATCAACTTGCTCCAGGGGACTTATTGAAAATTGCCTACTGGGGGATTACCACCGCATATATTGAGCTAGAGTTGGAAATTGATGGTCAAGGTTTTATCAAAATTCCTTCTCTAGGAAAGATTGTAGTCAAGGGGGTGACACTAAGCCAATTCCAAGAAAATCTGACTAAAATACTAAAACGAAAATTGGGCAGGAGTCTCCAACTTACAGTGAGCCTCAGCAAGCTCAGAAGTATGCAAGTTTTTATTGCTGGAGAGGCTTTCCGTCAAGGAACCTATATGCTTAACTCCTCCACTACACTTTTCAATGCTTTATATGCTGCCGGAGGAATTACAAATAATGGGTCTTTAAGAGACATTAGGCTACTAAGGGATCAGGCAATAATACGTGTCGATTTTTACGATTATTTATTAAAAGGAAGCCACTACAGTGATTTACCACTTCAAGAAGGAGATACTATTTTTATTCCTTTAGTTAAAAAAACTGTTTCCATTTCAGGAGAGGTGTTTCGTCCAGCCATCTATGAGTTAAAAGTAGGAGAAAAGCTCAAAGACCTCTTTGCTATGGCTGGAGGGATAAAATCCACAGGTATATATGAAAATGTTCAATTGAGTACCCTTAAAGAGAATCAGGAGAGAATCCTTTTAGACCTTGATTTAACAAAAGATGAAAAATTATTTGATACGGAGCTATTTCATGAAGATACGGTAACAGTGCAGGCTCTTTTTGCTGGTATTATTCAGACTGTTGTTTTGAAAGGTGCGGTTGAGCGACCGGGAACTTATGGGTTTAAGGAGGGGATGAGGCTGTCTGATCTCTTTTCATCAGTAAATAAACCTTTCCCTGATGTCTATTTAGAGAGAGCGGAAATAATAAGAAAAATAGTGGATGCTGAAGGGACTCAGTTGTTACCCCTTAACCTTGGTAAAGCATTAGCAGGGGATGAAGAGCATGATCTTGAGTTGGTCAAACAGGATCAAGTGATGATTTATCGAAAATCAGAAATAGAATTTACCCCCTTAAAGACAATACATATTGTAGGCTTAGTACAAAGGCCGGGTGCTTATCAGCGCTCGGAGAATATGAATGTCATGGACTTATTGATGCAAGCGGGGGGAGTACTGCCCCATAGCTACCTCCAACGGGCGGACCTTTTACGCTATGACTTCCAGCAGGACATCACTCGCATTATTCCCGTGCGCCTAGATCTGGTTTTAGAGGGGGACTCGGAGGCAAATCTGCAATTACAGGATAAGGATTTACTGCGTGTGTACTCGAAAAAGGAGATTCGATTTACCCCCAAACATCAGGTAAGCATCGTTGGAGCGGTACAACGGCCCCGAACTTATCTTCGTTCGGAAAATATGACTATCAAGGACCTTTTGGTGCAATCGGGGGGCCTGCTGCCCAACAGTTATCTACAACGTGCGGATCTTTTGCGATATGATTTTCTGAGGGAAATGACTACCTTGATTCCTGTAGATCTTAAAAGACTCCTCAAAGGGGATACTGCGGAAAATTATTTATTGAAGGATAGGGATCTGTTACGTATTTATTCTTCTTCTGAGGTGAAGTTTACAAAACCACACAAGGTCTCTATTTTTGGTGCTGTTCAAAGGCCCATGGAGTATATCAGATCAGATGGGATGAGGTTAAAAACCCTGATTTTTAAAGCAGGAGGTCCCTTGCCTGGCTTTTATAAAATTATTGAAGTTGTCAGAGCAGGAGTTGGGGAAGAGTTGGGAATTTTTCAAATTGACCTTGAGCAGCTACAAGCTGGTGATGAATCACAAAATATCCTTCTTCAGGATGAAGATATTGTCATGGTGAAAAGTAAAGGTGCATTTATTACAAAACCATTGTTGGTTACAATAGAGGGGGAGGTAAGGTATCCCGGTGTATATGCTTTACGTTCGAGGGAAGAAAGAATTACTGATGTTCTGAAAAGGGCTGGGGGCCTTACAATCTGGGCTTATCCTAAGGGTACTATTTTTAAACGTAGACAAGAATGGACCTCCTCCGATGAAATCATTAAAGACCTTAAACTAGTGAATACTAGTTTTGATTTGAGTAATATTTTAGAATATCAACGTTTAAGAGCTCGTAATGAATACTTGTTATTGTTAGCCCAAAAGAAGGATGCAGTAGGCCAAGTAAAACTCGCCCCTATCATCACCTCAGATGCCAGCAAGGAAGATTTGGCAAAGAGTTCAATGGCACCGGGGATCGTGGAATCGGCAGGTAAATCGATTGAAAGTGCTTTTGAGGCTTTTCAAGATCAGCCTGCTGTGACTTCAAAAGCAAGGCTGCTGGGGCAGCAAGAGCTTCAACCTTCAGAAAGAATTATCATCAATATGAAATCCCTCTTAACTACCCCTGGTGAAAGAGCGGATTTGGTTCTCCTAGATGGAGATAGTATCAGAGTCCCAAGGGCTCCAAGTACGATTAGTGTTATTGGTGCCGTCATTCGCCCCACACTGATTTCTGTCCAAAGGAATGAAGAAATGGACCAATATATTAAACTTGCGGGAGGTTTTACGAGTGATGCGAATATTGAAAAAACTCTTATTTTCCGAGTTGATGGCTCCCTCATTCCAGTTGAGGAGCTTGAACAAATTGAAGTGGGTGATGTAATCTACGTGCCGACCAAGCCCCAAAGTGAAGAGATCATCACAACTACCGATAAAATCCTAGAAACTATAAAATTTACTCTCATTACCATTGTAAGCTATATGGCACTTCTTGCAGTGATTGGCTTGTAATGATTCAGTCCTCTCTTGAGAATTAGGCATTACTATTAGTAATTTTGAGAGTTATTTTTTACTGAGGATTTTAAAAAATCCAGTATAACCTTAGGAGTGATACTACTCCTCAGGCATCCTTATAAAAAATTCTAGACAATAAAAAATTTGATGAATTTAGTAACTATTTTCTCCAAAGTTCTTTGTGGGTTCAGCTTTCTGCTACTAACTGCCAGTTGTTCCCAAACGAGTCACAAGCGACAAGACCCCTTGATAGGGAAGCTATTCCAAGTTGAAGGGGAAAAAGAAGTCAAGTTTGAAAAACTGATATCTGTTTTCCAGAAGGCAGATATTATCTATTTGAGTGAAAAACATGATAACACAGAGCATCATGCAGCTCAGTATAAAGTGATTCAGCAGTTGATCAAAGAGGGGCTGCGTCCTAAAATTGGTTTGGAGTTTTTCTCAGTGGATCAGACTGGTTATTTGATGGAGTATGTCTCTGGTAAAAAACATCGATTCCAAAAGCAGTCTCCGGAAGCTGCGATCCGGAAGCTGCGAAAAGACTTAGGTTGGCAATATCGGTTGGATCGTGATTGGGAGTTTTACTTTACTTTCATTAAATTAGCTAAAAAACACCAACTTACTATTTTTGGTACGGACTTGCCAAGAGGCATTAATCGCCGGATTGCTAGAGAGGGAGAAGGCGCACTCACTAATGTGGAGAGGTACTTTTTGCAAACGACGAACTTTCAGGATAAATCTTATCAGCAGTTCATGTATCGCAAGCTTAAAAAAGCGCACTGTGGTTGGATAGAAGAGGGATTATCCCAGCGACTGTATCAAACCTGGGTCGCACGCAATGATTCTATGGCTCAATCCTTGGTGATGATGGCAGAGGGGGGTGTGAAGCAGCCCATTATTATGATTGTAGGGGGTGGGCATACGGAGTACTCTTTGGCTCTGTATGAGCGCGTCGCCTATTTGCAACCTGAACTGATTCAGGTGAATTTGGGGCTGATAGAAATCAGTATGGAAGCCCAAAAACTGGCTGATTATCTCGTCCGTAAGAGAATTGGCACCCAGTTAAGCAAGCCTATTTATGACTTTGTTTGGTTTACACAAAGAGAAAGTTTTGATGATCCTTGTGCACCATTTAAAAAGCTTCTAAAAAAGACGGAATCTCCACAAGTTCCTGTAGCTACCAAGGAAACGAGTGATGCTAATCAATTGCAAAACGGAGCGTTTTAGGGGGCTGATGGACTTCGTCCCGAGGAAAATTAAGTCTTTGATTCGCTAGTTTTACCTTTAAAGGCCGGTCCATATATATTTGTTCATTCAAATTATCGACGGCTTTTATAGCAGCAGCTTCTTCATCCATCGAAACAAAAGCGTATCCCTTAGATCGCTTTGACTCTCGGTAACGAATCACACTCGTAGTTAGGACATCACCAAATTGGCAAAAAAGTTCCTTCAGCTCCTCATCTGTGGTTTTAAAAGGCAAATTGCCTACATAAATTCGTACACCTTCGGTCATCTCTTCCTTTTCTCGGATATTAGATAATTGGCGTTGTAAACTTTTCAAAGATTGGATAGGTTGATTTTTATGATATATTTACAATAAAAGCAACAAATCTTTACAGATACTTAGGCACTAAGTATCAAACTTGCTTCTTCAGGTAGCTTGAGGCGCTTTGCAATCTGATCAGGGGGTTCGATGGGAGAATAGGGTGCCATATCTCTCAACGAAGGACAAAAATATTCTTGAA
>NVSR01000061.1 GCA_002401295.1 SAR324 cluster bacterium | reverse complement strand
CTCTTTGTGATCTAAAGCCATTTTTTTCCTTATAGGAGTGCGACTCCCTGAAGAGAGCCGCAAATTTGAGGAGTTTATTTTAATTTATCATTGAGGTACGTGGCCAATTGATCAATGGCTACTCGCTCTTGCTGCATAGTATCCCGCTCACGTACTGTAACGGCTTGATCTTCCATGGTATCAAAATCCACAGTAATGCAGAAAGGTGTTCCGATTTCATCCTGACGTCGGTAACGTTTTCCAATACCTTGTGCTTCATCGTATTCGCAAGTAAAATCCCCGGCAATTCCCTGGAAAACTTCCTTAGCTTTCTCACCCAATTTCTTAGACAGAGGCAAGACCGCTGCCTGAATGGGTGCTAATCGTGGATCTAGTTTCAACACAACCCGTGTCTCACCATTTTCCATGACTTCTTCCTCATAAGCACTCAGTAAGAAAGCCAGAGCAATCCGGTCAGCACCTAAAGAAGGTTCGATCACATGAGGTAGAAACTTCTCATTCGTCGTGGGATCCATGTATTGCAGATTCTTTTTGGAAAAAGTCTGATGCTGTGTCAGGTCAAAATCCCCTCGATGAGCGATTCCCCAGAGTTCTCCCCAGCCAAAAGGAAAGAGGAACTCAATATCGGAAGTCGCACTGGAATAATGAGACAACTCATTTTCTTCATGATCACGCATGCGGATCAGATCTTTTTTCAGACCAAAAGCCTGTGCCCAATCCCAACAGAAGTCTTTCCAGTACTTGAACTGGTTAAGGGAATCATCGGGATGGCAGAAAAATTCCATCTCCATCTGTTCGAATTCACGAGTTCGGAAAATAAAATTTCCCGGTGTGATTTCATTCCGAAAAGACTTTCCAATTTGAGCGATACCAAAGGGTACTTTCTTACGACTGGTCGTAGCGATATTCTTGAAATTAACAAAGATTCCTTGTGCCGTTTCCGGACGCAAATAAACCTGAGCCGCACTATCCTCTGTCACACCCATGTGTGTTTTGAACATCAGATTGAACTCACGGATATCCGTAAAGTTAGCACCCTTGCAATCGGGACAAATAATCCCGAATTCCTCAATTTTTACGGCCAGCTCTTTCATGTCCCAACCTGCGACGATTTCAGCAGCTTCGCCTTTTTCAAACAGGTATTCTTCCAGCAGTTTATCCGCTCGATGTCTGGTATTACAGTCTTTACAATCCATCAAAGGATCGGAGAAACCACCCACATGGCCTGATGCTTCCCAAACAGTGGGGTTCATCATGATTGCACTGTCCAGTCCAACCACATCCATACGACTTTTAACAAAGGATTTCCACCAGGCAGCTTTGATGTTATTTTTCAGCTCAACTCCTAAAGGACCGTAGTCCCAAGAGTTGGCCAGACCGCCATAAATTTCCGAACCGGGAWAGATAAAACCTCGACGTTTGGCCAGAGAAATCAGTTTGTCCATTGTTACGTTTGTTCCCATTTATCCTCTTTCCCTTGATTACATTCTTTCTAAAGCAGTGATTCCTAAAATACCTAAAGACTTACTCAGAACACGGCGTACAGCCTCAGTCAAGCAAAGTCGAGCTTGTTTCTCTTGATCCGTAGCCACCTTCAARATGGGGTGCTCATAATAAAACTTATTGTAGAGACGACACAGATCATAGATGTAACTACACAAAACCGCSGGGTTGCGATCACTTCCACTCAGTTGAATGGCATCGGGATAACGTCCCARCTGCACTAGCAAAGAACTCTCTTCCTGGTTCCAAGCATGTTGTTCCCAGGAAGTATCGCTCAAATCAGCTTTCCCTTTACGTAGCAAACTGCACATTCTGGCATGAGTGTATTGCAAATAAGGTCCTGTAGTTCCATCGAAAGAGAGAGACTCTTTGGGATTGAACAGAATCTCTTTCAAAGCATTGGTCTTCAGAATGAAAAATTTGATTGCAGCCTGACCAATAGCCTCAGCAGCTTCTTCCTGACTGTCCTCAGAGTCCTCTTGCTTTCTCTGCTTGAACTCCTGCAGAGCCATGGCTTTCATTTCACTCAGCAAGTCATCCAGATCCACCACAGTTCCCTCACGGGATTTCATTTTTCCTTCGGGTAGGGTGATCATGCCGTAGCTGATATGTTCACAGCGATCCGCCCAATCATAACCAAATTTTTTCAAGATGGTGAAGAGAACACGGAAGTGATTATCCTGCTCATTACCGACCACAAACAGACAATGATCCAGTTCGTTGTTATGATCTTTGAACTTGGTCACCGTGGTATTAATATCCTGAGTGATGTACATGGAAGTTCCATCCCCTCGCAATAAAATCTTATTGCTCAGCTTTTCCGCTTCCAGATTGATGGCTACCGCTCCATTTTCTTCCTGATAACAAATCCCCTTTTCCAAAGCATCGAGAATAATATCACGACCGCCCAGATAGGTTTCACTTTCAAAGTAATATTTGTCAAAGGAGATGCCCATGCGCTCGTAAGTCGTCTTGAATCCATCCAGTACCCAGCCATTCATTTTCTGCCACAACTCACGGATTTCAGGATCACCCTTTTCCCAATCCCGCAACATTTGCTGGGCTTCTTCCAATAATTCGGGTTGCTCTTTCTCTTTCTGCGCATAGAGGACGTAATAATTTCCAACCAACTTATCCCCTTTCAACCCGGTACTTTCCGGAGTCTCACCTTGACCCCATTTTTGGTAGGCCAACATGGACTTACAGATGTGAATCCCTCGATCATTCACCAGGTTTGCCTTCTCCACTCGAAAGCCCGCGTGTTCCAGTAAGCGAGCATTCACCATTCCCAACAGGTTATTGCGACAATGTCCCAAGTGTAAGGGCTTATTGGTATTGGGTGAGGAGTATTCCAGGAGACAGATCTTACCGGCTCCGCTGTCGTTATCACCGTAAGTATCGTTTTCGATACATTCAGAGATCAGTTCCTTAGCCAGGAAGGCCGGGGAAAAGTGGAAATTCAAATAAGGTCCTACGGCTTCAATCTTAGCAAATTTATCATCGCCTCCCCAATGATCGGCCAGAGTTTTGGCAATCATAACAGGTGCTTTTCTGGCTACTTTAGCCAAAGGAAAACAAGCGAAGGCCAGATGACCCATTTTTTCATCCGGTGGGACTTCAAACTTGAATTGACTCACATCGACATCATTCAACTGAAACTCAGCAGCCAGCAGTTCGACCACTCTGTTCCGAACCAGTGTCTTGTACTGATTAATAAGATTTAACAAGGGCATAGCGGTATTAAGAGGTTGAATTGGTTGGTAAGAGAGGAAGCTGTGGAAATGGTAGATACATGTGGTTTTGCCCCTCCTGTGAAAATTCTCGAGGAGGGGCAAGCGGAGTATTAGATCTCTGCTGACAAATTCTTAGTCTTTTTTCTTAGCGCGTGCCGCCGGATCCATCATAATCACCACAGGACTGGCGACAAAAATAGAGGAATAAGTACCAACGACCAAACCAATCAGCATGGCAAAACTAAAGTCATGAATGATATCACCCCCAAAAAGGAAGAGTACCAAAACTACGATAAACGTAGTTACCGAAGTCAGAATAGTTCGGCTCATACTCTCATTAATACTGATATTAACCACACTCTCCACTCCTTTTCGGGGCATGCGAGCAATGTTTTCTCGAACTCTGTCAAAAACCACGATCGTATCATTCAAGGAATAACCGATAATCGTCAAGAGGGCAGCTACGATGGTCAGGGTAAACTCCTTCTCCAACAGGACAAAAATTCCCATAGTAATCGTCACGTCATGGAACAAGGCAACCACTGCCGCCACACCAAAACGAAACTTAAAGCGAATACCAATGTAAACCAAAATTCCTGCCAAGGCATAAAGCGCTGCCTGGAAGGCATTGGTTTTCAACTCACCACCCACTTTAGGGCCTACCGTTTCCACTCGTCGAATATCATATCCCGGGAAATCACTCTGCAATACTTCTTTGATCAGCTTTTGCAGCTCTCCAGCCTGATTGGCTACGGCTTCCTGAGATAAGGTGATCATCACCTCATTATGTCCTTCTTCACCAAAGGTGGAGATATTCACAGTGCTTTTCAGCTTTTGCTTAAACAACTTCCGGACTTTACTCAAATCCGGTGTCTCCTGAAACTTCACCTGAATCAAGGTTCCACCACGGAAATCAATTCCATAAGTGACTCCCTTAGTCACTATTGCCACCAAACTGGCAACCAGCAACACAGCTGAAATAATAAAGGCAATCTTCTTTTTCCCCATGATGTCAAACTGGGGGACCGTCTTAAATATTCTCATGATTGTTACTAGATTGAAATTTTATCAAGTTTGGCTTTACGCAAATAAACCACTTCAAACAAGAATCGCCCCACGACAATACTGGTAAACATACTGGCGGCAATTCCAATCGACAAGGTTATGGCAAAACCTTTGATAGGTCCGGTACCGAACTGGAAGAGTACGATGGCAGCCAAAATGGTCGTGATGTTGGAATCAAGAATAGTAATCGTCGCCTTTTGAAAACCAGTCCCAATGGCAGCCCGTACGGAGGTGCCTCGTGCGAGTTCCTCTCTAATTCTTTCAAAAATCAACACATTTGCATCAACGGCCATCCCGATCGTCAGGATAATACCAGCCATACCAGGCAGAGTTAAGGTAGCGCCGAAGTAAGCTAAGGCTGCCACAATCAGCAAGATATTGAATATCAGAGCCATCACAGAGAATAGGCCCGATACTCGATAGTAAATCAACATAAACAGGATCACCCCTGCAAAGCCGATGGAAAGGGACATCAAAGCCTGTCGGATGGAATCTTCACCTAATGAAGCTCCTACAGTACGTTCCTCATGGATCACGATGGGAGCGGGCAAGGCACCCGATCGAAGGACCAGGGCTAACTCAGAAGCTTCCTCAGGACTAAAGCCCCCAGTGATTTGAGCCTCACCACCACTAATTCGTTCGTTGATGCGCGGTGCGGACTGAACCTTGCCGTCCAACACAATGGCCATCCGGCGGTTGGTATAATCTCCAGTGATTTGTGAGAATAGTTCTTTTCCTTCTTCATCGAAAGACATACTCACATAGGCTCCTCCTGTTTGCAGGAAGCCTACACGTGCGTCACGAATGCGATCCCCTTTCAACAGAACCTTTTTCTCCAAGAGGTAAGGTACGGTGGAAATCAGTTCTTTTGTTAGCGCGTCCCGATTTTCCTGGTAAAGCACCACTTGGTCTTCAGAAGGATTGTCCACACTACCATTCTCGGCAACAGCCATAAAGTTCAAGACTGCCACACGACCGATCACACGTCTCGCCTGATCAGGATCCTTCAAGCCGGGAAGTTGAATGATGATACTATTGTCCCCTTGCTTCTGCACGGAAGGCTCCTTCACACCCAATTGATCAATTCGATTCCGAATTGTCTCCAATGCTTGTTCGATAGCTTTTGATTTGATGCGCTTCCTCTCCTCTTCTTTCAGAGTAATTAAGAAGCCGCTATCCAGAGGTAGGACATCATAATTGAGTTCCAACAACCGAGTATAACTTTCGTCAGTCAGGTCAAGTTCCTCATCCGCATCGAGCACGATTTCAATCTGATTGTCACCGATTCGCTCGACCACATCATAATTGATGTTGTCATCGATCAACTTGTCTTCAAGCTCATCTCTCACACGATCCATGACAGCTTGGACAACAACTTCGGACTCAACACCAATATCCAGGTACATTCCACCTTGTAAGTCCAGACCCAGGTTCACCACATTTGCCAAAACTTGCTTGCGGGTCACATATCGATCTTTTCCGTCTTGATAACTGAGTTCAAACTCATCACCCAACATAGTGATAAAAGGTTCAGATTCAGGAGAAATCCGCTTGCCTTTTTCCATTTGAAAAAAGATGCCATCGCTAGTCAAACCAATTTCCACGACCTTACGGGCATTGGTGAGCACACCATTCAGCTGGTTACTAACTTTGGTCACGAAAACGTTTTTAACGTCTTCATCTTTCAGCTTTAAGAAGGAGCCTTCATCGCTTTTCTCAAAGAAGAAGTTACCGTCTAAAATTTTCTCTAATACGGGATGATCTGTCGGAAAGACTGCGCCTTCGTCCATGATCAACATGATGCGTTTTTTCTCTCCTTCCGCCAAAGCCAAACCCAACCCGATAAGTTGCTGGTGTTCTGCTTTTATTTGCTCCATACGAGCTTGAAGCTTCTGCTGGCTGCTGGCTGTGTCTTCAGGAAGGAATGTTAAAAGGGTGGGCCTATTGTATATCAAGGCAACGATTAGGACGCCTAGGATGGCTAATCCTTTCCAAGGGATCTTCATAGCTTTTTCGCACTGGAAATTTTGTTAATAATAGTGTTTTATTTTTTCTTTACAATTTCAGTGATCTGAGACTTTTTTACTTTAATCACTGTTTTTTCGGCAATTTCCAGCATTAGGTAATCTTTGTCGCCAAAAAACTTATTCACAGTTCCATAGATGCCGGAACTGGTAACCACCTGATCTCCTTTTCCCAGTGAGGTGATCATCTTATCCAGGTTTTTGGCTTTCTTTTGCTGCGGACGGATCACCAAAAAATAGAAAATCGCAAAAATAACGCCAAATAAAACAACTTGCCCCATTACACCCGGCTGCGATCCGGCTTGGGGAGACATGGCATGAACTTCTGGTATCAAGGAAAACATAGGGGTTTCTCTCAAGCGACTGTAAAATTTAAAAATATATAAGCTTGCTGAACTAGGTTGGCATTTCAAGGTCAAAAAAAAAGGTCCTTTCGACCCCAAAACCAATCTAGTTTTCTACTCTTGAAAGCTGATCAACGTCAACAAAAATATTATTCTAAGCGCCCTGTTTGAAGATTTCTGTAAGCTGTTTTCTTAGCGCTGGAGAGGACATTTTGAAAACGTCTCAAATACGGTTTTTATTGACGAGTGCCTTCCTCCGCTGATTGTTTTATACTGATAATTCTACAAGTAGGTTGGAGTCAGCGCCGCCTCTCCGACTCAGGCATCGTATCTCTGATTTACATGCAGAAGTCAGTATGACAGGCCAAATTGAAATTAAGTGATTGAGATTTTCAAGCGTTCGGTAGAAGATCCACAAGGCAGAACAACCCCTTCCCCCGAGAGTTGCCCTCCTATCGGCAATTTGAACTCGATCAAAATATTTTTTTATGTCCTATTTAGAAGACCCAAGAGTATTTTTAGCTACAGAGAGAACTTTACTGGCCTGGATTCGAACTGAAATTTCCATTTTGGCTTTGGCTTTCTTAATGAAAAAGATTGCTCTAGACAGCGGTGGAGATTATCTCCAGGAAATGGGAGTCATTGTATTTTTGCTTTGTGGAGTCACCGTAGTTCTGTCGGTGCTGGCCTCGATTCAAACATGGATATCTCTCAGTAAACTAGGTGCTATTGAGGTTCCTGGTCCTATGGCCAAACCTTTAGTATTCTTGGGCGCATTTATCTCTATTCTTCTAAGTACAGGAGCAACTTATATTGTAGCAGCCATGTAAAACTACACTGACTCCAATCTGCCTAAACACTATATTTTACCAATCATCACTGAAAAGCCCCCGGCTTCAGCTGTGGAGAGTATGTCAAAGATCAATCAGCAATTGCAATTGCAGCGAATAATATCATTTTCTTCCATTCAGACCCCAGTCATAATCTAGGAATTCAATATCATCCAGATTATTGAGAATGTCTCTCCGTTCTTCCGGTTTACTCGTGATATAGGGTGCGACAAAAGCCTCCAAGGATCCGTTGTTTTTTTCAAAATCTTCTCGGAACCATTTGAAGATGGAAGATAATTCCAAGGTCCTGGAAGCAGGCAAGTAGCGGTTACGCTCCCTATCCTGTAGAAAATCCTTCATGGCCTGGCTCAACTGTTGCTCTAAAGATGAAGCTTTATAAGCTTCCTTGCGAAGACCGGGACAACTGATGGAAGCACAAACAATCGCAAAGTGAATCCGAGGTTCTTGGAATTTCTTACGCAAGAGCCCATGTTCGATATAATCCAAATCTTGTGTTTCTCCGAAAAGTTGAAAAAAGTCCTGCTGCCAGGGACTGGAAAAGAACCCACCCAAATCTTTAATTGAATCTACGTCTGGATATTTGGTTAAGATCAGCTCGATGGTCAGCGCATTATAGGCATTGATCAAAAAAGCCAACTGTTCTTCCTGAGTCCAGCGGTCATATTCCGGTCGAGTCACCGCCTCAATTTCTTGGATAAATTCCTGCAGTTCCTTTCGATCACGTTGAAAACCATCGTAATCAACTTTGCTTTGCCCACCCGCTACCTGGACATACTTTTGCAGTAAACGATCAAATTTCTGGTAACTTTGATCTAAGGCAAAAGCATAGTTAGTAAAGAAAAACAGGCATAAATAAATGCATAATTTGAACCGGTATCCTGGTTTCATAATCACTCCTTTTAATAGATTTCTCAGTCGCCGTACCCATCTGTTACGGCTCTCTATTTAATATATTTGCTTCGCTTCTAATTAGTAGACTGGAAATGAAAGCAATCCTTCGATATTCGACATTCCTTGTTCGATATTCGATATTATTTTGAATCTTGAATGTCGAACAAGGAATGTCGAATGGTGAAGTGAAACCCATCAAATCTGCTTTTTTTTAGTCCCATCGTCATATGTAGAGACCTGTAACTACAAAAAACGATACGGCTCTGTCATCTAGATCAACGGGAGAGGTCCCGAGTCTATCAAGACGGTCTGACTCGGGAAAGGGCGAAGAGTATTCGGCAAGCAAAGGAAAGTAGTGAAAATTATCGATCAAAGTTAAAAATCATATCACCACCTGGTGCACCCGCATGGCAGGCAATGCAACCCGCAGCCTGATTTCCCTTGGCAACACGGCCTGCAAGCATCATTTTTTTAGGGTTGGTGTGCAAGCTTCCATCGGGCTTGAATTTAGCCCAAAACCAATCCTGATTGCCCGAATCATATCCCGTTTCCCGTTTGAACATCACGGTCACAGCTTTCAGGTACATGTCCGGATCGCTGGCAACAGCGGCTTTCGATACATCGGGGCCACCATAGTTTTTCTTCACAATCACCATTCCCGTATGGTCCCCTATGGTCAATTTTGTATCCATGGTGTCCAAGATAGCACCATGGGGATGAACTCCAGTATAAGGGGTAGAGCGAATCGCATTCATGCCGACAAGCTTGCTACTTTCCAGAGCCTTCCACAACTTTTGTGAGTATTCAACATCCTCACGGTTCCCAAAAGGGGCCGATGAGACCACACAACTGGCAACGAACAAAAACGTTGCCGTGAAAATTAGAATCCGCTTCATCAATTCCTCCTCCACTTTGATTAGTTAAATGCTGAAATGTTGGATGTAACCAGACGAATCTTCCCATTTCTTTCTCGTTGAAAATAAAAAACCTTGTTTTCCCGTCGAAGTGGAATCCCAAGGATTTCCCCCTCAATGTTCCGTTTCCACAAGGGTTCCCCTGTAGCAACTTGAAGTAGTACAAGTTGCTCGTCACTATTCGCCAAGAGGGTATTTTTGGATAAGGGTAATAGAGAGATTTGCTTCCCCCTCAACGAATAGCTCCAGAGTTGTTTGCCGTCCGACAATTGTCTGGACTGCACTTGATTGAAACCACTGTAAATCAAATTGTTTTCAACAGCCTGAAAAGAAATACCGGGAACAGAATCCTTTTTCCGCCAAACAATCTCACCGGATCGGAGTAGGAAAAGGTTCCCGGTAAAGGTAGTGAAAGCCAATAAGTTCTCAGAAAGTGCTATGGGGCGATAAACAAACTCACCACCTACAGGTTTTTGCCAAAGTATCTTCCCCGTTTTTAAGTCTAAGGCACGAAGAACGCCTTCCTGCCCACCAGTAATCAGTATTCCCCCTTGAACTACTGGTTGATAATTCCAGCCACTGAAACTCTTTTCCCAGATCACTTTACCATTCAGGTTGTTCAAGGCCCAAATTTTTCCAGAAGTACTGCCTGTAACCAGAATATTATCAACTACTGTGGGCGAAAAAATCGTTTCACCTGCCTGAAAGTGCCAGAGCAATTTGCCTTCATTCCTATCAAAAGCAAAGAGTCCATCACTACTGCCAAGGTACAATCTCTCTCTGGATAGGACAGGTTCGAAGGTATTTTTCCCATTCAGGACTCGCCATTCCACTTGCCCGCTTTGGCGATCAAATTTAGTAAGACCCTGAGCAGAAAGCCAAGCCGATTTATCTGAGATCACTGGATTACTGGGGTAAATAACCTTTTTTTCTCCAGCTATCAAAGAGTAGGAAAAAAGAAGGAAAACGAGAATTAGGGCTTGTTGCTTCATAGCTCTCTGAGGATTCAATCACTGAATTGCTTAAAAATTAAAAGATCCTACAGTTTACTCTACAAAAACTGGTATTTACAAGTTTTTATTCTCCTAGAATATTAACTAAGAGCTAAAACCTGCTCCTCTACTCCTGATAGTTTCCGTACAATGTACTCCAGGCAGTTAAATATTAGTCGCCTTCAATCCAAGTTCATTACATTTTTTTTCCTTTATTCGGAGTAGCCAAATAATAAATGCCCTTACGAAAGGAGGATATATAAAGTTACCACTCAAGCCCGTGGGCCGAGTTATTTTTCAGCCGCTGACGTAGTATTGATTTATTTGCAACGCTATCGAGAGGCCGGACAACAGCATCAATTCTTCGTGCAAGTTGATACCCCTGGGCAGCAAAGCGGCTAGGTTCGTAAGAGAAACGTTGTTTGAACTTTTGGACAAATGTCTTTGCTGTGAGAGCAGTGCCAGGCTGCCCTGAGAAGGGAAGATTTGTAGTGGTGACTAATGCAACGTCTGTATTTTTTATGGCAGCCAGCAATTCATTTGATGAATTTCTATTTCGGGTTGTAACTACAAAATCGATATCCCCCTGTTTCAGTCTGGTGCTAAGATCCCCGGATAAGCTACTGCGCGCTGTATCAAAGTAGCGTAAATGCACATCAATCCCACCCAAATGACCATCCGCAGTTTCGTAAGAATGACCGTCTTGTTCAGATCCGCTTGTCTCATGAATTCCATTAGCTCCCCCTTATTTGAGCTTTTTTTACTGTTTATCTGGATAATCTAATTCAACTCAAAAGGAGGAGAGGTAATTTTCTTTCAACTCTAAAACTGGGTTAAACTTTGAATGCCCGCTTTGGCACAGGCTTCATCCAAGTGACCTCCAGGTGCGCCACCAACACCAATTCCTCCAACAACTTCTCCACCAATTTTAATAGGTAAGCCGCCTCCAAGAATGAGCATTCTATCGTCCATGTCCCGTAATCCATGCAGTGCGGGCTTATCCTTGATGAAATTCGCAAGTCCCAGAGTCGCTCGCTTCATGCTAGCTGCTGTGTAAGCTTTACCGGCACTACTCCCGAGAGTATGAGGCCCAGCTCCATCTCCTCTCAATACAACCTTCACCACTCCAGACCGATCAACGACTGTCACACTGACCATATACCCATCTTTTTTACAGGTTTGCAGCGCTGTATCAGCAGCCTTTTGCGCCATTTCCAGAGGAAGATAAGCTTGTTTGGGAAGAGCAGAAACCGCAAATACAGCATTAGTACAAAGCAGCATTGTCAGACTAATAGCTCCACTCAGAATTCCGGTTTTCTTGATCCATGTTTTCATTTTTCAGCTCCAATCTAATTTTGATTAAGATATGCAGAGAAGGGCTTTGTGCCTCTTCAATGTATATTTAATGACAACTTGAGCTTCCAATCTGCAAGAAGAACCAAGGGGTTTCAAGACTGTTCTTTTGAAACGTCGAAGTAAAACCACCAAGTGTATAAGCTACAAAGAAAGCCCCTTATATTTAGATCGCATTCTATTGATATTTAATATTTTTATTTGTAATCAATCCGAACTAAATTCAGGATAAAAAATCACAAAATGTAGAGACTTCTGAATAAAATGTAGAGATTTATAGAACTATTTTGCCCTTCAGTACCTGCTCAGGAAATAGAATTGGAACCAGAAAAAATTTCTTTGATCTGTTTGGCAAATTTTCGTCCTACTGGCAGGGTATGATTTTCAAAGACAAGATTGTAATCAGCGGAACTTCTCCGGCATAAAGAGAAAGGAACTTTGGGATTAACGAGGTAGGATTTATGGATTTTGAGTAGGTAGTCATCACCAAAACAAGATCTCAGATTCTGAAGACTGCAGTCCAGAGACATCTCTTTTATATTTTTCCCTGTCTGGTAATAAACCTGAGTGCTACTGCCAAAAGCACGGACATAAAGGATGGATCCGGATATCGAAGCTATTTGCCCTAGATCGGGAAAGAGCTTCGGATCAATAACATTATTGAGAATTTTATCCTTCAGTTCATTCACCATTTCCAATTGCTCTACTAGTTTTCTCTCTGTACTCACCAATTCAACCTGCATCTGATACTTTTCCTTTTGCAGCTGCCTGTAGAAACGAGATAGCCCCAGTGAAAAAATCAACATCTCGATGACAGATCCCCATTGCAGAAGTTTCCAGTGAAGGCCGGTGGAAAAAATCTGCAAACTAGATAACATTTGAACAATCGCTAAGACAATAAACAGAGAGGTTGCCACAAAATAGTAAATAGCAATCTCCCGTTTTTCTCTGACTCCTTGTACAGCGGCTAGCAGACAAAGCATTAGCATCAGGATGATCAGCAGCAGTCCTATGCCGAATGTCGCGCGTCCGGGAGTCTGGTTGTAATACTGCAAGGCAATCAATGCCGACACAGAGATTGATGGAAGAAAGAACTGAGAAAATAACAGAACTCTGGAAATGCCTGGTGAATGTGTATCGAGTTTTAGATAGGAACGAGTGAATTGAATTCCGAATATTGTCAGAAGCACTCCCCAAAAAGCAGTCTGAAACCGGACTATAGGAGTTCCTCTGATTGGAAGAAATACATCAAGCCATCCTTGCCCGGAAAGATACCAGAAGAAAATAGCCAACAAAAACAAAGAATAATATATTAGAGTCCGATCTCTGATGAAATAGTAGAAAAACAGGTTGAACAGGAAAACCAACATGACAGCCCCATAGAACAGCCCATCATAAAAAACAGCTTGTTGTTCTTTTTCAGTGAATTCTGACAGTTTCCATAAGTGAAGAATCAAACGGAGATAACCTTTTTGAACCTTCAGATATACAGGTTTTTTCAGTGCACTGGCTTCCAGGATAAAGATAAAATTCCTATGAACAACTTCACCTCCTCTTGCGGGGATGGAAATGCCTCGTTTCTGTTTCAACCATTCCCCGGACTCCCCTTGATAATACAGTTCTATTATCCCAATTTTCCCATACTGGATTTCAAGAATATAGGTTCCTTCCTCAGAATCACCAAGATTAGGTTCCAGTTTCAGCCAGTAAGGCTGATTTGAATCACCAAAGTTCAGATGCGTGGTTAAGGAGGGTTGAAATAAGCTGCTGAGGTTTGGTTGGATAACCTGCTCAAATTTTAATTTATTTCCCTGATCCTCCAGGAAAGATAATTTGCCAGTGAGTTCTATACTTTCAGCAGCAGCAACTTTTCCAAATAACAGAGGGCTAGACAACAAAATCAAAAGAGAAAGTAAAAACCAACGAAAATGCATAAAACCAGCTAATTAAAGATTTCCCTTTTTGATAGTGCTCTAAGATAACCTCCGTTTCACCACGAAGAACATGAAGGTATTTTTAGCAACAATGGTCAGTAGAGACTAGCTATAGCTTTTTTTATTTAATTTCTT
>NVSR01000060.1 GCA_002401295.1 SAR324 cluster bacterium | reverse complement strand
AGGTAATCGGTACCGCTCATATTTTAGAAAAGTAGTGAGCAGTGGCCGCCACGTAGGGCGGCGCTACCCTATGACTGGTCCTCAGGTAATCAATAGAGAAAAACTATAAGGCCTATAGAGACAATCAATTTTACATTCTCCTTGGATTAATCAAAATTATTGACAGCTGAAGTAATTCATTTAAAATAATTTTCTGGAATCAAGCTCCTTGAGAGCTTGGTAATACGATTTCCTTCTCACTATGAGAAATATCCAAACATCAAATTAAAGGCAAACCATGAGTGTATTAGTTTCCAAGCAGGCTCCTGACTTCACAGCTACTGCAGTAATGCCCAACAATACGTTCAAGGAAATTTCCTTGTCTGACTACAAGGGAAAATATGTAGTTCTATTTTTCTATCCTCTAGATTTCACTTTTGTATGCCCATCTGAAATCATTGCTTTTGATCACAGACTACAAGATTTCAAAGACAAGAATGTAGAGGTCATCGGAGTTTCTGTGGATTCTCATTTCAGCCACTTGGCTTGGAAGAGCACAGACATTAATAATGGTGGTATCGGTAACGTACAATATCCGCTTGTTGCTGATTTGAACAAGACGATTGCCAGGGAGTATGATGTGCTGCTGGATGACTCAATCGCACTGCGAGGATCCTTTTTGATTGATAAGGATGGCGTTGTTCAACACCAAGTGATCAACAACCTGCCTCTGGGTCGTAACATTGACGAGATGCTACGCATGGTTGACGCACTGCAATTCACTGAAGAACATGGTGAAGTTTGCCCCGCCGGTTGGAATAAAGGCAAAGCAGGCATGAAAGGTTCCACTGAAGGCGTTGCTGAATATTTGGCAGAGCACTCGGAAGAGCTGTAATCTGATCTTCATGCGCAACCGCTCTGGTTGTGCATCTACTCTCCTCTTGTTTGCCCGCTCTTGTCCTATTTCGTCCTTGAGTGAGGCCGCCACGTAGGGCGGCGCTACCGTTTTTCGGTGGAGATAATTCTATTCAAACTGTCTTAGAAGTCGATTGGCTTGCGTCCAGAGAGACATTCATCACAGAAATATTTTCTATCCTGCTTGATGGCTTGGTACAGGCCTGGAATACTGAGATAGGCTAAAGATGTTGCTCCTAATTCCTCGCAGATTTCAGATACCGTTCGGTTGTGGGAAATCAAGGTTTTGGGGTCTTTAGTCGCGATACCGTAATAGCAAGGATTATTATAAGGAGGACAGGGAATACGAAGGTGGACTTCCTTGGCTCCGGCAAGGAAAAGATTTTTGATCAACAAACGAGAGGTTGTGCCACGAACAATAGAGTCATCCACTACCACCAATCGTTTTCCTTTGACCACGTCCTGAAGGATATTATACTTCATGGTCGCTAAAGCATGTCGATCCCTTTCATTTGTAGTGAAAGATCTTATACCACCTGTAGAAGGCTCCTCTAAAATCGCGATTTCATAAGGTAGGCCTGAAGCCTTAGCATAACCCACAGCCGATGGAATTCCACCTTTGGGTACAGCCGTCACCAAATCCGCTTCCACGGGGGATTCCTGGTTTAACTGCTTCCCCATGCGTTCTCGAATCCTTTGGTAAGACTCTCCTCGTTGCATGCTGTCAGGGCGGGCAAAGTAGATGCTCTCAAAAACACAGCCGATTTGGCCTTGCTGGGCTTCCGCATACTGAGAAGAGGTGATATTTGACTGAGAATCAATGGATAGGATTTCCCCGGGACGTACTTCTCGATGGACGTAGGAAAGAGATTTGTCCGGATAATAGGCCAGGTTAAATCTTTGAATAATGTCAAATGAACAGGTTTCCGAGCCGACACCCACACATTTCTGACCATCAATCACAAACTCACCGAGGTGCAGAGGACGGATCCCCCAAGGATCACGGAAAGCATAAAGCTTTTCATCATCTTCTCTCAAAACCATTGCTGCATAACCACCCTTGGCCTTTTCCATGACGTATTGGATCGCCTGAACAATGGTCTTATCATAGAGGCGAATCTGAATATTGATCAGTGCCGCAATCAGTTCAGCATCATTTTCCGTATAGGTTTTAATGCCTTCCTTTTTGATGATCTCTTTCAATTCCTGAACATTGACCAAATCGCCATTGGTTACAATCACCAAACGACCTCTCATACTTTGGGCCCAATGGGGATGAACTTCTCGCAAGGAACCGGATTCATTCCTCGTTGCATAGCGAGTATGTCCGATAAATGTTGTCCCCTGGAAACGCTCCAGGCTTGCCTCATTGATCACATTGGAGATTTTACCGACCCCCTTGACCGTTTCTATCATCCTTAAATCTTCAGCCAGAAATCCAGCGACTCCCGCTGAATCATGCCCACGATGTTGCAAGGATTGTAGAATGGTTGGGAAAAAATGTTTTGCCCTGGGATGGCCAATAATGCCAAAAACTCCGCACATATTATTACTTTCGAAAAAGTTCGCAAGGAGAGAAGATGTCTCGAAGAAAAAAGTTACTTTTGCATATTCCCGTAGCAAATTGTTAAAAAAAAGTAATCTTATATAATTTATAATAATAACAAATAGATAAACATTGATTTGATTTTTATTAAGAACATTATTGAGGCTTCTTGGATTTATTGTTGCCTTTTCTTAGGCTGAATTTACTTACTCACAAATCTGGATAAAATCAACTCCAGACTTCTGCTTTGAGCCAATTATACAAGCCTTCTCATAAAGGTAAAAGTGAAAAACACCCCCTATCAAGGAAAGAGCATATTAGCCGGACTCGTCGCTTCGCTCCTTAGTCTGAGCTACCTCAAGCTAATCCATTCCCGAGAATTATAGATTGCTGAACCAGGAATTTTAGGGATACAATTAACATTTCAGCTACTAAGTACAACTTTTTATAAAGAAGAGGTATGAGCACCTTTCAAAATTATATGTTCGCGTTTAAAGACGCCTACTCCTTTAAGTTGGATACCAATAAAAGTGTTGAAGAAGTCTTATTGCAGGAATTGATTTATCAGTTAAGTGACTTAGAAGATCTTTGGGTCCAATTGGAAGTTAAAAAGGAGGACACGCGGCAATATCATTTGAATCGTATCCAGTTTCGTTTAGAGGAGATCAATCGATTTTTAACAGACTACTCCGGTCCCAGAATCATCCGTTATATTTGTTCGGAAATTTCTGATTTCCTCATAGAGCAGGAGCAACAGGGCAAGATTATTGATCCGATTATGGAGCAAGGGGTGGCACATATTTTGGTCGTAATGAATGGCTTTTTTCACCCTGAAGTCTACCCTTTACAGTTGACCACTATTGACGAAGTTGCCGGACACCTCAAAAAATCGATGGAAATCCTTTTAAATCGCTATACGGAAACAGACCAGCAAAAGAGCCTTCAATCCTTGCAAAGCCTAAAATCAGGCAAAAAGAAGAAGGAAAGGAAGGAAAGGAAGCAAAAAAAGGAGAAAAAACATGATTGAAGAAGAGTCAATGATGCTGGAATTCGCGTCGGAAGGCTTCGAAACGCTAGACTCCGTCGAACCTATTCTCATTGAATTGGAGGATGCTGAAACTGTAGGAGAAATCGAAAATACTATTAATCTTATCTTCCGTCCTTTTCATAACCTAAAAGGTGGAGCTGGATTTTTGAATTTAAACTCGATTCAAAAACTCACTCACGCAGCGGAAAGTCTACTGCAAATTTTCCGCACCCACCCCGAAAAGTGGAATTCCCAATTTTCAGGCAGGTTGATTGAATGTTGTGACTTATTGCGACGTCTATTGCATCAAATTGAGGTAGTGTTTCAGGATAGTGGCTTTGAAGCAGAAGTTCAGGTAATGGTCAATTTACTAGAACAGGATCTCCAGAAATTAGCAGAGTATTCAGGGTCTTTGCCCACGACCAAAAAAGTTGCGGAGAAAAAGGATTTTAGTCAGCTTTCTGTACCCAAGTTAATGAAAAAAAGTTCTGACTTTATCCGTACTTTTCTTGAGAATCCTTTGTTGTTACTCGATCAGGAGGGAATGAGAGCCGAAGCAGAAGGGTTATACCAAGAACTGGCGCTGAGGGCATCAAATGTATCTAAGGATTCCGGGAACATCATAGACTCTCCGAGTCAAAGTCCAGTGCAAGTGCACAAACAAGAAGAACAAGAAGAACAAGAAGAACAAGAAGAACAAGAAGAACGAGAAGAACGAGAAGAACGAGAAGAACGAGAAGTAGGAAAAGAAGAAAAATATAAAGCGGATGATCTTGAAAGTAAGAAAAAAAAGGAATTCATCAAAGACAAAGCAACGGTTACTACGGGAAGCAAAGTAGCCGCCAGCCAAAATATTCGAATTAACCTATATAAATTGGATCAGTTAATTGATTTAGTAGGAGAGCTGGTTATCTCAGAGAATATGCTGGCGCAGCAAAAAAATGGGGAAATTCATCAAGATAGTGAGCAATTCAAAAAAATTACAGATCAACTGCATCAAAATACCAGATCCCTACAAGAAATAGCTCTTTCCATGAGAATGGTTCCTGTTTCTACTTTATTCAACAAGATGCTTCGTGTTGTTCATGATGCGGCACGCAAGCTGGATAAAGAAGTCTCTCTAAAAATTCTCGGGGAAAAGACAGAGATCGATAAAACGGTCATTGACCTCCTGGCGGATCCCTTGTTGCACATTATTCGCAATGCTGTTGATCATGGTTTAGAATCTCCGGCAGAACGCAAAGCAGCAGGAAAAGATCCATCAGGAACGCTACGTCTGGAAGCCAAACATGTGGGCAATGAAATTTGGATTGAAATTGAGGATGATGGGGGTGGATTGAACAGGGAAGCGATCCTCAAAAGGGCTTATGAACGAGAAATCATCACCCCTGATAGCGATCTTTCTGATGACGAAATCTGGAGTCTGATTCTTTCCCCCGGTTTTTCCACAGCCAAAGCCGTGACGGATTTTTCAGGTCGAGGAGTAGGCATGGATGTGGTGAAGAAAAATCTGGAAGAAATTCAAGGGAAGATTGAAATTCAGACAGAAGCAGGGAAAGGCAGCCTTTTTACACTCAGGATTCCACTCACACTTAGTATTATCGATGGCTTGCTGGTCAAGATTGGCAGTGGAGCTTATGCCTTGCCTACCACTCTGGTCCGGGAAATTCTTCAGCCCCAACAGGTCAAGCATTTACAGACCATGAGCGGACAAAAAATGGTAGAGGTTCGCGAGAAAATGTTACCCCTTGTTAAGCTGCACTGGAGTCAAAAACAGCTACCCGATCATGACATGGATCAAGAGGGGCTAATCCTCATTGTTCAACACGGAGAGAATTCCTTTGGGTTGTTAGTGGATGCTGTGATGGGACAGCAGCAAATTGTCGTCAAAAGTTTACCTGAATCCATGAATCAGTCATCACTCCTGTTGGGCTGTACTGTGATGGGAGATGGCCGCATCGGCCTGATTCTAGATATCGCCGGACTCGCTCAAAAAGTAATGATGGAACATTGATGTTTAAGCTCTTACAGAGACTCAGAAAATTCGGATCATTCACTGGTTCGAGAATCTGATTATTTTCTACAGACCAGGAAATGATGAATTTGATGGGGCTGCAACAGAATATAAAGGGAATTTCTTTTCAAATCATCCGTCGAATAGCAATAACAGTCCTGAGTACCATTCAAGTCTTTAAAAAAGTAGGCTCCATTCCAATCCAGGTCCACTAATTCGCGAATATCAATAAACTCCGAAAAGGCATGATCTAAAGGATTGTAAATCACTAATTCCAAAAGGGGCACTTGCTCCTTGCCTGGTAAAGGCCCATCCCAGATATCCCAACCCCCCTCTTCATTATGGTAGAGAATGGCTCGTTCCGAAGGCTGAGAGTAGAGGACCTGCAGGTGATGCGCTCCATCAGCTGGCTGAGACTGCAGATGAAAATGGTCAAAAGGTTTGAAAAAACGTTGTCCTAGCTCTTCCATGCTCTCTCTGACCGCAGCCTCGCTGTCTAAAGTATTGATGGGAGGACCAAAAAAACTCCAGTTATGCCATTCATTTCCAATTTCCCCTGAGGTTCCCGGGCGATTATTAATATTATTTTGCAGGCTTGATGTCCTGTATTCATCAGATAACATTGAGATTAATGAAGAAATGCTAAAAACAATATCTTTACACGGGCTTCCCTGCGCCAAACGTCGAAGGAGTTCCCGGCAGAAGCGGGAAGTCAATGCTTTTTGGGGAACGGGTACATTGGGAAGATGAAAGGGTAAGCCTAAAATACGTCGGCTAAACTCCAGAATTCTCTCAGGAGTCTCAAACTCATCCTGGTCCCCTTTCCGATTCATCAAAAATTGCAAGAGTGTGGAGGTATCATGAGTCTCCAGCATCATGAGAGTGGATTCCTGATACTCCCGTAACACTTTCATGCCTTGCTCGTCTGACTCCCAGCGGGGAATGACCATGGTTGCCAAGTTTTTGCCTTCCGCAACGAATTGCTTTACAACCTTGCGGGTGACTGCGACCCGTTCATAATCACCGGCAATTTCACCTTTGATGGTCAGCCCTGTATTCAGGACCACCTGGAGAAACCAGCGGATATTTTGTTCTCGTTCCTGCTGATCCTGAGTGAGAAAATAACCCCGTGGGGATGCACTGGGTTCAGTCTGGTTCATGGGTAGTACATACTGCCCACACCAACCCACCAAATGATCCACAAAAATCCCATCCCCCCACTGAGCCAACCAAAGCATCCTTGCCGTCAGGTACTGCTGTAAGGCCTCGCTTCTTTCATAGTAGGCGGGAATTCCCCAAGCTTGTTCCGGATAACCGTGATGGGGTTCGGGGGAACAACCAACTTGAAGGCTGCTGTCAAAAACGTCAGGATGGAAAAAAACATCACTACTTCTAAATTCAACACCAAAGGGCAAATTGACAATTAGGCCGACATTCAATTGTTTTAATGCGGTTACTAACTGATGCCGCTGTTCAAAACAAAGTAATTGGACATATTGATGGTAGCGGATACGCTCATGGTGGGCTTGTTTGAAACTCCGAACTAAAGCGCTATTTTGATCCCGATAGCGAAAATCCAGTAAATCTACCTGCTGTTCCCTATAAACCCTGTAGAGGGCAAAATCATGGATCCAATAGGAGGCTGCCTGTAAAAAAGACTCAAATTGATGGCGGCGATGTTGATATTGTTGCTCGGAAAAAAGTTGAAAACATTCCTCTAAAATCCAAGGTAAGAGGGTTCGTTTCAGCGTATAGCTCACCTCCCTGCTGCCACTGAATTGCTGCTGGTAGCTCTGATTGATTTTTTCTACATGGGATTTGAAGGAGGGATTCTGATGGAGTTCCGGGATTTTCATCACCTCCAATTCATCAGGATTCAGCGCAAAGCCACTCGTCAAAGAAAATGGGCTCGCGATTTGGGGATCGCGAATACCATTGGGCAGATCATAAATATCACCCCGAATGCCTAAGTCATTCATCAACTCCGCCAAATGACGCAGGCCATGCATGCTACCCGTACCCAGTGATCTGCCTTGATCACTATTCAATTGGGAAGTTGCTACTAAAAGGTTAAACTTCATGATCACTCCTTAATTCTCATTTCTCCATGAGGATTGAACGGATTATTCGCTAATAGTTTGATTCATCGGTATTTCCAAAAAAGCAATTATCGGACCCCTTTTACATTTATTCTAAAAATGCACTTTACCTATAGAATTTAGCCACCCTGGAAAAAAAAATTGAAATGCCTTTTGGAATAGGACATACTAGAGCACATAATCAATAGGAACAGAAACAAACCAGTAGAATAACGCTCATAGCTTTACATGTAACAAGGTTACTGGTATTAAGCCCAATAATATTTATGATTTGCTCTTGACAGGTTTTCTCGATTTGTCTCTATCTCTTGGTTCTAAGAGATACTGAAATTATAACATCACTATATCGTATAAAAGGTTGTGAATGGCCACTATTGTAATAGTAGAATCACCAACAAAAGCGAGGACCATTAGAGAGTTCCTACCGAAGGGATATGAGGTAGTAGCTTCAATGGGGCACATTCGGGATCTCCCGCAATCGGCTTCGGAAATTCCGGAAAAAGTAAAAAAAGAGCCTTGGTCCCAACTAGGGGTGAATGCGGAAAAAGATTTCGAGCCCTTATATGTAATCTCTAAAGATAAAAAGAAGATTGTTAAAGAATTACAAGATCTTCTAAAAGGGGCGGACGAGTTATTACTCGCAACGGATGAGGACCGGGAGGGAGAAAGTATCAGCTGGCATTTGCTAGAGGTACTCAAGCCCAAAGTCCCGGTTAAACGTATGGTTTTTCACGAAATTACAAAAGAGGCCATTGCTGAGGCGTTGAATAATTGTCGAGAAATCAACCTCTCCCTGGTGCGAGCACAAGAAACCAGACGGATCTTAGATCGACTGGTTGGTTATACCTTATCTCCTTTGTTATGGAAAAAGGTCGCCGCTGGCTTATCCGCAGGGCGTGTCCAATCTGTTTCCGTAAGAGTTCTAGTGAATCGAGAAAGAGAGCGTAGAGCTTTCCACAGGGGTTCTTACTGGGATTTACAGGCAGTTTTAGGCCAAGAGAAAAAAGGGTTCCAAGCCAAGCTGGTTTCTCTGCAAGGTAAAAAGATTGCTACAGGTAGTGATTTTGATGAAACTACGGGTGGCATTAAAAAAGGCAAAAAAGTCCTGCTACTGGATGAAAAGGAAACTCGGACTCTGCAGGGAAGACTGCTCGACGCGGAATGGAAAGTCACTTCCGTTGAAGAAAAGAAGTCGACTCGTAAACCGGCACCTCCTTTCATTACTTCTACGCTGCAACAGGAAGCCAATCGTAAGTTACGCCTCTCAGCACGGCGTGCCATGCAGGTAGCCCAGGTTCTGTACGAACGAGGTTTTATTACCTATATGCGTACCGACTCTGTTCAATTATCAAAACAGGCGCTGCAAGCAGCCAGAAAATGCGTACAGAGTAAATATGGCAAGGAATACCTAACTAAGACCCCAAGAGTCTACAAAGGGAGTACCAAGGGGGCTCAGGAAGCACATGAAGCCATTCGTCCTGCAGGGGCCACCTTCCAGCTTCCCGCCAAAACGGGTTTAACCGGACAGGAACTAGCCCTCTATGATTTGATTTGGAAGCGAACTGTAGCAACCCAAATGGTTGATGCTCAGCAAGTACACATCAAAGCCTTGTTTGAGGTTGAAGAAGCCCAATTCCGCGCCAGCGGAAAAAGGATTGAATTCCCCGGTTTTTTCCGTGCTTATGTAGAGGGATCCGATGATCCTGAAGCCGCTTTGGATGACAAGGAAATTATCCTGCCGGACATGAAAAAAGGTGAGGTTATTAACTGTAAAGAGTTGGATGCGAAGGGGCATGAGACTCAACCACCAGCCAGATACACGGAAGCCTCGTTGGTTAAGAAGTTGGAAGCCGAAGGCATTGGGCGACCCAGTACTTATGCTACGATCATTGATACCATCATCAATCGTGGTTATGTGACGTTGCTCAATCAGACGCTGGCCCCCAGTTATACGGCATTTGCCATGACTTGCCTGCTGGAAACCCATTTTTCCGACTTGGTGGATCCGGGTTTTACTGCACGTATGGAACAGGTTCTGGATGATATTGCTGCCGATAAGGTAGACTGGCTGCCCTACATGAAAGAATTTTATCTGGGTAAGACGGGCTTGGAACAAATGGCCAAAGAGAAAACTACCCAAATCGAACCGGGTGAGTTTCGATCGGTTAAGTTCGACGATCTTTCGGCAACTATTCATATCGGACGCTACGGACCTTACATTGAAGCCTACTTCGATGATGACAAAGTTACCGCTTCCATCCCTCAGGATATCACGCCGGCGGACTTGGATCAGGAAACAGTAGATATGATCCTGGCCAAACAACGTCGTGGAAATGAGGAGCTGGGAATCCATCCTGAAACGGATGAGCCAATTTACCTGCTAACGGGTGCCTACGGACCTTATGTACAGCTAGGTACTGCGGAAGAAGGACAACCGAAACCTAAGCGGGTAACGCTACCTAAGGGATTGAAGGAGTCCGAGGTTAACCTGGATAAAGCACTGCTTTTGCTTTCTTTACCAAAGAATTTAGGAGAACAYCCTGATACYAAAGGAAAGATCCTCATGGGCATTAGCCGCTGGGGAGCCTACATTTCCCACGAAGAAAGTGATAAAAGCAAAGATTTTCGTTCTTTGAAAGAGGATGATAATGTTTTCAATCTCACTTTCGGCAGAGCGCTGGAAATTCTAGCCACACCGAAACGAAGCCGGAAAAAAGCCGCAGAAGCTGTTCGGGAAATAGGTGCTCATCCTGAAGATGAACAGCCGGTAAACATCTTTAATGGCCCTTACGGTCCTTATGTCAAACACCTAAAAGTCAATGCTTCTATCCCCAAGGATATGAATCTTGATGATTTGACAATGAAGCAAGCCGTAGAGTTATTGGCAGCTAAAGCCAAGAGCAAGCCTAAGCGCAAAACTCGAAGAACCAAAAAGAAGGCATAATCTCCTTCCCTAGCCAGGGGGAATCTTCCCCCTGCCATTCATATCGTGACCGACCATCTCCTTATCCTCCGTATTCAGCTTATCCAAATTATCCGCACATCTACTTTTTACCCCCAGCCTGAATTTAATGGAACATTTTGATGTTTCATCATTTTTTTCTTTTCTTGGTGTTTTGGTATCAATCAAGCATTAAGGGACTTAGAAAAAAAGTATCTCCCACAAGTGGAGCGAAGCGACGAGTCGGAGACGCTGCGCTTACTCCAACCTACCTGTAGAGTTCTCAGCCTTATGTGGTTATATTTGTTATTTTCCCCCAGGAAGAGGCCAGCTAATTAATTTAGGAAGTGAAGTAATTTATGGAAAGACAAGTACCTGTATCCTTTACCTATACTTTAGCTAAACAAGAGATCGACGAAGCAATTGCCAGAGCCCTTCCTCAGCTATTGCAAAATAGCTCCATCTGTAAAGACGATATTATTGAACTGTTTGGAATGGGACCTTTGGAAAGGGATACGCAGACTTCCAAAAGAGCTCACTCAAAACTCTGCTCCTGACTTTCCATCCCTAAGAAAAGCGCTGGATGAAGTCACGAAGGGCGATATTCAAGCCCTGGCTTTGTGTTAGCCCCGCCTTGTGGCAAGCCTGCTCAAATAGGCTCATAACATCTGGATCAACGGCCTGAAGGCCACTAGAAGGGGTAGGTATTGCTTGTTTCTGTTCAATAATTGTTTTGAGTATATCCCGTTTTTCTACCAGGTAATGCAGAAAATCTAACTGGAAACTACTGAAGGGTAAGCTGGAAAAGCTCATCCCATCCACAGGAGCATTCGCAGGGGCTCGCTGAATCTGAGAATTAGCGGGTCCCAAGCCACTTTGAGGTAGTTTTTGTTGCTCCAGTGTTTTCTTTTTCTTCTTCTGACGAGGTGCTAATTTAGCAAGGTTATCCTCTTCCATACCTTGTGCGTATTTCCAAGCGGCTAGTTTTTTCCACAATGTCCAAAAATTACGAGCTGCTTGCAAAGAAATATCAGGAATTACCGCGACTAACTCCTCCGGAGTAGATTCCGGGTTTTGATCAAAATATTCTAAAACCCTGTCTTTCTTATCCATTTTTTTATCCTTTCACCATTTGTGAGACACTCCTGCATCACTAAAGATGCAAAGCTCGCAGAAGTGCTTTGACACTGAGTTTTACTAATCTTTCTCAGTAGGATCCAATAATTCTTCCAGTTTTTGGATCCGTTTTTCCAATTCCTGATTCTTTTTTCTCAGTTCGTCCGATTTATAGAACAAAGCCGAGGCCTTCTTCCATTCCTGATAGGGTCGGGCAGGGTAACCAAAATACATTCCCGCCTTCTCAATATTTCCCGTGACTACGGCCGCACCACCAATCTGCGCTCGATCTGCGATTTGAATGTGGTCCATACAACCTGACTTTCCGGCAAAGTAGACATTTTTTCCTGTGGTAACCGTACCAGCCAAGCCAACCTGACTCAAAATCAAGTTATTCTCGCCCAACTGGCAATTGTGGGCAATATGGATCAGATTATCCAATTTGGTTCCCTTACTGATGAGCGTCGCTTTGATGGAGCCGCGATCAATGGCACAAAGAGCACCAATTTCGACATCATCTTCGATGATGACGTTACCTACTTGTGGAATTTTAAAATGTCGGTCACCATCTCGCTCAAAACCGAAACCTTCACTACCAATAACACTGTTGGAATTGACAATAACACGGTCACCAATCTTTGTTTCATGGTGGATTGAAACATTCGCATAGATCATGCAATCTTTGCCGATCGTCACATCATCTCCCAGAAAACTTCCAGAATAGACGACCGTATTGTCACCAATCGTGACATTTTCTCCAATATAAACTCCCGGATAAAGAGTCACACCCACACCGATTGAGGCACTTTTCGCAATGAAGGCATTTTTAGCAATCTCTTGATTTTCCTGTTTACTCGGTACCATTAAACGGACAATCTTAGCAAAATCCATGCGCGGATTTTCAGCAGGAATGAGGTTCATGCCTTCCACCTCTATGCCCTGACTAACGACTACAGCAGATGCCTGGCAGAGGGGCAATTTATCTTTGTACTTTGGATTGGCAAGGAAAGTAATATCTCCGGCTTTGGCTTCCAGAATTCCTTGAATCCCTGAGATTTTTTCTTCCGGATTGCCCAACACCTCAGTGCCCAGGTAATCGGCAATTTCTTGGAGTGTGACTGTTTTCATTGTTTCGTCTTCAATTGGTTAAGAAAAAAATTGAATTCATATACAAGAGAGCTGACAATTCTCGAGTTATACAGTGGCCACGGCAAATAGAGACGGATCCAAGTCATCCGGAACGTCTCGACCTAACAATATGTGATTCGTAGCAGCAATCATGGAAAGCCCTATGGGTTTTTCCGCACTATATTGTTGGAGCCGGTAATCTCCCGCGTACTGAGGGTCGAATAAAATACAAGGGACTAAATTAATACTATGTTTCGTACACCTTTCTTCTTTTTTAGTTTTCTTATTCATGATCAGCATTTCATCTGCATTACCATGATCGGCAGTGATCAGCGCTATTCCATTAACAGCTTCTAAGGCCTTGCAGATTTTTTCTAATGCTTGATCCACCACTTCTGCCGCCTTAATCGCTGCCTGCATATTGCCTGTGTGTCCTACCATGTCCGTATTGGCAATATTGATCAGCCCATAATCAAAGTCTCCCGATTGGATCAGCTCCACCGCTTTATCCGCAATTTCAGCTGCTTTCATTGCCGGTACTTCGGCAAAAGAGTTTACCTTATCTGAAGCAATCAGAAAATAATGCTCTTTCGACGCGTCCAAAGGCTGCCGATAACCGCCATTGAAGAAAAATGTAACATGGGCATATTTTTGTGTTTCCGCTAGCCGGAATTGTGTCAGGCCATAGGACAATAAACGCCTGCCAAAGGGGTTCTCCACGACGGGACTTTCCATGATTCGCTTTTCAGGAAGGTTGATATCCGCATCGTAAAGCATCATGCCAGCAAAGTAGAGATTGGGAATGACATCACGTTGAAATGATTTAAATTTAGGGTCTGTCACAGCTTCAGTGAACTCTGTGGCGCGGTCTGCCCGAAAGTTCATATGAATCAAGCTATCACCAGACTGGATGGTAGGATTTTTCCCTTGTCTGTCGCGAATATTGAAGGGTGGACAATCCTGATCGACCAGATCTGGATTTTGTTCACGGAAATGAGTGATCGCCTCAGCAATACTGTCGAAATCATTGCCTGAAGCCCCCA
>NVSR01000059.1 GCA_002401295.1 SAR324 cluster bacterium | reverse complement strand
TTTGTTTTTGATTTATTACTCTTGTTCGTTCAATGTCCAAGAGAGTGCAAAATTAACCCAATGTAGGCTCTGATAACGGATTTAAAATTATGCCCATTGCCGATTCATAGAATTATCAATTTTTAAAAAGATTCGGAAAGACTTTTACGAAACTTGAGAATCATACCTTCTTAATTTATCGGATCAGATTATTATCTCCACCACCTCATTTTCAACCCAATCTTTTTTATACCCCACTTCCGATTAAATAAATAAAGCCATTGATTTTACAACTTTGCTTCATGTACTCAATGGCTAAGTAGGCAGCATTTTTTCTCATAACTCACTAAAATCAGTTCTATCAAATACAAAATTTCCCCGCTAATTCCCACGATTATATTCGCACCAAAATATTAAGGAGAAATCAGGATGTCAGGTTCAAACTCAAAGGTAGCAACTTGTTTATGTGGCGGTGTAAAAATAACCGTTGCAACAGTAAATCCTAAATTTACAGTGTGCCACTGCGAAACATGCAGAACATGGGGAGGTGGTCCTTTTTTTGCCGTACAATGTGGTACGGACGTAAAAATTGATAATAGCGAAAAGATCAAGGAATACGACTCTTCACCTTGGGCTTCCAGGGGGTTTTGCTCAGACTGTGGTACTCATCTGTTCTATCGTTTGAAGAAATCAGGTAGCTTTAATATGCCTGTTGGCTTGTTTCCACAATTAGAAAATTTGGTTATGAATATGCAGTATTTCAGTGATAAAAGACCTGATTATTATTGTTTTTCAAATAAGACCCAAGAAATGACAGAGGCAGAGATAAAGGCCTACTTTGCATCACAGGTCTAAGTGAATGAGAGCATTATGTCTCAACCCCGTGGTTGAGATGACAACAACTTCTAAGACTGTTAATAATTTGATATCAATCTAATGGATATTTCAGATTTTTCTACCCGGATCAGCAAACTATGTGGTTTAGGGAGCATCCGACTGCAAGAGAGAACAAATTATGAAAACTAAACTGAGTGTTAACCTGAATAAAATAGCCCTGTTAAGGAATTCACGAGGAAGAAACTATCCCAGCGTGGAAGGCTTTGCACGGAAAGCTCTGGCGTGGGGAGTTGCCGGTATTACTATGCATCCTCGTCCCGATCAGCGGCATGCCACTTATGAGGATGTTTTTGAATTATCTAAGGTTGTAACTGAGTATCCAGGGGCTGAACTCAATATTGAAGGATATCCTACGGATGACTTTTTAGAGGTCGTATTAAAAGCCAAGCCAGAGCAATGTACTTTGGTTCCTGACGAGCCAAATCAGGTCACCTCCGATCATGGTTGGGATGTGAAAGCTCAGGGAGAGTTCTTAAAACCAATTATCACCCAGTTACAGGATGCGGGTGTCCGTGTCAGTCTATTCATGGATCCTGATGTGGATCAAATCTCCATCGTTAAGGACTTGGGGGCTGAGCGGATTGAACTTTATACGGAAGAGTTTGCTTCAACCTATAGTGACGCAGGGAATACTGAAGTATTAAACCTATACCGCAAGGCTACGGAGCATGCCTTAAATCTGGGACTGGACGTCAATGCAGGCCATGACTTGAATCTGGAAAACTTGGGGCAATTTTTAACGATTGAAGGGATTGCGGAAGTTTCCATCGGTCATGCCATCATTGTCGAGTCCCTGGAGATGGGCTTTGAAAGTACAATCAAGCAGTATTTGCAGATCATCAACGACTAATCCTATCAGAGAAAAGCTTTTCCTTCAGTCCGGAGTTTCGTTTGCATTGCTTGTGGATGGATTGGAGGAAAACTTTTTTTACTCCCCATATTTCCACATTTTCTCGTGCTCTGGTTATCCCTGTGTAAACCAATTCTCTTGTTAATACCTCACTTTCTACATCGGGCAATAATAACAGTACACGCTTGAATTCAGACCCTTGGCTCTTGTGAACGGTCATGGCAAAAACTGATTCGTGCTCTGGCAAGCGACTGGCGGTGATGCGTCTAAACTCTGAAGGATCCGTTGTTTCGAAGAAAGCTTTGCGCCGTCCATCCTCGGGATCGGTGAAGAGGATACCCACATCACCATTGAATAGATTCAACTGGTAATCATTGCGGGTAATCATAATGGGACGCCCCTTATACCAGGTTTCTTCCAAGGCAATCATCTCTTCTTCTACCAGGATTGTCTCAATGACCTGGTTGATTTGTTCCGCACCATAGCTACCATTGCGCAATCCACAGAGGATAGAAAATTCCTTGAATTTTGAGAATGCCGCCTCAATAGTATCTGCGGCGAAATAGCTTTGATAAAAAGGAAGCAGTGCCTCACGGATTTTTGATTTTAGATCTTTTTTTAAGGGTAGGAAATTCCATTTTACCTGGTCATTTGTAGTAGGATGAATAAAGTCCCAGGCTTGCTTGGCCTTGCCCTCATTGATCAAACGACTCAACTTCCCGATGCCTTTCTGATCGTCAAAACGATAACTTTTTTGAAGCTTCACAATACTTTGTCCCAGAGGCGTTTCGGGCTGAGTGATTCCGGCACAGATATCCCCCAGGACCGAACCCGCCTCAACGGAAGAAAGCTGATCCATGTCACCCAATAAAATGAGGCGGGCGTGATCGGGTAAGGCCGCCACTAATTTACTCATTAAGGCCAAATCAACCATGGAGGCTTCATCCACAATCAAACAATCCAGGGATAAGGGGTTTTCCCTGTGATGGCGGAAATAAACAGAGTTTTTTACGGTACCCAACAAGGGTGTATCGTTGAGGTTTCTTCTTGTAGTAATTCATAAATTTCCTGGGAAATTTGCCCTTTTCCTAAAAGCCGCTGTTTCCCTTTTTGGATAGATTCCTTGAGGCGAGCCGCTGCTTTTCCCGTTGGGGCGGCAAGCCTGATTCGAGGTACCTCATCATCAGCTTGTTCGATCAAGAGGGAAAGAATTTTCAAAACTGCCGTTGTTTTTCCTGTCCCCGGTCCTCCAGAAATTACGCTAAACTTCCTACTCAGTGCCCTTTCCGCCGCGAGGCGCTGATAATCTATTCCTGTAGAGTCACTACTGGGAAAAAGACGATCTAAGCCTTTTTGCAATCGCTGCTCATCCAAATTTACAGGTTTTAGTCTTTGGCGAATGAAACTAGCCAATCCTTGTTCATATTGGTAATAGCGATTTAGATAGAGGCGTTTTACCTCAGTATCAACTTCCAAAATCAAGGGATGCCGAGTCTCTGGATCTCCCACAATTCGGCTTTGTTGAAGGTGCTCAATCCAACTTTCCAGCGCGGGAAAAAGTAGGGAATTTTCTTCTCCATCACTGCCTGTCACTTTCATCTCTTCTGCGGCATAATCTTGGAGATGCAAACAAACATTGCCTTTGGCCGCCTCAAAACAAACTAAACCACTGGCCAGATAAAGGGCCATCTGCATCTCATCTGAACTTTGATCGCCTTCAGGAAAGGCCAACTGCACCATCTTTTTGGCAAAATGATGATCCAGGGGCTGAAACTCACGGTTACGGAAAAAATCAAGATCCAGACTCATTGTTCTACCTCACCACTAAATATTTGTTCTAATAAATCAATCATTTCTCCAGAACCGCTTAAGGATTCATAAAGTACTCCCGTATCTACCTGCGGATCCGCATGGATGCCCCGCAAGAAGAAATAATAAACACCTCCAAAGTGCTGATCAAAATCATAGATGCCCGGCATGCGTAATTTGAGGTATTTGTGGAGCGCCACAGTGTAAATGTAATACTGCAGATTGAAAAGATGATCTTCAATGGCCTCTCGCAGCAGAGGAGGTGTGTAGTCCCCTAGCTTTTCTCCTAGCTTATTGGTCTTCCAGTCTAGGATATAAAAACGTCCCTCATGGCAAAATACAAGATCAATGAATCCCTTCATGAACCCTTTCAGCGTATTGAACTCAAGTTGCTCCAAAGTTTTGACAAGTGCCTCATGAGTGGAATTCTGACTATTAGCGGCGACTAATTTTGCTAAGTCACGGCTCCTTAATTTCGTAATGGGGAAATGAAAAGGCATCTCCTCCACAGCCAATTCGGGAAGAACCTGTGACAGAGAGAAACTCTCTGTCCCCGTGTGGGCAGAAGTTAGTTTTCTGCTAGCAACGTCCTGCATCAGTTTCAATGCCACGGGAGCCCATTCCAGATCAAAGTCAAACTTTTCTAGCTTTTCCTGTACTAATGATTTCGTGACCTCCTGATCTTTTTCTTGAAAATCCAAATTTTCCAGCATTTCATGAAAACATTCTCCTGTCTTGGCACCACCAGGCATGGAGAAAAGGGATAGTCTCTCTACAGGTTCACTGTTTTCTTCCGGCATGACCTCTTCAACAATTTGATGTTGATCATGATCCAAACCTTCGCTGTGATCTTTTTTGCGAGAAGAAAGTCCAGAAAAACTGCTAATGCCCCATCCCTGCCTCAGATTGCCTTGGAAATGTCGAGCTCGCAATTCAACGCTCTCCAGCTTTTGCGGCTGATAACACAAGGCGTCACCTTGAGGCATTTCTTCCAAGTGAATACAGTTCTCCGATGAATCTCGTAATTCTTCCAGATCAGCCCAAAGTGTCTCACAACTAACCTTCGACAAGACTTTTTTGAAACTGTCACGATGAAAAAGATAACTGTAAGCAGAATCCGCTGTCCGGTTGATCTTGCCCCACGATACGTAACAGCAATGCTTGGCCCTAGTGAGTGCCACATAAAGCAGGCGTAGATTTTCAGCCAGATTTTCTTCTTCAGTATAGGCTTTATTTTTACCGGTTTTTTCCAGATCCCACGTCAGTTCACGATCCTGATCAGGGTCATGGAAGAAGTAATCACGCGGAGCTTGTCCGCCCCAGGAGTAGGGAACAAAAACTAGCGGAAATTCCAGTCCTTTACTGGTATGCACCGTCATAATTTTCAAGGCATCCGCATCGGTTTCCAGCCTGATTTCATGTTCCCCCTGCTCAGCCCCATCCCGATGGATTTTAGAGGCCCACTGCAATAAGCCCGTCATGCTATAAAGTGAGGCGGTTTCCGCCTGATGGAATACTTCCAGTAGATGTAACAGATTAGTCAACCTGCGCTCTCCATCGGGGTAAGAGAGTAATTTTGAACGAATTTTTTCTTCCTGAAGAAAGAGTCGCATCATGTGATAAAAGCCGGACTCCGACCAGGTGTCATGATACAGTTTGAATCGGTTTAGAATATCCTCCCAAACACTCTCGTCCTGAGTCCACTGATACACTTGAGTTCCATTGGCTCCCATGACATCCGTTAACAGGGCGGTTCTCACTTTACTTTCTTGCTTATAATCCGCGACAGCTGCAGCGATCATCCGGACATCATTGAACTCAGCAGACTCAAGAATACTTTCCTTAGTATTGAGTACGGAGGGTACATCTCGTTGCCACAAAGCGTCCTGTATTAAGAGCGCCTCTTTATGAGTCCTGACTAAAACAGCGATATCCTTGGGTTGCAGGGCAATGTTTTCTTCACCTTTTTTAATGGTGGCAGAACCATTCACTCCCTGGTTAAGCAGCTTGGCAATGCGAGTGGCCGTAGCCTGCGCAATCATATCTCGTGCGTCACCGGTTTTTACCACTTCCTCACTGCGTATAAACCAGAGGTTCATTGGTGTTTGAGGCACAGCGTCAATCACAAAGGAACGTTCCGGTTTTTGTGGAGATCCCTCCGCTTCAGGGAAGGCAATCTTGCTGTTGACGAAGGGATTGTCACGGAAGGTGAAAATTTTATTCACTGCTTTGACTAAGTCACGATCGGAGCGCCAGTTTATTTCCAGGGTATATTTGTGATCCGCATCATTTTCTGCATTCAAGTAGGCAAAAATATCAGCCCCACGGAAATTATAAATGGACTGCTTGGGATCACCAATAAAAAAGAGTCGCGCCTCATCCTGTTTGAAAGCTGCTTTAAAAATCTCATATTGAATGGGGTCCGTATCCTGAAACTCATCGATCAGTGCCACGGCGAATTTATCCTGGATCTTTTTGGCCAGAACGTCTGCCTGCTCTCCCATCAATACATGGTGCAGATCTTTGAGCAGATCATCGAAGGAACGAAGATTCCGTGTTTGCTTCTTATCACGTAGTTCTTTCTGAGCATAATCAATGAAATCCAAATTAACAGCAAAGGACATTTGGTTCAAAAGCAGTAAGTATTGCTCGCATTCTTCAAAGAGGCTGTGCTCGGGTGGTGTGCCTGCTTTTTTGATACTTTTTTGTATTTTCTCCGGGGTAAAATAGTCCAATCCATTCTCTGTTTCAAAGGGATTGCCTGCTCGGAAAAATTGATGGAGCAGCTCTAAATTAAGATCCAGCTTGTTGATATAAGGTTTTTTCCAATGAGCGTTACCTTTCAGCAGTTCGGCAAACTCCCTTCCTAATGCCCAGGTTGCCTTCATTTTTTCAAAACTATTGATGATCTCTTGATATAACCCTTGAGAATTACCTGCTTTGAGGCGAGGCAAAATGTGTTTGACGGGACGAGAGATAATCTTTTTTGCCATCTTGATCAAACTTTCCAGAGTGGGATAAATCTCCAGAAACATTTGATTGTAGAGTCTTTCAGCCGTATACAATTGATTGCGCCAATAATCCGCAGCTAATTCTTCAATCAGCTCTTCCTGATCCGTCACCAGTTCGGAGTCGAAGCTGGTTTGGCTCTCAAAGGCAAAATCAATCAGCATTTTTTGGCAGAAGCCATGGATCGTATAAATTGCCGCTTCATCAAAACTGGCAATGACTAATTTGAGGCGCTCTCGATCACGATCCTGATCCGAACTTTGACTGACAAGATGATTCAGAAAATCATCCTCAGTACCTTGCTCAAAGGCTTGCAAGCAGGAGCGAATTTTAGTGGCAATGCGTTCCCGCAGTTCAGCAGTCGCCGCCTCAGTGAAAGTTACCACCAGGATATTTTCTACTTGAATCCCTTTCTCTAATAAGAGGCGGAGAAAGAGCCCCTCAATAGTATAAGTTTTTCCTGTGCCCGCACTGGCCTCAATCAAATTAATGCCATCGATTGGGGTCGCTTTTAAATCGAAGAGTTGTGTTTCCATGTTATCCCTCCCTCACTTGCATGGTATAAACAGGTATGAGTAACTCCGTCAGGATCCGCTCAAAAGTATTGTCCTTAAAGAGTTCATGCTCTTTGAAGCAACGCTGGAAGTAAGGGTTTTGTTGCCATTCGCCGGGGAAATTATCATTACCCAGCCAAGTCCCCAAGGCTGCAGTTTGTGCTTTCTCTTGATCCTCTTTCAGCAGGAATGTCTCCACGTATTGGTTTGCCGTTCTAGGGAAAAAAGCTAAAGGGGATGATAAACCTTGCCGATAATAATCTAAAAATAGCTTTAATTTGTCCTCTGCGTGATCGATGGAGGCACAGGAGAAAATCTCCGCGTCGCCACTCTTTTTTTCCTTACCAATGAGTGTGGCACTCAAGGGATAACCAGAGGGTTGCAGGTAATTCAAAATCAACTGTTCCAGCCAGATACGCAGGCGATCTTTGACTTTCACCCTGGAGGGACGGTAATAAAATAATCCATTCTGATAGGCAGCGGTGATCACACCCTGCACATGGAATTCTCCCAAATCAAACTCATAGGTAAAAGGAGGCAATTTTTCCTCCTGCAAGTAGGGCGCAACCTGGTGGACAAAGCTCTCCGTTTCATTGTGTAAGTGTTCGAAGGTTAGCTCGCCTACCTGAGCCAGAGGCAGGGTGCCCATGGCTTTAAATATTTTCTTTTGATCCTGGGCATTACTTTTTTCTAACAGCGCCTCAACCAATCTTGCTTGCATTGAATAATTCTCTAAAGCACCGAGAAGAAAAGGCTCCTCTTCTTCCGGTAGCGCCTCTTCCTTATCCAAATAGGCCTTGAGCCGGTTTTTGAAGAGATAAGCTGCCGGTTGATCAAAAAAGCGAACCAATGACGTGACGTTAACCTCTAAAAACTCATCATCGATGGGGGGAAGCTCTACTTCAAACTGAGGGGCTTGCCGTGCCTCATCCTGATTCAGATGGTTTGCCGCGTGCAGGTTTTCCTGTGAATAGCTGAATAATTCGCTGTTTTTTTGAAAATACTTAGGATTGAAAGGCTGCAAGGGATGTTTGGTAACCAAGTGCTCGGGGATTGTCTTCCCCTCTATTTCATAACCTTGCTCAACATAATGAATAAGTTCTGTGACTAAGGTAGAAGGTGTCAGGCTAGTATTGTCTTTAATGCTCTGGCCTACGTAACTAATATAAAGAACTTGCCGTGTGGAAAGCAGTGTTTCTAAAAAGAGGTATCGATCCTCATCTTTCAGGGAACGATCACCCAGTCGATGATCCAGCTGCATCAAATCAAAGGAGAGTGGACGGATAATGCGAGGGAAGGCCTTGTCATTCATTCCCAACAAGGCAATCACCTGGAAAGGAATGCTGCGCATGGGCATCATGGAGCAAAAGGTGACTCCAAAACCAAGGAATCCCATCTTGCGTGCCGAGTCGTCCAGCCGCTCAATCAGGAAACTACTGATGACTGAAATGTCTACTTTGAGTTCTATATCACCAAAGCTTTTTAAGCCTTCCAAAGCACCGCGTAATAATTCCAATTCACGACTCCAAGTTTCATCTTCCTGGAAGAACAAACGGACCAAGTCACGAAAAAGGGTCGCCCAATCAGCTAGAGAACGTGACCTTTCCAGTGTGTATTTCCCTGGTTGCAATAGTGCTTTGAGGCGCTCGTAAAATTCAAGGAAACGACCAAAGACAGCTGCGTTATTACCCTCAATATCATCAAAGGGCAAAATGTCCTGGAAGAGCAGCTGCTCTTCTCCGGGCATGGCATATCCCGTCAAAATTCGATCAATACCGAACTCCCAGGTTGTTTCATAGGTTGCGGGGGTCCCCATCTTTTCCCGAAAAGCAGCATCAATACCCCAGCGAATATTTGCTTTTTGTACCCAGCCTCGAATCATAGTCACCTCATCATCAGTGAGGTGAAAGAGGTTGCGAATGGGTTCAGACTCCAATAACTCAAAAACATCAGTGACCGTAAAACGTCCCTTGGGCAATTCCAATAATTTGATGAAATATTGGATAACTTTACTTTCCTGACGAATCCCCCGATCGGCAATTGAAAAGGGAAATGCTCGACCCCCATATTGGGTGCCACCAAAAACAGAGTGAATCAAAGGCGCATAACTTTCAATATCCGGTGTCATCACCAGAATGTCGCTGGGTTTGAGATTGGGGTCTTGATCCATCAGGTACAGTAATTGGTCCAGCAGAACCTCCACCTCCCGCATTGGGCTGTGGCAGGAGTGGATCTGTAAGGATCGATCTTCAAGGTCCAGTTGTTCTTGCGCCGGATTCTCCAACCGAAAGATATCCCTTTGGATACATTCCAGCAGACAGCCTGCTTCTGGCTCTTCAAATCCAGCTTCTCCCGGTGCATCCATCAGGTTCTGTTCAATCATTAACTGGAAAAATTCCTTCCCAAATTTCCCCAGAGAAGCCAGTAGAGCATTTCCCGTATCAAAATACAGCTCTTCTTCATCAACACTTTCATGATATTTTTTTTTGACTTCCGCCAAACGATTATAGCGATCAACCTGCTTCAATATTTCCTTGTCCGAGAGGATATCCCCCCAATACATATCCGTCGGATTGAGAAAAAACAGGTAAATTTCCACATGTTCTGCCAGTGAATTGAGAATATCCACGTGTAAGGGAGGCAGAGATGATATCCCAAAGATGGAGACTCGAAGGGGAATTTTATTGGGTCTCTGAAAGGCAGCGGCAAAATGTTGGTGGAATTGTTCTCGCAGCTTTGGCTTCTGTCGATCCCTGATTTCCTGAGGCAGGTGCCGCCAGAGTTCCGCTTGCCAATCCCCTTTTTCACTGTTCTCCCATTCCAGCAACATTTCCGGACGAAACATGCTGTATTGATCAAACAATCCCGCAATCCGTTTTGCGAGCTGGAAGGCTTTGAGAGGTTGGTCACCCTCCAGATAATGACGAAGCAGGGCGAATTGAGATTGATCCAAGAGGGAAGGCAAGATTTCCATGATTTTCCAAATCAGGAGATCTTCTTCTTGTCGTTGTGGTGCTTGGTAATTTGGGATAATTTCCTGGAAGCTGATCTGCAAGAGCTCATTGGGGAACAAATATTTGGTGTTGGCTTCAATCCCATTGATACGCGCCAACTCTAAAGAAACCCAACGTTGCATCCCATGGTTTTGCACCATGATTAATTCGGGTGTTAAGGGATTCGGCAGGGGATTGTTCTGTAGAGTTTCCGCCAATTGCTGAATCAACGCTTCCTGTCGATTGCTGGAAAATAAATAAAATCCGGCCATGTTATCTCTCTGATCCCTTGCACTTGTTTTTTATTGATATCCACGAAGTAATGCTTAGTGTTAAACCAATCCAAACAAAGGGACAATCCTTTTCAGTAGCCACTCTGGAGGCTACCCAAAAAACCACAAAGAACAGGAAGAGCACGAAGAAAAAGTTATAAATTGATTAAGTCTTTCTTATAGACAATCATCTACAAATTTGAATAATCCTTTAGCTTCCGTTTCTTTTTCCAGAGGAACCTCTAAAGGTCAACTCTATTAATAGATTATTGAAGTACTAAATATATGTCAGCCAATACAATTAGAAGGACCTTACTAGCCCTTTGCCTTTTGCTCTGGTCAGCACAGATTTTTGCTTGGGAATTTGACCGTCGGACTCCTCAATTCAGGGACGAGTTTTCTTATGCTATTTTCCCTGCTCCCTACAATATTCCGGGGATTGGTAAAGGCGTGGCGATTGGAGCCGGATTGATCAATATCGGGGGGAGTTATGTGGATACCTATGGATTAGCCATTACAGGGGATGTGGAAGGTAACGCCATTGGCATATCAGACATACACCTGATTTCCAAACGTTTGATCTTAGATATCGGGGCATCGAGGATTAGTAAAGCTGGTTTTGGAATTAATAATAGTCGAGGTATGGAGGGAGATGAAGATCCCGATGAGTTCAATACGGCCCATCTCACAGATTCAGTCTTTTACGGTGGACAACTGATCCTGACCTTTGCGGAACGACGACTTGAGTTCGCCTATCAGAGGTACACAACTCAAGCGAGAATTGAAAGCATTGTAGATAGTGATGGCAAGCTGATTGCAGAAATTGATGATCCAATGTCAGATGAAGAAATTATTGCCAATGGTAGCGTGACCCTGGATTTGACGGATGATCGCAACGATCCTCGCAATGGTTTTCGCGTCAAGTGGAGTCGAAATTTCCCACAGAATGTGAAAGAAGAGAATGTTGAGTTTTATACTGTCGATGTCAATGCCACGGCTTTCATTCCTGTTTTGACGAATAGCACCTGGCTTTTCAATTATTTCCAGTCAGATGCTGTTGTATTGCGACAAGGGGAAACGGACCGAAACAAGGTTGGCAATGACTTCACCTGTGCTACGGGAGACTCCGTCTGTGATTCTGAAAAGGACAAAGCCAAAGATCAAATCATCGCCCAAAATACTTACGGATCCGCTTCCACTTTGGGTGGTAATAGCCGCTTGCGCTCTTTTATCAATACACGTTTTCATGGAGCCCATACCCGATTTTACGGCACAGAATTCCGCTGGAATCTAACTGATGAAAAGGAAAGATTTAATATCTTTTTCATGGAAGACCTGAGAACCGCCATACAGATCGCTTTCTTTTACGAGTATGGCAGTGTCGCAGATAAGGAGGAAGACCTCTTCAAAGAAACCAGACACTCCACAGGAATAGGTATACGGGCCGTAATGGGCTCCGGGTTAGTTTACCGCCTTGATTATTCCGTGGGTGAGGAAGGAGCAGAGACCATTTTATTTTTTGGTTACCCCTGGGATATTTTATAATTTTAAACTGATTCAAGATGCTCAAGACAATCATTGTCTCCTCATGGATTCTACTTTTGCTGTTGATGGCCAGCTGCACACCAGTCAACCATAGTATTGCGCCCTATGAAGAGAACATAGAAGCATCACAAAAAATTGAATTGGAAGCCCAGAGTTTTTGTGCAGAAAAGCGAGGCCTTGAGAACTTACCGCCTCACAATTTCACCACAGATGGCTGCTCCGCTTGGCCGGATGATCCTTGGCTGGCTTGCTGCATTCAGCATGATATCAAGTACTGGTGTGGTGGAAGTTCCGAAGATCGTGAAAGCGCGGATCAGAAATTCAGAACCTGCCTCAATGATGAAGGTTATTCAATGACTGGAAATCTCATGTTTTTGGGGGTTCGCATAGGTGGATCTCCCAGTTCCCCCTTCCCCTGGCGCTGGGGATACGGCTGGGATTGGCCTAGGGGATACGATGAGTAATTTACTTCTGATAAAGCGGTGCGCATTTCTTGGAATGTCTTAAATTGGGTCTTCTGCCGGACAACCTGATTCCATATTTTATCCAGTAACTCATGCACTGAGTCAGGAAGCTCTAGATAGGCATCACCAACATCACCTTTTCTGATTTTTGAGACATCTGCATTTGATGGTAATCCCATGACTTTTTCTCGCTTGCCTCTTGTGATGTGTTCATCAAACTTATGTTCATGCTTCTTCATGAACTCGAATGAAGATTGTCTCAATACTATATCCTGAAGCTCCTGATCAAGTTCACAGTTGATAAAATGGGCAATGAGAGGAATGTATTTGCTCAGGTCTTTTTTCAGGTCTTCAAAACATAAAATTAGTACATTTGGATTATGGAGTTGCTGCCACCAAGATAACAGATGTAACCAATAGGCATTATCAGGAATAAAGCTATCCTTTGCGTATTCTTCGATTGAAATCGAGCCTTTTTCAAACCACCAACCTTCTTCGAAATGATATTTTGAGACTAGGGTGTCTTTGGGATCACGAATGACATAAATATATTTACCTCCTTTGGGAATCTGTTCCCAAAACATATGACTCTTGAACAGACGCGGTAGAGCAGGTTGAGGTTTATCCAGATTTATCCCAACATCAAAAGCTATTTCCAACCAGGGAGAGACTTCAATAATCTCGTCAAATGCCATAGATCCCCGAGTTCTCAATCCATGCACGATTTGCTGAACCCAGGTAGTTCCACACTTAGGATAAGGTGAGACAACAACATCCGTGGGCTTTAGTTGAAATGACATCCCTTTAAGCCAACTTTCTTTGGTAATCCATTTCCAGCTGCATTGGTGCATTTCCTTAATAGTTGTGGGTCTTTTTAATTTTTCGAATGACATCATTTTCAAAAATTGAAGGAGGCTATTGAAAAACGGTAGCGCCGCCCTACGTGGCGGCTTTTCTGAAAAAGAAAAGAGCGACAACTATTCCCTAGGAATCAAATCTTATCCACTGGTCATCCTTCTTTAAGTATCCGTATGGAGAAATAGAATAGCCTATTTCTTCATATCCTTGAGTTGCAACAGTAGAAGCATCTTGAATGCCCTGGGTATCTTTACTACCAACCACCAGCAGCATACTTCGCGTTGGTACAAACGCAACAAAATCACCTTTCACCGGAAGAATTTTTTTGTTCCAAAGCATTGCTGACAACAATGCCGAAGCTTCATAATTTTTGTCAGTCGATAAGAGGAAAATATTCCCTTTACCGGGATACTCCATTCTTTTAATTGAGACATCAATTTTACTAAAATGCTCTTCTAAATTTTCTACCGCAATTTTTCTGATATCAGATGCATTAATATTTAACTTGTCCAAGTCTTCTTGAAGAACAAAGTTCATCGATTCTTGCGTGTTAAAAACATAAAAGATGAAAATATCTTCATTGAGTTTATGGAAGACCATTGAGAGGTCCCCATCAGAATTATTGGTTTCACCCAACTGCTTTCGAACATTATCTAAAAAAGATAAAGGTTTAAGGACAGGAAAAATATTTGAACTATTGACACTGGCATTTCTACTAGCTTGGTTTTTTAATTGATTAATTCGGTCCTGAGTAATGGCCTCAATATTTTTGTATTCAGATAAATAGTCACCGTAGGCATTTTCTAGAAAAATGTCCGATTTCAAGCCTTCAAGGTCAGATAAACTAATATGAAGTTCAGAGACTTTTGAAAATGTTAATTCTGAGAATTCTAAAATAAAACGTTCAAGGAAATAATCTGTAAATTGTTTTTTATCCATTTTCTAATACCGGATTAAATCACAAAGTAAAACATGGCACTCGTCTGAGGACAATGTGCAGCTATCTGTACAAATAAAGGCCTAAAATCAGTTTAATAGCTTATAGGTGAAGGCTCTAACTACCCTGCGAAACGTTTTATTAGAAGTTTTTTCTTTTCATTCTATAAAATGGAATAGCAAGCTGGAATGGTTTGATGCTGATACCAAATGTTAATGTAAGTATGTGAATTTCAAACCTACCTGGCCATTTTACCTTAACTCCCAAAAAAGGTGTTGAGACCTGAAAGCCATTGTTAAAAGTTTTGATTCCTATAAATCCCAAGTAGTCTTTCCCGATAGCAGATGGGCCTAGCGCCAAATCCAAATTTAACTCGTTTAATACCCATTGCACATATGAATTGCT
>NVSR01000058.1 GCA_002401295.1 SAR324 cluster bacterium | reverse complement strand
TCTTTTGATTACAAGACACACAGGCAAGAGTTAAGTTACTAACCCTATTGGATCCACCTTTACTTTTTGGAATGATATGCTCGATTTCCAAGGGTACATTTTGCGCTCCACAATAGACACAAGTACGATTCCATTTCTCCAAGAGATATTGCTTTGTCTCGTATCCAGCTAAAGTGCCTTGCTGGTATTCCTTACCGGAAATTTCCGGGTTCTCCATCTGTTGCATGTCGAAGCGTACCAACTCTTGAGATATCGCTTTGACTGGAGCAAAACAACATAACTTTTCAACCCATGTTTCTATGTTGAAAACCCTACTGAGCAGGGATGGAGCTAGCCAGCCTTGAGGCAGTGTTCTATTAAGGAAGCGGGGCTTTCTATACCTTGTTTTAGCAATTGTTTTGCTCTCTTGGGTCGGCAAGGGGTTAAAGGTTTCTTCTTTGTATCGAGCACGAATACTCGTTGCATCTTTTCTCCTTGAAGAGAATCCCGGCAAGCCGGGTAATGTGTGCCTCGCTAATGTTACCAGGGCTTTTTACACTGAATGCACTGACCTATACCCTCAGTCTGTTTAACATCCAACCTTAGAGCCTGGAGCTGGCAAGCACTCCAGGGTAAGATCACCAAGGTAACGTAGTTTTCGAAAAACTTAAGCTGGTCAACATGAGCTATTCAAGCTCCTCCCTTTAGGGAGGGGTAGTTGACCTATTTACCTCACTCTTTTTTGGTAAACCGAAGGGGCAATGTAATCATAGGGACAATCCTTTTTATCCAGAGATTCCGTGAGCCCAATGAAGAGGTAACCTCCGTCTTCAGTCACCTCATAAAAGCGTTGGATGAGAGTTTTTATTGTGGCTCGGTTGAAGTAGATCATGACATTGCGACAAAAAATGATAAAGAATTTCCCTTTAAAGTTAAACTGTTTTTCCATCAGATTGAAGCGACTGAGGTGGACACATTGCTTGGTTGACTCTTTAACTTGCCAAAGAAGCTGATCCACTTGTTTGAAGTATTGTGTACGGATATTGGAGGGAATGGCTCTGAGACGATCCGTCGGGTAAATACCTCTGTGAGCTTCTTTGAGTTTATTGGTATCAATGTCCGTCCCTAAGATCCCTAAATCCCACTTCGCAAAGGAATGAAGAGTAGATAGCTCTTTCAGTATGATAGAAAGAGAATAAGGTTCCTCACCTCCAGAACAGCCCGCTGACCAGATACTTAGACTCGCATTCCTCCAGGTAGAGGTTTGTTGCAGGCGAGTCGGCAGAATTTCTTTGAGCCGCTCCAGATGTTCCAGCTCCCGAAAGAAGAAACTATAATTGGTAGTCAAACGATTCGCCAATTCCAGCAAGGATTGACCACTCTTATCACTGATTATATGAGCATAATACTCTTGGAAATTAATAAAACCCAATTGGTTGATTACCGGTGCAAGACGATTTTCGACTAAGGTTCGCTTATTTGCTCCTAAATCAATACCAAATTTTTCATAGACCAAACGGCTGATACTTTTGTATTCCGAAGCTGACATCATGAGCTGGTTCAACCTAAAAAAGGCGATGAAAGCGATCAAAATACTTTCATCACGTGTGATTGAGGAGTTGGGGCTAGAACTTACCCGTATCAGTCTGCTCAAATGAAATCAGGTCCTCACCACTAGTATCCACACGCCCTGCAGCACTCGGCATTTCCTTATGGGTTTTCACCGCATTGACGGAAGCTGAGACAGGGGCAATCGGATAGGAGACGGGGGCAACTTCCTGAGTCTGGTAAGTACTGAGGGCACTATGGAATTGCTGGCGCAGCTTAAAACGTGAAACCAATTGTTTCAGAATCCTGGATTGACCATTTAGTTCATCACTGGCAGTGGATGCCTCTTCGGAAACCTGGGCATTCTGCTGGGTGACTTGGCTGAGTTGAGTCAGACCACTATTGATCTCTTTGACCCCCCTAGCCTGTTCGTTACTGGCGGTAGCGATCTGATTGACCAAATCCGTTACTTGGGCGGATCCCTTCACAATTTCCTTCAAAGAACCAGCTGTCTCGTCAGCAATTTTGGCTCCAGCTTCTACCTTTTTGACGGAATCATTGATCATTGTGGTTGTTTCCTTGGCCGCCGCCGCACTGCGCTGTGCCAAGTTACGAACTTCTTCAGCTACCACCGCAAAGCCCTTGCCATGGACCCCCGCCCGAGCTGCTTCTACTGCGGCGTTAATGGCTAATACATTGGTTTGAAATGCAATTTCATCAATCGTTTTGATGATGTTCGAAATATTCTCTGAGGATTCATTGATATCTTTCATGGACTCCAGCATTTTCCCCATTTGCTCATTCCCCTCCTCTGCCTGTTGACGGGCGGAGGCAGCCAGCTGATTGGCTTGCGTCGCGTTGTCAGCATTGGATTGGGTTTGGGCACTCATTTGCTCCATGGAGGTGGAGATCTCTTCCAGGGAAGAGGATTGTTCCGAAGCTCCTTGAGAGATTATCTGACTGGAATCAGATAGTTGCTGGGCACCTCCCGTGAGGCGATCCGCGGCAGTGGCCACTTGATGTAGAGTTTCATTTAAAGAGTCCGTCATCATTTGCAAAGCTTTGCCTAGCGAGTCCTTGTCAGAAGCTAAGGGGACCTCATTGGACAAGTCTCCCTTGGCAATCACTGTGGTGAGTGCCACCTGTTGCTTCAGATTCTCCACCATTTGATTGAAGGATATTCCCAGTTTGGCAATTTCATCACTGCCCAGGATGGTCGCACGACGGCTGATATCTCCCTGAGCCATAGAGTCGAGAATACTCACCAAATCACCCATGGGACTGGAAATCTTACGAGCAATGTAAAAGGCCGTTAGAAAACCCAGGATGATGGCAGCTAATGTTCCAAAAATGATCACCTTTTGCGTAAAATCGGCACTAGATTTCGCGTCTTTTTGACGTATCACCATCAGATTTTTTTCAATACTAATGAACTCATCGATTCTCCTACGGAGTTCATCCATGAATTTTTTTCCTTGTCCTTTTTCTATTTGCCGGGTCAAATCAGCCATAGTTACCGGAACCTTGTTGACCTCCTTGCGTGCGTTAATTTCCGGTGCGGCAGCCTGTTCAACCCAAGCCTCTGCCTGTTTGCCAATCTCATCCACATCTCCACCGCTCAAATCACCAGAGTTTTCTTGTTTGATCAAGCTTCTTAATTCGTCCAGGTGCGTGTTTAAAGTGGTCTGTCCCTGTTTGTAGGGGGATAGTGATTCCTCTTTTCCCGTCAGTAAAAATCCTCGTTGCCCCGTTTCCATGTTGACCAAGTCCAATAAAATTCTCTGCACCATAAAACGCCCGGCATCATTCGCTTCACGCTGGAATTCCTTATCCACACGGGTTAAGGTCTTCCGCAGGTTGTCGAAAATTCTTTTGCCTACTGTTCTGCTCCGAATCTGCTCGAAAGCTTCAACTGTCTTAAAACCAATGTTGACTTGTCGCCTCAGGTTCACCTGTGCTTCACCCGCTTTTTTGAGCCATTGCTGGGCCAATTCATCAATCTGCTCCAGGCGGCTGACTTGCGCCGGGTTGTCATTGACCAGCTCTTGGGTTTGGTCCATCAATTTAGAGAACCTGCGCTGACCTTTTTCATAAGGTTCCAGGAATTCCTCTTTACCGGAAATCAGAAAGCCCCGCATACCCGTTTCCATATTCATCATTTCAGCAACTAATTGATTGCCGTTCCCCATAACATCCCGGGTATGCTGTACCCATTTTGAAGTTTCCTGCAATCCTTGGACATTAACAAATACCGTCACCGAGACGGCAAGCATTAAAGCCAAGGCAACACTGATTCCAAAGATGATTTTGTTCCTGACACTCAGGTTGTCCAAATCCATTATTTGCTCCAGAGTAAGATAATTTGATATTAATAATGATTAAAAACAGATACTTTCCACAGAAGAACTCAGGAATTTACAGACCCTTCCAGTTCTTCTATTTCCCCTTGTTCCAACAATTCATCGATATTGAGCAGGATATAAACAGCCTCTTGTGTTTTGCCCATACCGGCAATAAATTGGTTTTGAATCGAAATATCCAGTTTCGGGGCCGGATCAATATCCCTTTGAGCGATCGTGACCACTCCAGATACAGTATCCACCACCAATCCAGTGATGACCCCATGGATGTTGACCACCACAAAGCAGGTGCGATCACTGCTTTCACCTTCCGATAACAAGAAACGAGAACGCAAATCGATGATCGGAATAATCTTGCCTCGCAGGTTGATGACCCCTTTGGTATAAAGGGGCATGTGTGGAACTTTGGTAATTCTGGTTTTGTCACTGTGAATGACTACTTCCAGTACTTGAGAGATCTCGATTCCATAGAGGGAATCAGCCAGAGGAAAGGTTAAGAACTTTCCCTCCTGAGCACCAATCTCTTCGACTTCCATTGAGGAATCAGCCAGTGAGCTTTCCTCAATCCCATTTTCTGCCATTAAGCCTCCATTTATTTTAGTGTAAAAGGTTCTTACGCACTACATGAGCACATGTTGATCGATACTCTTGCCCAAGCTATTGCCATCCAGAATCAGGCCAACTTGTCCATCACTTAAAATGGTACAACCCGCAAGATGTGGAGTTTCCAGCATAGTTGCAGGAAGATTTTTGACTACCACTTGCTGTTGCCCCGTCACGGCATCAACAAAAAGGCAAAAAAAGTATTCTCCCAGTTCGACAACCAATATCATACCTCTCGTTAAATCAGTATGTTCAGGTGATATTTTATAAATTTTGTGCAGCCGCAGGATGGGGACCAATCTTCCCCTCAGTCGCAACAACTCCTGCCCACCCATCGTTTTTATGATGTTCCGCTGGTCAGGCTGCAAGGTTTCTCGAATCGCTATGGTTGGGAGAGCATAAGAAATATCTCCCACACGAACCAGCAAGCCATCAATAATACTTAAGGTCAGTGGGATTTTCAAAATGAAGGTGCTGCCCAAATTGTGCTTGGAGATGATCTCAATACTGCCACGTAGTTTTTCCATATTCTTTTTCACCACATCCATACCCACACCACGCCCGGAAAAATCACTAATTTCTTCCTTAGTGGAAAATCCGGGTTCGAAGATCAATTTCCAAATTTCTTCATCCTCAGGAATCTTTGCCTCAGAGATTAAACCACGGTCCAGCGCTCTTTGAATAATTTTTTCCCGATCCAGTCCCCTCCCGTCATCCCGACTAATGACCCAGACCTCATTGCCCACGGATTTGGCTTCCAGGCGAATGGTGCCTGTCTCACTCTTTCCGCTCTTTTTACGATCCGCTGGTAGCTCAATGCCATGATCGACAGCGTTACGAATGATGTGTAGCAGGGGATCGGCAATGAGTTCCACCAACATTTTATCGACTTCTGTTTTTTCACCAAATAGTTTTAAATCCACCTGTTTGCCGAGCTTTCGGGCCGCATCATGAACCACACGTACCATCTTACGGAAGACAGAGGAGACAGGTACCATGCGCAAAGACATGGCAATTTTCTGGAGTTCCCGCAAATTCCGATTCAGTTGTCGAGTCGTGTTTTTTAAATCCTCCAGCTCTACCCTTTTTAACGCCGAATGATGAGAGATCATGGCTTCGCAAATAATCAATTCACCCACAAGATCGATTAGTTGGTCTAATTTATTGAGACTGACTCGAATATCCTGAGATTTTTTCTCGGACAGGGCTTGAGCAAGGGGTAGTAGTTGTTTTTTTTCTTGATGCTGTTGTTCCAGGGCTTCTTTAATATCTTCCTGAGTGGCTTTACCCATATCTACCAGGACTTTCCCCAAAGGAGCTTGTTGCCGCTGGATAGCGTCTTCAATATCCTCATGTTCTACCTTACCCATTTCTACAAGAATATTGCCCAACATGTCGGGAGAGTCTGAGGGAGAGAGTTGGTTCAAACGGTTTTGGACTGAGGTGAAATGTTCTTTTGACAGCTTTTTATCTGCTGCAAGGCTGACAATGGCTTGCCGTAAGCTATCAATTGCAGTCAGTAGCAAGTGGATGACAGCAGCATCCATAGTCAATGCTTGCTCTAGGAGTCCATCAAGTACACTCTCTATACGATGGCTGAAATGTTCAATCCGAGAAAAACTTAAAAAACCGGCATTACCTTTGATTGAATGAATGCAACGGAGTGCGCTTTGCAAATACTCATCTATATCAACGGCATCAGCAATTTTATCCAGTACCAGTAAAAGCCCCTCCGTTTTCTCCAGCTGCTCTAAAGAATCTTGGGCAAACACTTGTAAGGATGCCTGCTTTTGTCCATTCCGGGAGATTGTCTGCTCTGAAGGTTCTGGCAAATCAAAGAGTTGCTCAGCCTGCTGCTGCTCTTGATTTTTTTCCAGGACTACTTTATGCCGTAAAATTTCAAGCAGCAGATCTTTGTGCTCACGGTAGAAACTTTGTCCATTCATAGTTTTCCAGGAATGCTGGAATAACATACCAAACAAATCCGCACTCTGCTTTAAAACCTCAACTAGAGGCAGAGAAGGGGCTATTGTCTGTTCCGCTTGGTCAAACTGAAGGGGTGTTGTTTCTACCTCTTTTTGAGCTTTAATTGTTGATAACTCTTTTTCTAACCTGACAATCAGCTGTTTTGCTTCTTCTTCAAATCCAAGGTCATTAAACAAACGCTCCGTTTGATGAAGCATACGACTGATCAGATCATTGCTTTGAATTAGAACATCAATGTATTGAGGCTGCCATTTACTGACGTTGGTGCGGAAAACTTGTAACAGACTCTCCGTAGTATGCGAAATTTTTTGAATGGTAGTTAAATCTAGAAAAGCAGCGCCACCTTTTAACGTATGGAAGGAGCGGAAGATCAGGTTAATTGTTTCCACTAACTCTTTCGGGTCTGAGCTCCTCCTGAGATTAACCAGTATCGGTTCGATGGATTCAAGCGTCTCTAGACTTTCACCAGTAAATTCAAGAAGTATTTCTTGCTGCTCTTCATTAAACATCATTCTATCCCTATTTTTTTTGTTGAAAAGCGATTCAATAGTTGTATTGATACCGAATTTCTTGGCTGAGAGAATATTCACTCTGCCAATCCTCCAAATCCAAATTATGTTAGCGTTCTTCTAAATCTTGTAGCTAAAAAATCAGCTCCTACAGCAGGAATCGATCGAATGACAAACTTTGGACCGGTTTAAATTGGTAAGCACTCCTGAAATAAAAAATAGACTTAGTAATTTTCTTCATGCCGAGGTTATTGCTGGAAGCAAAAAATATAGTTTTGAAAATGATAGATTTTAGTATACTTTTTTTTCCTTAAATATTTCAATCTTTAAATACCATCAAAACTTCCTGAGAGGTCTGGAATAAGAATCTAGTAGAATAAAACTCTTTGAAGAATCCTACTTGCTGTGAAATAGTGAAGTTTTAGTTAGGATTTTGAGGGTAGTAAGTTCTTTCAATTAACTAAAATCATGAATACCAATTTTTCATCTCGACTAAAGAGAGAGATTCTAAGTTAGGTAAAAGTAGTGGACAGTCTTGAGCCTTCCCAGCTTTATCTCAACCATTGAATTACGGGGTGCAGAACAAGAAGGTGGGATCTTATTTATAGGCAAACTGTTAACAGGAACATGAAAGATCCCAAAAAATTCAATAAGATTACACTTAAAGTTAGAGATTTTGAGCATGAACAACCATCACGAAAGAGATGAGCGAAAATACTTTGTATGATGATCGAGAAATTCTAGTAGAATTTCTAGAAGAGTCCTTGGATCAATTGGCCAGTCTTGAAAATTGGTTGTTAGATTTTGAACAAGAGCCCAGCAAACTGGAGCTGCTGGAGAAGGTGTTCCGTGCGATCCATTCCATCAAAGGGACCGCTGGTTTTTTTAAGATGCTGCAGGTACAAAAACTGGCACATTCCCAGGAAAATGTGTTGGACCTGCTGCGAAAACAAGAAATCCCCCCTTCTTCATCTGTCACCTCTTTGCTGATCACTAGTTTCCAATATCTCCAGGGCATGTGTGAGCGCCTGCGGGATAAAAAAGAGGAGGTTTGCAACCAAAAAGAGTTCCAAAAAATCTTACAAAATCTGGAATTACTAGCCCGGCAAAAACGAAACATTCATACGGAAATTCTGTTGGGGCTGAGTGCTTTCCAGGCCTTTGTATCCAATCATTCAGCCCAGGAGATTCAAGTTCCGGCTTTTGGGCTGCTCCAGGAAAAAGCCAATCACCTGGAAGTCCTCATCAAGCAGAGTTTGGAAGAGGTTGTTTTGGAGTTCACCGGACATTTTGATGCCTTTGGAAAACAGCTCCCCCGAGAGATCACCGAGTCTGCGGATTTCTCATTCTTAAGCGACGAGATTAGCCGGTTAAGAATGATAGGTAGGAAAGAGGAGAAAAAACCCCATTTTAGAAAAACAACGGACTATTTCTACGGTAAGATTGATGTCTCCGGTGAAGTCAGTACGATTGATGAAATCTTAAAATGTCCGAACTCAAAGGATCAGGGAGCAATGTCTACAAACACAGCTCAACGGTTAACCGAGGCCCTGGTCAGTCTACAAGACAAGATCAAGGGGGATGGACAGTCCATTGTTAACCAAATGAGAATTTCCCTGGAGCTGGTACTTTCCGGAATTAAGACCTTTAACCAGGCACTTAAAAGTCAATTGCAAGGTGAGTTTCAGGAATTCTTGGTTTTACTCATACAACCAGAGGAAAAGGAAGCAGTAAAAAGGGAAAAAACTGAAAGCAAGACCATGCGGGTAGCGGAGGAAGAAATTGATGGATTTGCTCATTTTGTTGGGGAGTTGGTGGTGGTTTCCGATATGTTTGATTACATTGGCAATGCCATGTTGCAGAGTAACACATCTGCCTTGCTGACTGATCGCTTCAAACAGACTAACCAAACGTTCAAAGAACTTTCTCACCACCTGATTGATAGTTTATTAAAAGTACGTTTGTTACCCGTACAGGGACTATTCAAGAAAATCCCCGGTTTGGCACGTAGTGTGGCAGACCAAACAGGAAAACATGTCCGAGTCGAATTGAAAGGAAGCCAGGTCAAAATTGATAAGAGCTTGTATGACTTGTTGGATCATCCGCTCACCCACCTTATTAGGAATGCAGTAGATCATGGTTTGGAAATGCCTGAACAACGTATGGCAACTGGAAAGCCTAAAACCGGCCTGATCCAAGTAGAGGTGGCCCATAGCGGTGACTGGGTAGTTCTCACCATTCAAGATGACGGTGGAGGCATTGACGTGGAGAAANTCAAGCAAAAAGCTCTGGAAAAAAATTTGCTGACTGAAAATCAGATAACNAGCCTTTCTCATCAGGAAGCGATGGAGCTCATTTTTCTACCCGGTCTTTCCACAGTGGCTCAGGTCAGTGAAATTTCCGGRCGTGGAGTGGGYATGGATGTGGTCAARCRGAATGTTGAGGATGCAAATGGAGAGATTCTAATTACRAGTGAGAAGAATAARGGAACRACCTTTCAGTTRAAATTACCCGGYTCCACTAGTYTGGTGATTATTGATGGCGTCAATACCCTGGTGGGRGAGCAGGARTTTATTTTTCCYCTAGARRCTATGGAAACCGCTTTTCGTCCTCAGAAAAAAGATCTCTTTGAAAGCAATCATCAAGAAATGGTCCGTTTTCAAGATCAGATTTTACCAATCCTACGCCTGCATCTGCATTTTGGGGTTGAAACCACAGTGAACGCACCTGAAGAAGCCAACCTAATTGTAGTGAAGCATAAAAAACAAAAGTTCGCCGTCATGGTGGATCAAATACTAGGAAAAATGCAGGTAGTAGCCAAAGATCTGAATTTGGAAAAATTAATGCCCGGRCAGACCAGTCAGGATATTGCMGGGGGAGCTATYATGGGRCATGGGGGGGTYGCACTGATCCTGGATGTGGATCAATTGAACCGACACTTASAAGTACCGACAAYCGATTTTAGAGGGRAGCATGAAATTAAGYCATCGTTTTGAAAAGGATACCTGYATTGTTRTGATGATCGGTAAYCTGGCATTGAGTGAAACCGATAAGGTCCAAGAGTATTTGCAACCTCTGATTGAGAAGGATGAAGTCAAACGAATTCTCTTTAATTGCCAAAGTGTCCCAGTGATTGATTCCAGGGGAATTGGGTTGCTGGCAGCAGTTTTACAGGACCTGGAACAACAAAAAAAAGAGTTGGCTTTGTGTAGTTTGAATAAAAATTGTTTGAATGTTTTGAAAGCACTGAAACTCGATAAAATGATTGCCATCTATGAGTCTGAAGAGAGTGCCCTGTCTCAGTAACGGCCTCGATGTAAATTACACATTAGTGGAAGCAGATTTCCCTAAATATTGTAATCCCACAATAGTGATATCATCCATACAGGGAAGCCCCTGGGTGAAGGTAATGGCAGCAGTCATGAGTGTGTCTAAAAGTTGACTCAAGTCCTGATTTCTATTTTGATCGAGACAATTTATAATACGCTGCATTCCAAGGGCTTCATGCTTCGGATTTCTCCATTCAAGAATACCATCAGTAAATAATATTAGTTTGTCCCCTTGCTGCAAGGGGGAATTCTCTTCGCAATATCGCTCCCTCTCCTCAGTAAACATTCCAAGTGCCTGTCCTCCATCAGTGAATAATATAACCTCTTTGTTGGTTGCTGAGAGAATCAGACAGGGCGGATTGCCAGCACTGGAACCACTCAAAATCCCCTGTGGAGAGATTTTGAGATGAATCCCCGTAATGTGATTTCTCCGAGGAACTACATGGGATAGCATGCCGTTTAACCCTCGCAAACGTTCACTGGAAGACTGATTTTGTGGGATATTTTTGAGGCCCATGTGTACCATCATAGTCAAAAGAGCAGCAGCAAGCCCATGGCCGGTTGCATCCCCTAAAAATACATTCAATCCCCCCTCATGATCTGAGGAAAAATCATAAATATCTCCAGAAACAGTGCTATAGGGGCGATAAATCACTCTGGCTTCCAAAAAAGGTAAATCCGGTAGAGGGGGCAGGGTACTCTTTTGTGTAATAGCCGACAGTAGTAAATCCTCTTGAATCTGATCGTGTTGTTCCATCAGAGTGGATTTTGTCTTGGAAATGATTTCATATTGTCGATGCAAATCAAGATTGAGCCGAGTGAGTTTATTATTCATTCCAATCAATTGATTGAAGGATTCATGCTGGGATAAAACGGATTGAATTCTCGATTTTAGGAGTAGCCTGCTTACGGGTTTGTTGATAAAATCTTCCGCCCCGCTGGCGAAACAATCCGCCATGAGTTGTTCATCGATTTCAGATGTGAGAATAATCACCGGGATATATTGGTATAGAGGGTGAGCTTTTAATCTTTTCAACAAAGTCAAACCATCAGTCTTTGGCATAAAAACATCTAATAAAATCAGCTGAAATTCCTTATTTTCCAAGAGAAAAAACAATTGATCCGGGCCATTAGCCGACTCGGATATATAACCTAGTTTCTTTAACAGGGCATTAATTATTTTCAAGGTAGGCAGGGAATCATCAACCACCAGGATTCGTGGGAGGAGTTCTTTGAAAGGGGGCCGCTTCAGGTTGAGTCTGCATTCTTCCTTCTCCTCATCCCTGAGCATTAACATGACTTGATTCCCTTTCTCATTATAAATCATCTCATCTACATAGATGCGAGTCAGAGCGATCCCCCTGCCACTTTTGGAAAAGAGGCTGGTAGGACTGTTTGCTTGAGCTGCCCAATTAAACCCCTTGCCCTCATCTTGAATGGTAAAGGAGACATGGTGCGGCTGATATTCATAGCGAATCAGGATTTGCCGATTTCGAAAGACAGGGTTACGAAATCTTTCTTGATACAAATGGTTGAATCGATTATTTTTCAGAGTAGCTTCTTTTTCCTCTTGTGTGATTTCCAGGTTTCCATGCTCAATCGCATTAATGAGTGTTTCATATAAGGCTATTTTTAAACTATGCATACGGGGGGCAAAGGGGCCTGACTGTAATGGCTGGAGCAGGTATTCAACAGTACCTGATATCAATGAAATCTCATTGTTGAGGCTTAACTCCCCGGAGAGTTGTCGAATCGATTGAGCATCAAATGCATGGGCTTTTTTCTGTTCGAGATTATGCAGAATAGGTAGAATAACCCGCTCAAACTCATGAATATTAGTGGGTTTCCTCAAAAAGTTATTGGCTCCCTCCCGCAGAGCTTGAAGAATGGTTTTCTCATCACTAAAACTACTCATGACAACAATGGGTATATCGAGGTGGTCTCGTCTTACTTTTCGAATCAATTCCATACCATCCATCACGGGCATGCGGATGTCTGTGAGTATCAGGTCGACTTCTCTTTGCTCTAATAAATCGAGTGCCTCTTGCCCATTTTCAGCTTCAATATATTCAGCAATGTGATCTTCCAGCATTTCTCTGGTCACCTCCCGGATCAGAGCCTCATCATCTACAAGCAACATTGTCAGGTGAATGGAATTCATCAGAAAGCCCTTTTCTTGGTACTGGTGAGGGGGAAGAGGCGTGAGCAGATCTCAATATTTTAAACAATCCTGTCATAGATGGATATGAGAAACCGAGAAAAATCAACAGTTAGACACGGAAGTTCGGAAGCAAGCTCAATGTCAGAAACAGCCTCCGCCTATAAAGCTTTACGTTTACGTCATGTAAGATGTTTTTTTTCAATTGAAGATAGAGTCCAGTGTCCTGTCTAAAAGAGGAATCCATTCTTTCTATATATATTTGAGAATAATATTCACTGAATACCTAAAAATAGAACCATTTTCTATTTTACCTTGACTTGAACGTAAAGGATGAATATCTTGAGGCCAACAAATGGAAACCACCTTCCTCTCTCAAGATTATGGGAACTATCTAGTGCCTGGGTAAAAAAGGCAATTTTTTGTCATCTCGACCATTGAATTGCAAGACTTGCAGCAAGATGGAGAGATCTTTTTTCTAGTTGCTCCTCCGGGGAGTCAATGGGTGGGAGTATTTGCTTCCAAGTCTAATCACGAACACATGATGCTTTAGCAGCAGGGAGATTTAGCATGCGAACAATTCAACAAGTAGCCGTTTTGGGTGCGGGAGTGATGGGCGCCACCATTGCCGCTCATTTAGCCAACGCCGGGCTGGATGTTCTTTTATTAGACATGGTTCCCAGAGACGTTAAGGAAAAGGATCCAAAAGATCGCAATCGATTGGCCCTGGGGGCACTCAAAGGTTTAGAGAAAATGAAACCGGCGGCTCTTTTCCTCAAAGAGACAATCGGGCGTATTCAAGCGGGTAACTTCGATGATGACATGGTCAAGCTCAAGCAATGTGACTGGGTGATTGAGGTTGTCATTGAGAATATGGACATCAAGAAGAGTTTATTCACGGAAAAGGTGGCACCCAATATGACGGAAGGAGCCATCCTGAGCACCAATACCAGTGGTTTGTCCGTCAATGAATTGGCTGAGTGCCTGCCCGAGCCTTTGCGAAAAAACTTTCTGGTCACTCATTTTTTCAATCCTCCCCGCTACATGCGGTTGATGGAAATTGTTCCTTGCCAATATACCGATCCTAAAGTGACTCAATACATCTCCGATTTTATCAGCAAACGGCTGGGTAAGGGGATTGTCAATGCCAAGGATACTGCTAATTTTATTGCCAATCGAATTGGTGTTTTCTCCATGTTCAACTCCATGCATCACATGGTGGAGATGGATTTCACTGTGGAGCAGGTCGATGCGGTAGGTGGTCCGGCGATCGGGCGTCCTAAAAGTGCCGCCTTTCGCACGGCTGATCTGGTAGGTTTGGATACGTTAGCTCATGTGGCCAATAATTCTTATGACTCCTTACCTGACGATGAAAAGCGCGAGACCTTCAAAGTTCCTGAATTCCTGAATCAAATGATTGAGCAGGGATTATTGGGTAACAAAAGCAAAAGTGGTTTTTATAAGAAAACCAAAGTTGATGGCAAAAAAGCCATCTTCTATTACGACTATAAGACAGCTGCTTACGTACCCCTGGAAAAACCAAAATTTCCCTCTCTGAAAGCCGTAAAAATGGTAGATGACCCGGCTCAAAGAGTGAAGATGGTAGTTCAGGGTAAGGATCAGGCAGCGGAATTTGGCTGGAGAAATCTGCGGGATACTCTGATCTACTCTTTCAACCGTATCCCTGAAATCGCTGATGACATCATCAATATTGATAATGGTATGAAATGGGGATTCAATTGGGAATTAGGCCCCTTTGAAACCTTGGATGCGATTGGTGTGGCTTACTTCGTCAAGAGAGCGGAAGAAGACGGCATCGAAGTTCCTGAAAAATTGAAAAAAATTAAATCTTTTTATAAATTTGAAGCAGGCAAAGAGCTTTATTACGATGTACTGACTGAGCAATATCAAGAAATCACAGGCAACCCGGAACATGTTAAATTGAGCAGCCTCAAGAAGTCCGGTGCTCTTGTCGAGAAGACAGCTAATTGTTCCATTGTGGATCTGGGAGATGGTGTTTTTGGTGTGGAATTCCATTCTAAAATGAATGCCGTCACTGGAGACATTCTGCAGATGGTGCAGAAGGCGATCAAACGAGCTGAAAAGGAAGGTATCGGTGTTGTATTGGCTAATCAGGGCACGAACTTTAGTGTAGGTGCCAACCTGATGATGCTGGCAGTCAGCATTGCCGAAGGTGAGCTGGATGATATCAATATGATGGTCCGTGGTTTCCAAAAGGCGATGATGGCCATCAAATACTCCAAAGTGCCTGTGGTAGCCGCTCCATTTAATCTGTCTCTGGGCGGTGGTTGTGAAATGGCTCTGCATGCTGACGCAATCAACGCTTATGCTGAGACCTATATGGGCTTGGTAGAAATGGGCGTGGGGCTGCTTCCTGCTGGTGGCGGAACCAAGGAGATGTGCTTGAGAGCGGTCAAATTAGCAGAGCAAACCGGAACGGACGTGACTCCTTTCATCTTCAAGAACTTTCAGAATATCGGCATGGCCAAAGTTTCCATGTCTGCTGATCAGCTCTATGACCTGGGTTATATGAGGGAAGGTGACAGTGTGACCATGAACATCGATAACCTGATTTCCGATGCTAAGAAAAAGGTAATCGCTCTGGC
>NVSR01000003.1 GCA_002401295.1 SAR324 cluster bacterium | reverse complement strand
GCAACGGCCTTACAAGCCGTGGGTCACAGGTTCGATCCCTGTTGCGCCCACCAAGAATTTTTAGATCTAGAAGGAGTTGTAGTTAAGTTGGTTATAACGCTGGCCTGTCACGCCGGAGGCCGCGGGTTCGAGTCCCGTCAACTCCGCCATCATTAAAAAAGCTGTTTCTGATCTCAGAAACAGCTTTTTTTTTGCCCAAAATTTGAACCTCATCCTGTGATTCGATGAGGCTGCATCATACCTGTCCTAGATTTTATCCTGACTGGTGAGAGAAACTGTTTTTCTATGAGGTAATCGAGTAGAAAGTAGGGTGGCCAGAGTCAAGAAAAGGGAGGATCCCCACAAACAGCCAACCAAACCAAAGTACTGGAAGATTCCACCGGAAAGTACCGTGCCCAATAATCTACCGGACGCATTCGCCATATAGTAGAAGCCAACATTCAAGGACACATTTTCTTGATCCGTATATGACAAAATGAGATAGGAATGGACGGATGAATTAATGGCAAAAATAAAACCAAAGATGAAGAGGCTACTGACTAGTAAGAAAGACGTTTCTCCATAGGGCAACAGCAAGGCAATAGCCCCGGCAATCAGTGAGAGTATGCCTACGTAAAGGGTTGCATCTTTCCCATCTGGAGCGCGTCCTTTAAGGCTCTTCCCTAATAAGAGGGGAGCGAAGGATTGAACAACACCATACAGGATAATCCATAAAGCAAAAAAGCTACCAACCTCTGTATGGGACCAACCAAATTGTTGCTGGAAGAAGATAGGTAACGCGACCACAAACCAAATATCCCTGGACCCAAAGAGGAACATCCTGGCGGCAGATAAATAATTGACTTCCGGGCTCTTGGAGAGGATCTGTTTGAATTTGACCTTGGCCTTAACCTTACCCAGTCCACTGGGTAGCAAAAGGATGGTTGCGATGAGGACTATCCCCAATAACCCAGCCATTGAGATGAGGGTTTCGCGAAAGCCTAAAACCTTCAATAAAAATCCACCCAGGAAAAATCCCACCCCTTTGAGTGTATTTTTGGAACCTGTGAGGATTGCAACCCACTTGAAGAGCTGTGTGCTTTGATCCTGAGGTATGAATAACTTGATAGAGCTCTTGGCACTCATTTTATTCAAATCTTTCCCAATTCCAGACAATGCTTGTGAAAACATCACAAAAGGAACGGACAGCCAAGTGGGGTCAGCAGCTAATAGCAATAGAGCGATGACCTGTAGCCCAAGACCTGCATGCATGGTTCGGTTCAACCCGACCCGGCTACCGATCCAACCCCCGAGTAAATTGGTGAGGACTCCGAAAAGTTCGTAAAATAGAAAAAGAAAGGCTATTTCTAAAGGAGGATACCCCAGCTCATAAAAGTAGAGCAGTACCAGCATCCTCAGGGCTCCATCGGTCACGGTGAAAGCCCAATAGGAAAGAGTGACGAAAGCGTAATTTCTTAAAGAATTCATAGGAGGCTGTGGACTATAGTGAAACCGCTATTTTTTGTGCCAATTCCATCATGCGTTGAACATATCCCACTTCACTGTCATACCAAGTCAGGATCTTGACCTGAGTGCCGTTGGTGACCATGGTGGAGAGAGCATCGATGATTGTTGATCGAGTATCGTCCTTGTAGTCTACGGAGACTAAGGGGCGCTCTTCATAACCTAAGATGCCTTTCAAGTCACTATTAGCGGCTTTTTCTAGTAGCTGATTGACTTCTTCAATGGTTGTTTCTTTCTCAACTTCAAAGGTGCAATCCGTCAGAGATGCGTTCAGAAGAGGTACACGGACGGCGACCCCATTAATCTTCCCTTTTAATTCCGGAAAAATCTGGGTGATGGCCTTGGCTGAACCTGTTGTTGTAGGGATCAGGGACTGGCTATTAGCTCTAGCTCTTCGCAGGTCTTTATGGGCCTTATCCACAATGGTCTGGGTATTTGTGATGTTATGAATAGTCGTGAACATCATATGCCGTATCTTCAAGCCTTCTTGAATCACTTTGACTACCGGTGCGATGCAATTGGTCGTGCAGGAGGCGGCTGTTACTAAGTGATGTTGCTCGGGCTGATACAAGTGATCATTGATTCCCATGATCAGGTTGAGGGCTCCTTCTTTGACGGGAGCGGAAACCAAAACTTTTTTGATACCCAGGTCAAAGTATGGTTGCAACGATTCGGGAGTTCGAAATTTCCCTGAGCATTCTAAAATCAGATCTATTTGCTGATCTTGCCAAACTTGGTTTTCGAGAACAGGAACATTACTAAATCCAATGCTTTTTCCTTCAATTTCAATGCTATTGTCTGTGTAAGTGATATTCTTATCCCAACGGCCATGAATGGAATCAAATTCTAGTAGATGGGCTGAAGTGTGAGCATCCCCAGCGATCTCATTGATATGAACAAATTCAAGTTCCGGGAACTCCCATGCAGCCCTTAATGCGAGTCGCCCCATTCTACCAAAACCATTAATTCCTACTCTGATTGCCATTGCTGTTTTCCTTGAATAAAGATTGATTGAGTTTTTTTAAAAAGCCCCGTCTTTCTTACTGGCAGTAATTCAGCACACAAAATGAAATAGGGACACTGCTAATTATCGAGTTCAAAAATAGTATTTTCTTCTAAAGCTTTAATTACAAAGATTTTTAGTCTGTATATTGGAAAGGCTATCCATATCAGCCTGGACCTGGCGGTCGGCAGTTAGCCAATCTCGCAGTAAGGACTGCAAGGCAGGTGTATAAAGATTGCCCTTTGAGGATAGTTGGTAGTAGACCCATTTCCCCTGTTTTCGATCTGTGATAAAACCCGCTCCTCGCAAAATGGTAAGATGTTTGGAGACCGTGGAGGTTGCTAATTGTAAAACTTCTGTAATTTCACAAACACAGAGTGGACGTGATTCCAAAAGTTTTAAAATTCGCAGACGGTTCGGATCGGATAGACTTTTGAAAGTTTGGCTCAGTTGATTCATAATAGTTCTCTCTCATTTCGTTATTTGACGAAATGTAGAAGGAGTGCTTTAGGCTGTCAAGGAGTTCTTGTGCATGATATGAAATTTGAATCTGGATACCTAGACTGTACAGATTGCCTTGGGTGGCACTTAAAAGTATGAAAAATTCGGTGAGCAACTAATTGCAATTATGTGAAAAGTAGAATAATTCAAGAAATACGTTCTCATAGTTCTGTAGAGTTTTTATAATTTTTGCTGTTTTTGTATCTTTAATCGGGAGCTGCTTGTTCTCTCATTGACTCTTCATTGGGAGAGCTCCATGAGCAAGGTAGTGATCAAATCAAAGTAAGAAAAAAAAGGATAAAATGGGTCAGACCTGGGATGTCATTGTAGTAGGTGGCGGGCACGCTGGTTGTGAAGCTTCCTTAGCGGCAGCTAAAATGGGGCAGCGAACTTTATTAATCACAATGTCTGTTGATAATATAGGCGCTATGTCCTGTAATCCCGCAATTGGTGGGTTAGCGAAGGGGCATTTGGTCAAAGAAATTGATGCCTTGGGTGGTGCCATGGGGGAAGTTGCTGATGCCACTGGAATTCAATTCCGCATCCTGAATCGAAAGAAAGGGCCAGCTGTTCAAGCTACTCGATGTCAGTCAGATATGATTGCCTACAAAAATAGGATGCGTAGCGTCCTGGAGGGGCAAGAAAACCTGTCCATTAAACAGGCAGAAATTGCAGTCCTTTTGTGGGAAGGTCATGAGGTTGTTGGTCTGGAAACAACCTTGGGAGAAAAGATTTTTGCGCGAGCCGTGGTGATTACGACGGGAACTTTTATGAATGGTTTGATTCACATTGGGCATCGCCAGTTTTCAGCTGGAAGGGCTGCAGATTTTGCTTCCCTGAGTCTCTCCGAACATTTGAAGGAAAAAGGCATTGAAATTGGCCGTTTGAAGACAGGGACTACCCCTCGTCTGGATGCTCGTACGATCAACTTTGATATTCTGGAATCCCAACCCGGGGATGCGGAAATACAGAAATTTTCCTTCTGGAATAGTCGGATCGAGATGAAGCAGGTTCCTTGCTATATCACCTATACCAACGAAAGGACCCAGGAAATCATTCAGAAGAATATCAAAAAATCCGCAATGTATAGTGGTGCCATTACGGGGATCGGTCCCCGATATTGTCCCAGTATTGAGGATAAGATCGCAAAATTTCCTGATAAGGACCGGCATCAGATTTTCCTGGAACCCACCAGTCTGCAATCTTTTGAGTATTATCCTAATGGCATGTCCACCAGCTTGCCTTTGGATATTCAGGTTGAGTTCCTGCGCAGTATCGAAGGCTTGGAGCAGGTGGAAGTGGTTCGTGCGGGTTATGCGATTGAGTATGACTTTGTTCATCCAACTCAATTAAAAAGTTCCTTGGAAATGAAGGATTACCCCAACTTGTTTTGTGCGGGGCAAATCAACGGAACATCCGGATATGAAGAAGCAGCAGCTCAAGGATTAATGGCTGGGATTAACGCAGCTCGTAAAAACCGGGAAGAGGATCCCTTTGTACTGCTGCGCAATGAAGCTTACATTGGTGTTCTGCTGGATGATTTGGTTTCAAAAGGGACGGAAGAACCCTATCGCATGTTTACCTCACGTGCAGAGTATAGGCTGTTATTGCGTGAAGACAACGCAGACCAGCGATTGGTCCAAAAAGGTTATGATCTGGGGTTACTATCTGAAGAAAAATACCAGATGTTTCTTCAGAAAAATGAAGAGATTGAGCGCCTACAACAATTAACTGCGGAGGTTTATATTACTCCTACTGAGCAGGCTGTAGACCTCTTGCAAAAACATGAGGTGACGCCCTTACCTCATCGCCTAAAATTGCAGGAATTTTTGAAAAAACCCAATGCGACTTTTAACCTGTTGGAGCAGATCAAAGACCAGGAGGACTTTAGTCACTTGCAGGATTGGAATAAAATCGTAAAAAAATATGTGGAAACGGAATTCAAATATGCCGGTTATATCAAGAGGCAAGAGTCTCAAGTCAAAAAATATCTGAAAGTTGAGTCCATTAGAATTCCAGATGCTTTTGATTATGCGTCAGTGGGGGGCTTGTCCAATGAGGTTAGGCAAAAACTTGAGGCAAACAGGCCGCAAACCTTAGGGCAGGCAGTGAAAATTAGTGGGGTGACTCCGGCAGCAATCACTATCTTGATGGTTGCCTTTGAAAAATTAAAGCATAAGCTAGGAAAGCAAAATGAGTGAAGCCATGAATCTGGAGCAGATCTATCAAAAATTAAGGCAAGATCAAAGAATTAGCAGTGAAGAAGGGCTATTTTTATTGAGGAAGGCTCCTTGGTTGGAAATTGCGCAATTGGCCAATGAGAAGAGAGCTCGGCTGGTAGGTTCGGAAGTGGCGAGTTATACGGTCTTCCCTATTGTGAATTATACGAACGTCTGCACCATTGATTGCTCTTTTTGTAGTTTTAAAAAAGATGTGGGTGATAAAAAGGCTTATGTCTTAGATAAAGACTCTGTCTTTGCCAAGATTGCCTATGCGCAAACTCGAGGAGCGGATCAAATATTTCTGCAAGGTGGCGTTCACCCGGGATTGCCTGTGGAATACTATACTACTTTGATGCGTGATATTAAATCTCGCTTTGATGTGCACATTCGCGGTTTTTCCCCCGTTGAATTGAAGCATATTGCGGATCAGGAGCAGGTGGAGGTCTCTGAGGTGATTCGTGCCTTTAAAGCCGCTGGTTTGGATTCTGTGCCGGGTGCTGGGGCCGAAATTTTAGTGGAAAGAGTGCGCAAAATTCTAGCTCCCAAAAAATGTACTACTCAGGAATGGGCTGACATCATGAAAGAGTGCCATCGACAGGGGCTCTTTGGCTCGGCGAACATTGTCTTTGGTTCCGTAGAAACGGACGAGGAAATTTTTGAGCATTTGCAGTTGATTCGGGATATTCAAGATGAAACCAAGGGATTTAATACTTTCATTCCCTGGACCTTTCAAGCGCAAACAAAGGACTTTCTCGTCAAAAAAATTGCCCCTCATCTGTACCTGAAAATCTTGGGACTTTGTCGACTTTTCCTGGACAATATTCAGAATATTGAGGTGTCTGTGATGGTCTTAGGCAAAGATATTGGTAAATTAGCCCTGCATATGGGAGCCAACGATATCAGTTCCCCCGTCATTGAGGAAAATGTGCTGCGTTCTTATGGAGTCAAATCTGAAGAGGAGTCACAAAAACTAATTACTGAAGCGGGGTTCAAGCCCTTAAGGAGAGATTTTAATTATTCTACATTTCAGGAAGTTGTCTCTTAATCTCTAAGCTTCCATTGCAACGAAGCAACCTTTCTAACGACTGCTGGAAAGGTTGCTGCCGAGTTGGTACTCTTTAATTACTTTTTCCAGTGAATACACTCGCCCGGACAGGAGTCGATTTCTTCTTGGATATCATCTTCTTCGATTTCCTCTGCATCATAGCTAATCACTATTGCCAGATCGTCATCATTCATTTCAAAAACTTCTGGAAGATTGTCTGCACATTGAGAGCAGCTTGTGCACTCGTCTTGATCTACGTAAGCAACTTTAGCCATAGTACCTCTATTGATTGCGGGTGAATTATTGAAATTTTCCAATAATCAGTTTATTAAGAAAAATGTAAAGCCCTGATTGAAGGCTAGGAACACTGCGATCATGAGGAAAAAAAAAGTTTTTGAGAAGGGAAAAATAGGAGAAAAAAATAGGAATTACTAAAGAAAAACGTACTTTGCCAACATTTTTCCAGCTTTGATTTCTAAATGCCGATGGTTCTCCAGCCATTGTTTGTGTCCCTGAGAGCCAACCCGGTTGGTGATAGCTAATAAGCCTGCCCAAGGAATCCTCAATTGTTGGCACAAACTAGCAATCCCATAGAGTTCCATGTTTTCTACTTCACCACCAGTATTTTGAGCAATAACGTTGCTCAGATTATCATCCGTTGTCAGTGTTAACGCTGTGACTACCCGAACTTTTTTACAGGGGATGGCCAATTCAAGATCTGCAGGGATTGCTTGATGTGGCAAAATCGGTACATATTTACTAAACCCAAGCTCAGCGGCTCCATCGCAAAGAATTGTTTCCTGGCATAGATAGAGTTCACCAATATTTAATCCTTCTGTTTCCTGATAAATACCTCCCGTTCCACAAAACAGCACCTGCCGTACCTGAGGAAAGCTGGTTAATAGTTGCTGGAGACGTATAGCAGCCTCCAAATAACCAACGCCCACTGCAGCGAGTATAAAACCTTTCTCCTGGTGGATCCAGGTATTAGGCTGGGCTGTAGGTTGTGAGTCTGTGAGCCGAATCAATTCCTCAATTTCTGATGGTATTGCTGAAACGATACAAATCATAGCTTTAGATGCGATTTCTCTTGAGTTCTTTTTCAGTTTGATGTCGCTGGATGGCCAGTTGAATCAATTGGTGAATGAGTTCGGGGTAGGGGATGCCGCTAGCTTCCCACAGCTTAGGGTACATACTGATACTTGTAAATCCGGGTAGGGTATTGACTTCATTCAGCCAAATCTTTCCATTTTTTTCTACAAAAAAGTCGACACGCGTGAGTCCCGCTAATTCTAACAAACGAAAGCTTTGAATGGCAATGTCCTGAACTTTCTGAGTGGTTTCACTGGAAAGCTGCGCTGGAATCTGAGTCTTTGTTGCATTACTATCAATATATTTGGAATCATAGGAGTAAAAATCAGCTCCAGGGATGACCTCGCCAGGAATCGAAGCCTTGGGATTTTCATTCCCGAGAACGGCAACTTCAATTTCTTGCCCTTGAATGAAGCCCTCTACTAATAACTTATTGTCGTATTGGAAGGCAAACTGAAGAGCCTGATCATATTCCTGCTGATTATGGCATTTGGAAATACCGACAGAAGAGCCGAGGTTGCAAGGTTTAACAAAGAGAATTTCACCCAGCTCTTGGGCGACCTCTTCATAAGTAGGGCGGTTTTCTTGCCATCGATAGATCACGAAATGCTGGGCACAGTTGATTCCGGCTGGAATGAGCAAGCGCTTCATGATGTCTTTGTCCATGCCTACTGCGGAGCCAAGTACACCAGGGCCGACGTAGGCAACGTGAGACATTTGTAAGAGTCCCTGGAGACAGCCATCCTCACCATAGGTACCGTGAATGATTGGGAAAATAGCATCTATTTTAACCCCGTTGAGTTTCCCCTCTTCAAAGACGGCCGGTTGCAGGTTTGGGGCCAGACAGATGTTGGTGGGATCCTGTTCATTCTGTATTAAAGGAGATCCAGTAACCCATTGACCTGTTTTGTTAATGGCAACAGGAATCACTTGGTACTTATCTTTGGGGATATGATTGAGAATACTGTTGGCAGATTGTAAAGAGACTTCATGTTCGCTACTCTCTCCACCACACAAAACGATGATTGTTTGCATAAATCTCCTTAAAAGTTTTTTGTTTTAGGGACTTGAAGGCCACCAACAAATTCTATTCCTARGTTTGTTCTAAATTCTTGGTATAAAGTAATGCATCACAGCGGGGAGAGTGGTAGTATCCTTTCCTCCTACCACTTTCCTGAAAACCATTTCGCTGATAAAATCTTTTCGCTTGTGTATTATCCGCCCGTACTTCCAAAAAGATCTGCTCTGTCTGAGATTTTCTCAGAAGCTCAATCATCTGCTTCAATAGTTCCTGTGCAGGGCCTTGGCCCTGGTACTTGGGGAGAACACCAACCTTCAATAATTCACTTTCCAATATCAACTTAGAGAAGGCCAGGAAACCGACTAACTGCTGCTCCTTAAACTCAAGGATCAGAATCAACCCATGGTTCTCGAACAATCCTTGCCAAGTACTTTTTTTCCAGGAGGACAGTGGAAAACATTCTTGCTCTACTTGGCAGATTCCATCCAAATGGGGCAAACATTCCCCCCAGGAGCTGAGGATCATTGAGTCAATCCAAATTGTTTTTTATAGTTGATCTCTGCCTCTGATAAGCGAATATAGATGGGTTCCAAGGGAATTTCTGAAGGAGCCTTTTCCTCGCAGTCTAAAAAATGTTCAATCACACTGATTCCGGAACCCAATCTATGAAAATCCAGGTTCCACCTTACTTTTTTAGCCTGGAGATCGAAGTCTTTAGCGAGTACTAAGGGAATGCCATTACCCAGGAGCAGTTCACCTGCTTGAAGCTGATCGAAAAAAGCTTGTGGCTTGATTAATTGTAGCTCCTCTAGCTCGACTGCAGAACCACTACTAGTATCATAAGTGGCGGTATAGAGTTCACCCTTGTATGCATTCTGAATCACTTTCACTGCGGAAGAATAAAAAGGAATGCTAGCAGCCATTAGGACCAGACTGTTGGTTCCATATAGAGGGATATTTAATCCCATGCCTAAGGCTTCGGCTGTAGCCAAGCTGATTCTCATGGAGGTGAAAGAGCCCGGACCTAAAGTCAGACAAATTCCTTGAAGGTCTTCCCGGCAAAGATTAGCAGCATCTAATAATTGCTCAATGGAGGCTAATAAAGTATGGGAACTGGGAGCGCCGCTGTTGAGGTAAATGGCTCCCTTGGCGGTGCCTTGCTCCATCAGACCGACAGCAATGGAGTGACCCACAGCGTCAATGCCGAGAATGCACTGTTCTTTAATTAACATGTTTAAGTGAATCAGGTTGATGTTTTGTTTTGAGGTGTTAACTAACTGTACCTTAGAACAATTTCCACTAAAGGGAAACGTCATTGAGTAGAAAAGATAGTAAATAAAATTGGTAAGTCAGTGAGATAATAGATAAAGGGAAGGGGACGTTAGGGCAGGCGCAAATAGCCCCTCTAGGCTGAGGGGATGATCAGCAACTTATTGGCGGGAATCAGTTCACAGGGGAATTAGAACTTTTGCTAGTTCATTGTATCGATTATGCTACAATAATCCCTGTATGATAAAAGTTGGAGGTATTGATTGTATCTTGGAGAGAAAAAATAAAATTTTTAGAGGAGAATGTCATGAATACGCTTGCTTATTTGCAGTTTTTTGATGGTTTGGCTGAGAAACAGCGAGGTTCTTTTATTTTGGAAAAAGTTTCCTCCAAGTGTTGTGAACCCAAATCTTCCGGGGACCTGCATACTTATCACTGCAATTTTTCAACAGAACAATTTGACTTTAAAAGTGATGGCAACTCTCGGAAAGAAGCATTGCGGCAACTTTATCGAAAAATGAATCATTTCGGTGGGTTCTAAGGGGGGTGCTGTGGGAAAAACTTTGATTTGAGATAGTTGACGATAACCTCCCCACATAAAGCTTACTGGGTGCAGCTATCGCCACTGGCTATAAAAGTTCCGCAGCGCAAATTACTTCTGAGAGGGTAATTATTCCATCATTTTTGCTTGCGCTATTGGAACCCAGGCCCTTGATCCTGGTCATCGCACTCTTTACATCCGTACTAGCGTCGGACCAGTAGGGGATTGTGGTGGTTGAATTTTGCCTGAACAACATTTTGATACCAATTGTACCAGCAAATCCTGGGATACTGTCTGTAGAAGTATCAGCCTCTCCCTGTCCTACTAATTCCGCCACAGTAAATAGATTCGTATCGGCATAATTACCGATTGAAGTTTCTTGAGTATTTTTCACAAAAAGTTCTGCAATTTTTAAATTTGGGTTGCTCACCAGACTTGGGCAGGTAGCCCCATTATCAAGTTTTGTTTTAAAGTCATTAATATCTTTAATTGAATCACTATCACTATCAACCCCCAGGGCAAGCAGGGAATTTTCTAAATCCGTTAAATCTGTGATTAGATCCCCCATGAATGTGGTGATATTATTTGTATTTACCCCACCACTAAAAGGATCCTCAAGTTTTTCAAGGTATACAACCTGATTGGCTGCTAACCAATTATTTGGAAGAAATTTTTGGGGGTTGGAATTATCAAATAAGGACGTCGAATTGTCAGCACTACCATCGGCCTCGGTATCAGCATAAACAGAAGGAGGGACATTATTTGCTGTCGTACTATCAAAAATATAATAACCATCACTAATCTGAAATTGAATGAAATCTGTTTTAGTCATAGTAGAGCCGTCCGCATCACTCCCTGAGGGGGTTGAGAGTCCAGAACCCACAAAATTATCGACTTCTTCGGTTTCCACTTTGCCATCCACAGCTGTAGCGCTTCCTGTGCCTGTATCCAGATCTTTGATCAGACGCGTATAAAGGGTTAGAAAAGAACCAAGAAAGAAAATTGTTTTTTCTGCGTTAGTGCCTGTTTTATAGCTACTTTCAACTTCATTTTTGGCTTTTTCAAAATACCCGAATTTAGTCTCTGCATCAGCAGTACTAGTCAGATTAAGCGTTTTTGCTAATGGTTGATCTCCACTGGTGGCGAATTTGAAATAGTCAAAACCACCTAAAGCTAAGTAGGCCTCTCCTTTTTGCTCAGCGTTACATTGGTTACTATCGACGATGGCTTGCCAATTTCCATCTAATTGATCCTGCTCACAGGTATCCTTATCAGGATCGGCACAGGAGACCAGCAAGAGAAAAGCTGAGATCCAAAGCAATGATTTGTGGAATCGAATCGTCATGTATATCTGGAGGGCTTGAGAGATAGCTAAAAAGCCAATAAAAGTTGAAACATAAAGCGCTTGTCAGGATTGGGATTTTTTTCGGTTCCGAAATTTTCAATCCATTGGACTGTGTGCAGTTGAAATATACCGAGTTTAGCGGAAACCCCAAAAGAGGGATAGCGCAATTCCCTTAGGCCCAACTGGAGGGCTACTAAAGCGGAATTATCCGGGTTAATACCGAAAGCAGCTTCAAAGCCCAAAGCAATACGCCGCTTAATGCTGTTATTAGAAAAATGGTTATAAGTAAAATCCTGGAAGTCAGCACTATAAGTCATGCGTAACTCCTTATAGTTCTGGGTCAAAGCACCACCAATGGTATTCAGCTGTTTGACTTGCCCCGCACTACCAAAATCGATACCGCCCAAATTTAGAGAAGAGAGGCCTATGCGGGGTTGTAAAGGGTGATCAAAACGTAGTAATAAGCCAATATCGGCAGCAGGGACCCAATCTGGTGGTGGGTCACTATTGTACTCTGCCTCTAGTTCTTCCTGTTTCAGGTTAAGGAGTCTCAATAAGCTGATATCAGCTATAATGCCAATACGATGAATGCCTTTGATGTTTGCGCCTAAGTATACCCCCCAATCGGATAGCTCAAAAGCCATAGCGTATTCGATGACGCTATCGTTGATCGCTTCTAAGTGGACCATAGGGATGATTGTTTGTTCCGGAAAAACAAACTCAATCCTAGTATTGTTGGATACTCCAAAGTAAATACCTGAGTCAGGGATGAATACTAGAGAAATAGGTATTTGAATCTCTAAATAAGCTCGTGTGCCCGGTATTTCATTCAAGGATTCCGGGTCATCAGGATCATAAAGTTCCAGAGAACCATCAATCGCTTTTTTTACTAATTCGTTGTAACTGAACCATAAAGGAACAGGCAGGGGAGGATGAGCGCTTAGGGACCATTCCGCACCTTTGTTCAAAATACCGGCAGGATTGTAAGCCACGGTATCAACTGTTTCACCGACGGCGGTGAAGGCATCTCCCATAGCAATAGAGCGGGGGAATAAATGTGTCCTCCTGGCCTCGAGTCCGTGAATGGGAGTGATATTGAGCAGGAAGATTAGTAACAAAAAAAAGTAATGACGTGGATCACTCATGAAAATTGGTTTTCCCTAGTTGCAGCCTGTTATCTGTTTGTTTTCACAGATGTCGCATGAGATATGTGGCCCTTACGGCTAGAGCAGGCAAAATTTGCAGGAAGTGTTCCTAGCAAGAAAATATAGTTGAGAAACGTTGAAGTACTTTGATTTCTTTGAAAAATTTGCTATCCGTTGGTTACCGCGTTTGATTTACTTAACTGTTGTATTTGTCTTGATCAATGTTTTATATCGACAAATTCAGTGAACAGAACTAGTCTGGCTACGCTGGAAAACACCAAAATACAGCATATAAAATATTAAAATAATTAGTTCTTTTTTCCATGAAGCCCGGCTGTTATTTTTAACCTCCCTCAAACCCAAGTGACTTATGGCGCCAGTAAGATCTTCGAAACCTGACTTCTATCGTACTTTTATGCAGCAAGGATTTTTCCCCGATGCCAATAAAATTATCAAGTATCAGGATTCTTCGAATTTTTGGATTTTTAAAGCTGGAAAAAGGGTTTATAAAGTCAAAAAACTGACTGAGAATAACAGTAGTATTCCCTTAGACGAGTTGTTTTGCAGTGAATTGTCCCGGCTGACTCAAACCCATTCCCCTGAGCTTGACTTGCTCCAAATAGAAGTCAAGAAGGATGGAGATGAGTATTTAATTGATCTGGATGGAAGTATTGCCGCTCCTGTGTTGTATTATGGTGTTTCCATGAACCAACTGGCGGATCGTTACTTTCTAAAAAAGATCATTGAAAAGGGGAAGGTATCTGATAAAATCATGAAGCAGATTGCCGAGTTCCTCTTCCGTTTTCATGAAGCTACCCCGAGTAGTACATCCAAGGAAGATGGCACCCCCGAACAATTGAGAGCTAAAATCCAAAATTTATATTATCAATCTAAAAAACATTTAGGTGAAACCATCTCTCAACCTGTCATTGACATGACCTTACGGCCACTGGAAAGGTTTTTAGAGGAGCATCGAAAACTTTTACTGCGTCGTATTAAAAAAGGTTGTATCAAACAGGTCCATGGTGGTTTTGTCCCACGGAAAATTCATGTTAGCAAGGAAGGGGTTTTTGCATTGGGTAAAACTACTGAACCCTTGCGTGACCGATTTCAAGATGTTGTGGCCGATATGGCTGATTTAGTTGTGGAACTGTCTTATCATGAGCAAAAAAAGTTTGCGAATAGTTTTGTGGCCAAATATAGTAAGATGAGTGGGGATAGAGAAATAAAACAGCTTTTACCTTTTTATCAGGCTATCCGGTGTCTTACTTGCGGGTTGAATCATAGCATTGCCATGGAAAGTACTACGGGGGCGGCGGCAGAAGAATTTCGCGCTACAGCCATCAAGTACTACGAACAGACGGTGGAAGCCGTTCGCTTGTTTTGATGAATCTTGATTCGCAATTTACTTTTTAATTGGCAACATTCTTCTCTTTGGGGTGACTACCTATGAGACGTCCTTTGATTTGGCTCGTTTGTTTTTTATTTCTACTTCCCAGCGTACATGCCGAGAGGTTCATTCCTAAATCCGATCTCATCAGTAAGGTCTTAAATATTGTTGATCGGGTCTATGTGGATGAGAAAAGGATCGTACACAATTCTATGCTGGAAGGTGCCTTGGATCGGCTCTCAGCGCGTGTAGCTCCTGTACTGACCAAGGTTGAATTCAAAGATGGGAAGGTCTTGATTAACCTCCGTGTGGATCAATTCAGTCAAAATTTTGAATTTGTAGCACCGAAAAATACGGAGGGGCTGAATCAAATTTTACAGGCAGTTGCTCGTTTCACAAAAAAACACCTCGAGGCAGATGAAAAGCAAGAGACTGTCGATTACTCCCTGATCAATGGATTTCTTCGCAAACTGGATCCTCATTCTTTGCTTTTGATTCCTGAAGTTTATTCCGACTTTACCACGAATACTTCGGGGAATTTTGGCGGTGTGGGGATGATGATTGGTTTGAGGGATGGCCACCTGACCATTATTGCTCCCATTGATGATACTCCCGCTTCACGAGTGGGACTGAGATCCAAAGATAAAATTGTTCAAATTGATGATGAATCAACGGTGAACATGTCCCTGTCTGATGCGGTTTCTAAACTCAGAGGTAAAGAGGGGACAAAGGTCGTTATTTATATCTTACGAGAAGGTTATACCTCCGCAAAAAAGTATGTGATTACCAGAGCTCTCATCAAGATCACCAGTGTTGAGTCTCATGTCTTCACCATGAAGAAAAAAAGGGTAGGCTATATTAAAATTAAAACATTTCAGAAGAATACATTAACTGAAATCAATAGTGCCCTGGAAAAACTGGATTATGACCTACAAGATTTTCAAGGGGTGATCTTAGATTTAAGGAACAATCCGGGTGGTTTATTGGATCAGGCCATTCGAGTGAGTGATCGTTTTCTTGACAGTGGTGAAATTGTTTCAACGGCCGGGCTGGATTCACGAGGGCCACGTAATGTGAAAAGTTATTCTGCTCATTGGTTCCGTAGTTTAATGGATATTCCAATGATTGTATTGGTTAACAATGGCTCCGCATCGGCTTCTGAGATTGTCACTGCCGCGCTGAAAAAGAATAAGAGAGCTGTAGTCATTGGGGCGCAGACTTTTGGAAAAGGTTCCGTACAACAGGTGATTCCTATGCCGGGAGGGGCCGCTTTAAAACTAACGACTTCCAAATATTTGACCCCGGGGCGAATCTCAATTCAGTCTGTTGGTGTCACACCGCATATTGCAGTGTTGCCACGCTACGTTTCTCCAGACCTACTTAGAGTCACTCCACCACCAGCGAGTCGGGCGGAAAATAGCCTGGATCGTAATTTTGCTGAATGGGGAGACCAGGTTGAAGTGGCGGAAAAAACTACTTTCTACCTCTACGAAGATGAAACGAAACCCAAAAATAAGGATGAGAAAGAAGACGAGGAAGAAGATTTAGAAAAAATGAAGCAGAGAAGGTTGGAAAAGGACTTTCTGGTTCAAACAGCTCGGAGTATTCTTTTTACCAATCAGAAACAGGACTTTAAGCATCTGCTAAAAACAGCCTTGGACTTTGTGGAATCTGAAGAAAAAGTCCAGGAAGAAAAGATGATCGGTAAGTTTAGTGAGTACTCTACTGATTGGAAATCTTATGATACAAAGTCCGGCGCTGAGCTGATCAGCCAAGCATGGATGGAAATTAAGGGTGAGCTGGATGGTAAAGAAAACTGGACGGAAATCACCACCGCTGTACCGGCGAATAGTGAGATTCGACTCTATCTACAAGCTACCAATCAGGGCAGTACCGTTTTGTCTCGTCTGTTAGCCACGACGGAGTCCAAGAACTTTAACTTTAGTGACCGCCAGTTTGCTTTTGGAAAATTGGAAAAGGGAGAAACCAAACAGTGGTACCTACCCATTAAAATTTCAGAGTCTGCCCTCTCTCGAAATGATTTGATCCGATTTAAGTTTACGGATCAGGAAAAAAGGGAGGTCCATCAAACGGAATTTTCCATCAAAATTCAGGCAAAACAAAGGCCTATATTCTTTTATACGATCTCTACCCTGGAAGATGGAACTCACGGCTCCGTTGGTAATGGGGATGGTAAATTACAAAGCCAGGAAACGATTGCAGTAAGGGTTGACGTAGAGAACCTTGGCAAGGGAGAATCCGGCTCCTTAACACTGCTCTTGAAGAATGGTGAAGGGAAAAAAGTCTTCTTGAAAAAGGGCCGCCAGAAGATAGATTCTTTAAAGACAGGTGAAAAACAAAGTATTTATTTTACCTTTGACTTGAAAAGCTCACCTTCTGACGACAATCTGGACTTTTCTCTGGATATCATTGATGGAACATTTCCTTTGAGTTCAGTGAATCAACAGTTTAAATTACCCGTACAGGATTCGCGTACCCTGGTAGCCAATCAAGCGCCTAAAATCGAATTACGGCATCCGGCATTGACGAGTAAACTGCAAAGCTACCGCATCAGTGGGGATATTTTTGATGATAAGGGAGTGAAGGATATGTACATCTTTAATAGTAAGAAAAAGGTATTTTATAAAAACTTTAAAGATGGCCAGAACAGAAAGAAGGTACGTTTTTCCCTTGAGTTGGATCTCACGGAAGAAAACAACCAAATCATTGTAGTGACAAGGGACGACGAGAACGTACGTTCACAGAAAACCCTATATGTACGCTATTCTGGTTCAATATAGTTGCAATTAGTTCAACCCCTTGGTAATAAGGGAGCTTGATAGAAGAAACGTCGTGAGTTGATTTATGGCGGATGTGGGGACGTGTGAGGCCAGCCCAGGAGGCCTGTGAAGAAATATTTGAATTTTAGGCATTAATTTAGGGGAGTAGCCAATGGCTCGAGAAACCATAGGAAAGGGTCCAAATTTTATTCATCCGGAAAAGCCAAGTGCCGTTGGTTCTAGAAATAGTTTGAATCGGCAAAATCGCGATGAGTATGAAGAAGCCAAAGTGGTGATTGATGAGGAAGTGGATAAGATCTTGAACCATATCCATGTAAAACTTCCCCCTGAAGTCCTGGAAAAACTGGATATCATGGGCTCAGTCAAGTCCAAGCTGCATAACTACTTTAATCAAGACTTTCAAAATATGCTCAATCGCTACATCGTCACGATGGAAGATGAGATGGGTAAAAAGTTTCGCGATTTGGTTGATAAAGAGGAGGTCCGCGTCCTCAATCAATACAATCCTCGGGAAATTACGGAAATTCTGGATCGTATCGGTGGCTCAAGTATTTTTAATACGGGCAAGGTAGAACAGTCCGTAGTCAATATGCATGGACAATTACAAGAACATATCCAGCGTGGTGTTGCTGATTTAGAGAATCATACGAAAGCATTATTACGTGAGAAATCAGACGTGGGTGCCTTTGTTCGAGGGGAAAATTCATACGCTATTGTGAAGTGCTCTTTTCGAGACAATACCCGTCGTCCCAAAACAGTGATGGATTTGAAGTTATCCATTAGTATTTTGGATTCTGAACTGATCAGCCGTATCTATCCCTATCAAGTGCCGGTAAAATCTCTGATCAAGGATATTGTTGCCAAGAATATTCACAATCATATTGATAAAGAGTTGGACCAATTGAATGGTCAGCTCGCAGAGGAAGGCCGTGAACAGCTGAATGATTCCGACAAGCTCTTTGAACGATTTCGGATCATGGAGAAATATGTTTCTGATGATAAGGAACGGGATTCTAAAAGATATCAGTTTGTAGCCAAAAAATTCTTGGATGCTGTCGATGGAATCCAGGCGGAAATTCAGTCTACCGAGCATGATGGCCTAAAAATTCGTGAAAATATCAAGAAAATTATTGATAACGCGAACATCCGCAATCGTGGATTCAATACGGCAGTGAATACGATCACCACGATTTTAGATACCAGTAAAATGGGGTATCAGTTCATTGAAAATTATAAAAACGCACGGGAATGTGTCATTCGTGAATACGAGGAGGAAGAGGTCACTCGCCTGCCTGATGAACGTTATGCCATTCACTTGATCTACTACGATCAAGAGCAACTGACAGCCTTACGAAAAGCCTATTCTACGCAAATCGAAGAAATGCGTTGTGAGGTCATGCAGCTGTGGGATGTCTGCCATAGTATTTATACTACCGATCGGGATGAGAGAGGTAAGAAGGATTGGGAAACTTTATCCAATGAGATGTTACAATCCGCGCCTGAGCCCGTGACGAAAAAAAGAAGGTTTGGTGGCAAAACAGAGGAGAGCCAGCCCGAGCTTAGACAGGAAACCAAGAGATTATGGAATGAAATTAATTTCATTCCACCCAAAGATACGATCGTTGGTGAGTCTAATCCCACGGAAGAAGTTAAACTGGAAGAAATAAGAGCCCGTTTCCCTTTGATGCTGGAGAAGCTCAGAAGAGTTTATGCCGATGAAAAAGAGATCACGCCAGAAACTGTAGAAACTCGACGGATTGTGGAAACTCGACTAAAATTCTTACAAGAACAGTTTGACGAATTCATCGCACAGATTAATCCTTACCATGTACAGCCCGGGTTGTTACTGGATGTTGACATTGTGACGATTAAGAAGAAAAAAACAACCATGATGAATATGGCTAATGTTTTGAATGAGTTTTTATATTCCGTTTCAAAAGGTGTGGACAATAGCCCATCCGAAGCAGTCCCCGCAGCCGCATTGGGATGAACCAAGGAACCGTTAAGCACGTTCCCCACGGGGCGACAATTCAAAACTTTATCAATTTGAAAAAAGAATGTTTATTTTAGAGTTTGAAAAGCCGATTATCGCCTTGCGAAATAAAATTGAAGAGCTGAGACGGCTTCAGGAGGAGGAACAGATCAGCTTGGTGGATGAAATTCGGAAGTTGGAGCAAAAAACGAATAAGTTGGAAAAATCTACTTATTCCAAGCTGGATAGTTGGCAAAAATCACAGCTAGCCCGTCATCCTGGTCGACCTTATACTCTAGATTTTATCGAGCATTGCACTCAAGGTTTCATTGAGCTGCATGGAGATCGCGCTTTTCGAGATGATCCGGCTATTATTGGCGGCTTCTGTAAGATTGATGGGAAATCTTTCCTTGTTGTGGGGCATCAGAAGGGACGTAATACCGCCGAGAATGTGAAGCGGAATTTTGGTATGCCTCACCCCGAGGGCTATCGCAAGGCATTACGCTTAATGCGTATGGCGAATAAATTTCAGATCCCAATCCTGACCTTGATTGATACTCCCGGCGCATATCCCGGGATTGGTGCCGAGGAAAGAGGGCAATCAGAGGCTATCGCCGTCAACCTTCGTGAAATGGCTGGCCTGACTGTCCCTATTATTTCTGTGGTGGTCGGTGAAGGCGGCAGTGGCGGGGCTCTAGCCTTAGGTGTGGCTAACCGTGTCTTAATGTTTGAACATTCCATGTATTCTGTGATTTCTCCGGAAGGCTGCGCGGGCATCCTTTGGGGAGACGGTAGCAAAGCACAGGATGCGGCCAAAGCATTGAAGTATACCGCACAAGATCTGATTAAATTCAATGTGATTGATCAAGTGATTCCAGAACCAAGAGGGGGCGCTCATGCAGCTCCTAAGGAAGCGCTATTAACGTTGAAGCAAATAGTAATGGAGCATTATCGAGAAATTTCTTCTTTATCTCCAGAAGCATTGATTGAGGACCGCTATCAGAAGTTTCGGAAGATAGGTGAGTTCGCGGAAGCTATCTAGGATATTCTCTAAAATTCATGCGACATCTCTATCTATTATTGACAGAGCGCTTTGCTCTCCTCTACTCCCCGGATTCCACCTCTGTGGAATCCTCTGTTTATCTTACAAAAACACCGGGAAGTTCTGACTTTATTGATCAGGTTTTCACTGTCTTCACTGAAAAATCAGATCTTAAGGGGACAAAAGTCAGTTTTGTGCTGGACCGGAGCTTTTTGACCCCTTTCTATTTTAGCTTCCCTCTGATTACAAAAAGAAAAGTAGATAACATTCTCCGATTTGAACTGGAGAATGCTTTACTTTACAGTGCCTCAGAATATTACTTCGATTATTACCACCGGCGAGATAAAGAGATCGCTCGGACTCAAGTCGGTGGCTACGCAATCAAAAAGGACCTGCTGCATGCGTTAGTGGAGAAAGTACAAACCGCTGGGGGAGAGATTCAATGGTTCCTGGCTCTGAATAATTTGTTGGACTTACACCTTCAGGAAAAATCTACACCACAGGACTGCCTTAGCATTCTTTGGGAAAAAGATATCGCGCGCTTTTTTGTCTATAGGAAAGGTTTTCTGGTAGGTTTTTCTTCCGTTGAGATAAAAAGTAACGGGGAACAGGAGAAAGATCTTGTGCTTTTTCAACGTGAGGTGAATCAAAAGGTTGCTTCCATTTTACTGACTGAGACTGAGATAGAAGAGTGTCTTTGGGATACTCAAGAAGGCCTTCCTGTTCATCAGGAGGAGCAGGGACGTCTGGAAATTTTGCCCACAGCTACGGAAACTTGGCCTCAATTCTCAGTGAACCTGGAAGAGCTTTTTTCACCTTCCCTGCTTTCCAGTAAGAAGCGAATCAATCTATTCCAACCTAATTTACTCATTTTTGAAGACCTTAAAAAGTACGCGAAAGGGTTGATGCTTTCCGCAGGAATTCTATTAGCTTGTATTGGACTTTATATGGGTAGTCTGGGATATGAAATTTTCCAGCTTCAGGAAAGACAAAAAGTGTTGAATCAAGCATATGAACGGCGAGTGAGCCAATATTTGCCTAAAGGGGTCTCCAGAAGCAATGCGATTTATGTGCTCAAGGAACGCTTGAAAGGGGAACAGGAGAAGCAACAACTAGCCAAGCGTTTTGGCAAGAGAGAATATCATGTCTCCAAACTGCTAAAAAAAATCTCTTTGTTGAAGCAGCAGACTCCTTCTTTGCACCTGGATAAATTCTCTTATAGTCCTCAAGTAATTACGATACAGGGAAAAGTTATTTCTCCTGTTAAGTTTGATTTGCTGAAAGATCAGTTCCATCAAATTTTTTCATCCCCAGAATATTCAATAAAGATTAATCAACAAAGTTTGGGGGATGAAACGATCAGGTTTTCCATTTCAATTCGATCACTTTAGGTATTTAGAATGGATTTAAGCCGTCGGGAAAAACTGTGGTTACTGATAGGTGGGGTGGTTTTACTGCCGCTCTTGATTTACCGCTTTGTTTATACACCTGTTTTAGAACAGCATCAGAGGACTATACAGCAGAATCTGGCCTTAGAAAGCAAGATTCAGCAGATTGGTCTTTTGGGGCAGGAGTTAAAATTCTATAAAAATCAAAGTAGGGGATCGATCCCCAAATTGAGTCGTAGAGTTGATCAAGTACTCAGGCGACTGCAGTTGAAATCCAAGTCAAGAATCAGCATTGGCGACAGTCCTAAAAACGGTCAGCGCCTCGTGTTAAGGCTTGATTTGCTCAACCTCACTGAGTTTGTCCAATTAACTTATCAATTAGAAAATATGAAGCCGACTATGCTGATTGAGAGTATGGAGTTGAGCCCTTCCTTTCAAAATAACCAATTGCTCCGGGCAAATATAAGTTTAGCCAGCAGATGATACTGAAAAGAACTCTACAAACAACCCTTGGGAGTTGTGTGTTCATCGGTGTAGTCATTTTTTCTTTTTGGCTCCACCTTTCATCCACAGCACTTTCTGGTTGGCTTGAATTTCAACTGAATCGGTCTGCGCCTAAGGGATACCAAATCTCTATTTTGCAGGCAAAAACCAGAGTTTGGGGGATCAGTGTTGAGGAGCTGTTAGTCAAAGCAGTAGGGAACACAAATAGCGAACAGCTACTCAGGTTGCAAGCATTGGAATTGCGTTTGGACCCTTGGTCTCTCTTATCCTCTTTGGCGATCCCTTTCAAAATAGAATGTTATGATGGTATCATTGAGGGGAAAATTGCTTTCTTGTCTGAAAAAAGTATCCATTTTAAATTCCATGATATTCAGCCCAATCGAAACTTATGGTTGCGGAAAACAGGCTTGATTCTTTCAAATCCTTCCTTGAATGGAGATGGTCAGCTTCGTTTATCCTCTTCACTCGCTCCCTTATCGTCCAGTCTGAAACTGGAGGTAAAAGAGCTGGTAGTATCGGGTAACCCAAAGGTTATGCCTCTTTTCTTTGAAATACCGGATACGAGTTTTCAAAAAGTACAAATACAGTTAGCTTATCAGGACAATTCATTAACAGTAGACTTACGCACAAAAGGTGATATTGCGGTAAAAGTTAGTGGGGATATCCAAGGGAAAATTACAGCCATTAACAACTCAAAACTAAACTTAACAATAGTCGCTAAGCTGAAGGACAAGTATCAGGCGGAGCTTGGGTTTGTGGGAAATATGCTAAAACCCTATACCAATCAGTCTGGGCAAATCGCAGTCCAACTAGGAGGGAAACTTAAGTTTCCAAAATTAAATAAAATCTAGCGGCACCAACTTTTAGAGATGATTATGAAAAAGTGGATTCTTATCTTTGGAATATTGATCGGTATTTTAGGTGGAGCTCTCTTTTTGGGGATGATCCATCAACCCTATGGTAAAGCCGGGCAAGTTACGGTGCTTAAAATCAACCAGGGAGAGGGACTGAATCAAATTGCAACCAAGCTGGAGAGTAAGGGGCTGATTCGGTCACGGCAGTTTTTTAAATGGTACTCCGTAGCTTTGGGGAAAAGTAAAAGCTTCAAACGAGGTTACTATCAAATTAAGAGTCAAAAATCTGTCGGTCAACTGATTGATATCCTCAATAAAGGATCGGAGCAAATGGTCAAAGTGACCATCCCCGAAGGCTGGAGAATGACGGAGATCTTTCAGCTACTACAAAAATTGGGTTTGGGGAAAGTGGAAAATTTTTTGGCCTTGAGTGATGACCAGAGTTTTATCCAATCCCTGGGATTGACTAAAAATATATTGATCCTGGAAGGCTATTTATTCCCAGATACCTATTTCTTCTCACAAGTGGTTTCGGAAAAAATAGTGCTGGCGGCTATGGTCCGCAACTTCTTGCAAAGGATACCTCAGGACTATGCTCAATTGGCTTCGAACGTTAATTTGAGCTATTATGAAGCCGTAATCTTGGCAGCCATCATTGAAAAAGAGACAGGCCAAGCGTGGGAACGAAAAATAATTTCATCGGTGTTTCATAATCGCTTGCAGAAAAAAATGAAATTACAAACAGATCCTACTGTAATTTATGGAATTGATAAATTTGATGGGAACCTTACACGCAAGCAACTACGAACAAGGACACCTTATAATACTTACAAAATTAAAGGATTACCTCCTACACCGATTGCGAATCCCGGTATAGCGGCGTTGATTGCCGCAGTGCAACCGGCTAAAACGAATTATCTTTATTTTGTGGCAATGGGAGATGGGCGGCATAAGTTTTCCAGCAACTATAAGGAACACAATCGTGCCGTAACGCAATTTCAAAGAAAACGTCGAAAAAATTATCGCTCTTATTAAAAAAAAAAGCGGATATGATTCTAAGTTAGTTCTTTGATTTAAAATAACTTTTAAAATTAAAAAAATAAAGCTGAAAACTAGTTTTGGTTTTTCTTGACAGAATTTTGAATTTTGCAAGAAAATCAATGCTGCATCACAAGAATCTGCCTGTGATAGAAAGCGATTCAGTTTTTTAGAGCTTTAAAAAGCAGCCAAATTATACGAAGGAGATTTTACATGTCGGATAATAATAATCCCTGGGGAAACCGAGGGAATAAACCTTCCGATCTGGATGATATTATCCRGCAAGGGATTAAGAAGATTATAGGCAGTTTGCGTGGAGATAAGCCCTCACCTGCTGGCGGAGATGATGAAGAAAAGCCCACTGGAGGTTTAAATCCGGGGATACTCATTTTTTTGTTTGTCATCCTTTACCTTGGTTTTCAGGCTGCTTATCAAATTCAGCCGGGAGAGCAAGGAGTAGTGCTACGTTTTGGGAAGTACAGTCATATTACTCAACCGGGACTTAATTTTAAGATTCCTATCGTAGAAAAAGTAATTAAGGTTGATACCGGTAGTATTCGGAAAGAAGAGTTTGGTTTTCGAGGGGCTGCTCCCACGACTCGCCGTGGTTTTACAACGGCTTCCAACTCCTTGGACCTGGAGTCCTTGATGATTACTTCCGATAAAAACGTGGTCCAGTTGAATTGGGTCGTCCAATACAAAATTCGAGATCCGGAAAGCTTCCTTTTCAACATTGAAAATCCTCGCGCAGCGGTTCGTGACGTCTCGGAATCTGTAGTGCGTCGACTCGTGGGAAATCGTGGGTTTGATTATGTATTGAATAATCGTGAAGAACTAGCCGTTTCCACTCGCCTGGAAATGCAGGAACTATTGAATAAGTATAATTCAGGGATGCAAATAGTTGTCGTGCAGCTACAGGACTTGAACCCACCGGATTCAGTACGGCCTTCCTTTAATGAAGTGAACGAGGCGGACCAGGATAAGATCCGTTTGGGTAATGAGGCGCAAAAAGAAGCCAATGAGAAAATCCCCAAGGCGCGTGGTGAAGCCAAGAAAATGGAAGAAGAGGCTCTAGGTTATGCTGTGGAACGAGTGAATAATGCTCAGGGAGATGTAGCCCGCTTTAATGCGATCTACAAGGAATACAAAAATGCTGAAGAAGTGACCCGTACCCGTATGTATGTGGAAACCTTAAAAAAGGTTTTGCCTGAATTACAAGAGGTGATTGTCATCGATCAGGAAAGTAAAGGGATTCTTCCATTGCTGAATCTATCGGGTAATGCACTTTCCCCTATAGTTAAATAAAATAACTTCTTGAAAATTACAGCAGGAGAAAAAAAGAAATGAATCGATCCATGTTTGGCATCTTTGTTGCCCTCGCCATCGCATTTGTGGGCTTTAACAGCTTTTATATTGTGGATGAGGGAGAGCAAGTCATCATCACTCAATTTGGAGAACCCGTGGGTGGTGCCACCACAGAAGCCGGGCTCTACTTTAAAATCCCTATTGTTCAAAAGGTGCTTTTCTTCGACAAAAGGATCCTGAAATGGGATGGAGATCCCAATGAAATCCCAACGAGTGATAAAAAATACATCTGGGTGGACACCACGGCTCGCTGGAGGATTAGTGATCCCTTATTGTTCCTACAGCGGATGAATAATATGAATCGTGCGACCTTGGCCTTGAATGATTTGATCAATGGTGCGGTACGGGATTTTGTCACCAAGAATAATCTGATTGAGATCATCAGAAGTTCTGATTGGAAAGTATCTTATCAGTCTACGAATGAAGAAACGGAAGCAATGGAAGAGGTCTTGGTCGGACGTGATCGCTTTTCCGAGTTGGTTTTAGAAAGTGTAGCACAAACAACGAAAGGTTTTGGGATTGAGTTGTTGGATGTACTGGTGAAAAGGATTAATTACACCCAGCAAGTTCGAGAAACGGTTTATACTCGGATGATTTCGGAACGACAGCGAATTGCCGCGCAAAAAAGATCGGAAGGTGAAGCCAATAAGGCTGAAATTTTGGGTACCATGGAAAAAGACCTGAAGACAATTGTTTCGGAGGCTTATAAAAAAGCTGAGACCATTCGAGGAAAGGCTGATGGGGCTGCTACAGCGATCTATGGTAAGGCCTATAACAAAGATCCTGAATTCTATGCTTTCCTGACGAGCTTAGATAGTTATGAGGTCCTCTTGGGGAAAAATACTAAATTGATCCTCCAAGCTGACGCACCTATCTATGACTATTTGAAAAATTATCAAAAAGTCCGGAAATAAACCCGGAAATAGTTGATTTTGAATACAGCGAGGGGTGAGCATCACTCCCTTGCTGTATTTGCCTCAAGCCCCCTCCTCATACCCTCCAGCCTGCTTTTCCTTCCTTTAAAAAACAGAAACCGTATTCTTTCGTTTAATTTTTAAAACTTTCAATTCCTTGCTAAGTTCTCCATTGGGCTGAGCGTTGATGGTTCCCGTTAAGACAGGGAAATCTTTGAGTTCATCAATCGCCCTTTTTAAGGACTCTCTATAATGCCGCTGAGGGTTATTGAGTAACTTTGTCAGCAGTTCCAGGGATTCGTAGCCGTAGAAGGTATAGGATGTGGGGGGATCATAATGGGGGCGAAAGTTATAGTTGCGCCAGTGAGCTTCATAGAAAGGTTGCAAGAATGTTCGTTCACTGCTGATGGCAAAGGTATCCACAAAACGCAGTCGTCGGGTATTGTCCATTAACTGGTTCTCTTTAACATTAACCGCACTGCCTGCTAAAACCCAAGTCTTGTCCGCTTTAAAAAGTCTGAGGAAGGAATTGATGATCTTCAACGTCTTGGGAGGTAGAGGAGCATAGACAGCGTCAAAGTCCACTACAGGAGGCAAACGCTCCCGAGACTGTTCCAACTCTAATTCTTCTTCCTCTGAAATACTTCTGTATCCACCTGTCATACTGAGAAAGCTATTGTTGAAGTCACTTTGTTGGCGCTGCACTCTGGAAACACCCACAATTTTTCCTCCTCGGCTGGTGACTTGATCCGCAAAGGCCTGCATAGAGCGAAAACCCGTCTTGCCAGCAGGGTAGAAAAGGATAAAGCGTTTAGCGTTCAGGTAGTCTGCAGCATAATTAGCTAAGGTCTTTGCTTCACGRACTTTACTTCGTTGGAAACGRTAGAGRTAGGGCAGACTTTTTCCAATATCTTCCGTTAAAGARTAAGACAAAATAGGRACCCGATAGGCTTCCGCAAATTCYCCCGCTAGTAAGGARTTGTTTTTGGTGAGGGGRCCMAGGATTGCAATCACCTGTTCTTCCAAWACTAATTTCTGGATGATGTCTTGCATGTGCTCCCGACTTTGCTCATAACGAGCTTTCTTGGAGGTAATAGTTTTGTCCTTCTTTGGGATTGAATCTTGAAAAACCAGTTGAATCGGTTTTCCTTCCATCGTGAAATCCTGCAGGGCAAGCTCCAAACCATCTCGAACCTGATTGGCAAGTGACTTAAAGCGCTTGTGGCTAAAAGGCAGGATGATGCCTATCTTATAAGGCTGCGTCTTTAATGCCGTATCGAGCATTTCTTGTTGGCTCAGCAACTCACCAAATAATTGAACATTGAAATCGTCACTTTGCATGAGAAGGTTGGTGAAATCATAAGCTTCCAAATAACGATAATCTCGGATCAACAATTGAACCTTGCGCAGATACAATTGTGAACTGATCAATGGTGTGTCATAACTGATTAGTAGGTTTTCGATCTCCTCATAGTTCTCAATTTTCTCTACAATTTTACTGAACCACTGTTCGTAAGACGGAATAAAACTACCGAAATCATCTTCCAGAAAGCTTAGGGCTGTGTAAAAATCTTTCTTATTCAGAGCATCTTGAACCAAGTAACTGCGTAATTTAGTACTTTTATCCAGTGTGAGTGCTTCGAAAAATTGCTCAGTGATGAGTGATGTATATTCCAAGGGTTGTTTCAAAGCATTCAATGTAGCGGCATAATAGTAATAAACTTGGTAATAGTTTAGGCCATTGCTATAATTTTCAAGGAAATCTTGAGCCAGGGAGAGGGATTCCTGAGACTCATTCAAGAGGTAGTGAACTTTGATGAGTAGGAAAAGGCGATGCTCCAGCAAATCAAACTCTTCTTCCGCAGTGATCTCTGCTTCAAATTGAACGGGATATTCCAGCAATTGAAATAACGCGGGACGATAGTTTGCGTTCTCGATCAATTGATTGATTTTTGATAGAAAACTGGGCGTCAAAAAAAGTGGAGACTGGTCGCTTACTAACACATCCACTGTTTCCGGCTCCTGAGAGGCTTTGAGCGCATCAAAAGCTAACTCTTCCTGAGTCACCGTATTTTTTTGTGGGAGCGGAGCTTGACTGAGAAAAGATTGGGCCACTACTTCTACAGTCAGGGTTAAAGCAACCAGGAGAAGTAGTGCGTAGGCTTTCAAAAAAAAAATCGTTTGGTTTCGCATTTTTCTTGATTTGCTATTGGTGAAGTAAAGAACTTGGTGGTCAATAAATGCTGTCTCCTTCCACATTCCCCTATGGAGTATGCCAGGAATCAGGAGGTTTATTTCTTTTCAAGTTCTTAAGCGGCTAAATCCATCAATTATTTTTCAATAATTTTAACCTTTTTTCTTAAGGATTGGATCAATTCTTTGAACTTTTGAGCATAGATTTTTTGATATGCTTGCTGCTGCAGCTTGCCTTTGACTTTGCTAAAAGGAGCGGCAGGGCTTTCTTTACTCTCCAAGACTTCGATCAGGTGAAAACCAAAGCTTGTTCGTACGGGATCACTGATGGTGTTCAATGGCAATTGAAAGGCAACCTCAGAGAACTCTTTGACCATTTGTGATTTCTGAAAAAAGCCTAAATCACCATGATTGGACTTTGCGGAAGGATCCTCTGAATACAGACTCGCAATAGTCGCAAAGGGCTTACCAGCTGTAATTTCTTCTTTAATAGCATGAATCCTTCTCAGAACTTGCTCTGACTGCTCTGACGAGGCTTGAGGACTTAGACGTAACAGAATATGTCGCGCTCTGACTTGTCTGATTGTTTGATTCTTCTGCTCATAATCCCGTTTCAACTGCTCTTGATCAACTTGGATTTTAGAGTGAATTTCCCGAGAAATGACCTGTCTTTGTCTGATCTTACGAACCAGAACTTTTTTGAATTGTGCCAGAGATATCTGCTGCTGTTCCAGGACGTCTTCAAAGGTAAGTTGAGTTAGGTTTCTTTGTTTTTTAAATTGTTCGATTTCATCACTCAGCATATTTTCAGAGACATTGATGAGTAACTCATCCGCTCGAATGTCGAGTAAAGTCTCCTGGATCAAGTTATCAACGACGGCTTGTCGGAGCTTTGCTTTTTCCACAGCAGTGGACGCCTTCACTGGCTGGCGTCGAGCGTCTTCATAGAGCCTGGTTTCAATTTCATTTTGGGTGATGATCCGATTGTTAAGGAAAAAACGGATTCTATCGTAAGGCTCAGCAGCAAGGATTTGAGAGGCTGAGATCAATAAGAGTAATAGACATAAAGTGGATCGAACTGCTGTTTTCAAGGCAATACTAAGAGCTTAAGGTTGATGTATGGAAGGGAAAAACTCGATGCTAAGTTGCTCCCAAGTCCCTGTGAATAATAAATTACTGAGCAAAATTGATTTCTACAGGAACATCGGATCTTTTAAAAAGAAGCTTCCAATAACGTTTGAAAAATTGATTTCTTCTCTGCGCAATCCCGCGATAAGCCAAGTTGGTGACTTTAATCTCTTTGAACAAACGGGAATTGATGTAAAAACGAGTTGTTCTTGGAATCCTCTTTTTTAACTTATCCCAGTCTCGAAAAACAACCTTAAAAGGGTAATACCTGCCTTTAATCTGTAACAATCGGTTGATTTCAATGACTCTAAAATTATCAGGATTGACCAGGATATTTTCAGTTTCCGTGCCCAACTGATAGACCATCCTATTTTCTCGCTGTTGCATCCGAATTTGATTCATGGCGATGCCTGTTTGGTGCAACTGACTGCTCAAGACTGACGTCAGTTTGGTATAAAACAAGAAATGAGGGAACTGTAAGTCAATTATTTGGAAATTCCTGCCAACCTGGAGTTGCTGGGCTAGTTGTTGCTCGCCCTCCTCAAAAAAGATATGTAGAGGGGTTCCTTTTTGATCCAAGGTTTCAATTCCCAAGTATTCGTCCCTGACCCAAAAAATTCGTTGCTGGTAGGATTGCCCGGGGATTTCACGAGGCTGGATGAGCTCAACATTTTCTTCCTCTAGTGGCTGGAATGCTTCCGGATCATAAATAGTGACTTGAATATTCAGGTTGAGCTGGAAGACCTTCCGGTAACTATCCAAAATCTTTCGTTCTAGCCCTGCTGGCTCAATCAGCTTGGCCCACAAAACTCCGGGGGAAGACCACAAAAAAAAGCTCACTAAGAGGGAATAGAAAAATATTCTCATTAAATTCAACGATTTTAGCTGGTACTGGAGTAGAAGACTTGGGTTTTTCATGTTACTGAAGTAAGTTATAGAAAAAGATAGCTTAAAGAACATCATTCTCCCCATCAATACAAATACTCCCGAAAAGTAAAAATTATAACAAAATCTTCTATTATGTCTTCCCAATTTACTCACTTACATTTCCACACTCAGTATTCCCTACTGGATGGGGCGAATAAGATCAAAGGCCTTGGTAAAATTCTGAGTGCCATGGATTATGACGCCTGTGCCATCACCGATCATGGGAATATGCATGGTGCTATTGAATTTTTTCAAGAAATGAAAAAGTCTTCCATCAAGCCTATCATCGGCATGGAAGCTTATGTGGCTTTAGGGCATCGCACTCAGAGGAAGTATGCGCGCTCCGGGCCTAATGCCTTTCATACCGTTTTGTTGTGTGAAAACCGGGAAGGCTACCAGAATCTGATCAAGTTGGCCAGTTTGGGCTATACAGAAGGCTTGTTCTATGGCCGTCCCCGCTTGGATCATGAGATTTTAGAAAAATACAATAAAGGCATCATTGCTCTCTCCGCCTGCCTGGGTGGGGAACTGGCTAAAAGGCTGAGGGACGGAGAGGAAGAAGAGGCTCGTCGGGTTGCCAAGTGGTATTCTGAGGTTTTTGAAGATCGTTACTACATCGAATTGCAAGCCAATGGTCTGGTGGAGCAAGATCAGATTAACCCACGATTGATTCAGGTGGCTCGGGATCTGGATATCCCCTTGATCGGAACGAATGATTGCCATTATCCGACTCGGGACTATGCGGAGGCCCATTATTTATTGCAGCTCATGGGTTGGCAAAAGAAAGTCACCGATCCCGGTGTCAGGCCACTTCAAACATCAGAAATCTACATCAAAAATGAAGATGAGATGAAGCAGGCTTTTAAAGAGCTGCCACCGGAATGTCTAACCAATACCAGAATTGTTACAGACCGTTGCGAACTAGATTTGGTGAATAAGAAATATTTTCTACCTGATTATCCCGTGCCGAAGGGCATGACCTTAGAAGATGAACTGGTCAAGGATTCTGAGCAAGGACTGGAAGAACGGTTGCTTAAATTGAACATCCTCTACGAGTGGTCAGAGGAAGAAGGGAAAAAAAAGAGGACTGAGTATTTTGAACGTTTGGAGTTTGAATTGGGTATCATTAACCAGATGGGCTTCCCCGGTTATTTCCTGATTGTAGCGGATTTCATCAACTGGTCAAAAAATAACGATATTCCTGTTGGGCCGGGGCGTGGATCTGGAGCTGGTTCTATCGTTGCTTACGCCATGCGCATCACGGATATCGACCCCATCCAATATGATTTGCTTTTCGAGCGATTCCTGAATCCAGAACGTGTTTCCATGCCTGACTTTGACGTGGATTTTGAGGTGGAAGGCCGTGAACGGGTGATCAATTATGTAAAGCAAAAATATGGTAAGGAAAGAGTTTGCCAAATCTCCGCCATTGGCTCTTTAAAGGCCAAGGGAGCGATTAAAGGTGTGGGTCGGGTCTTGGACTTCAGTTATGCAGACGCTGATAAAATTGCCAAGCTAATCCCTGATGATTTGGGGATTACTATTGCAGAGGCCATGGAAAAGCAGCCGCTGTTGAAGGAACTGGCAGAGCATGGAACAGAGCAAGAGCAAAAGTTACTGAGGTCCGCCCTGGCCTTGGAAGGGCTGAACTCAAACCTCTCTACCCACGCGGCAGGGGTGATTATTATGAATTCCCCCATCACTGATGTCATGCCTATTTGTACTCAAACGAATGGAGATGGCACTCAGTCCATGTATACCATGAAGTATGCGGAAGATCAGGGAGCCGTTAAATTTGACTTTCTGGGATTGAGGAACCTGACCGTTATCGATAGGGCTGTTAAATTAATCAATGAACATCGAGCCCAAGATGATCAGTTGGACATTGCGCTGATTTCTATGAAAAATGAGGAAACTTTCCAATTGTTTTGCCGGGGAGATACCACAGGTGTCTTTCAGCTGGAATCCGATGGGATGAAGGCTTTGATCCAAAAACTGCGACCCGATTGTTTCGAGGATATAATCGCTCTAGTGGCCCTGTACCGACCCGGCCCTCTGGGATCCGGCATGGTGGATGATTTTGTTGAGCGTAAGCATGGGCGACAGAAGATTGTCTATCAACATCCGATGATGGAACAGGTATTGGAAGAAACCTATGGTGTGATGGTTTATCAAGAACAGGTCATGCGGACTGTTCAGGTCTTGGCCGGGTTTAGTTTGGGAGGTGCGGATATCTTGCGCCGTGCGATAGGTAAGAAAATCCCGGAAATTCTGGCGGAACAGCGACTCAAATTTGTCGATGGCTGTGCAGAAAATGACATTGGAGCGGACCTTTCCAATCAAATATTTGATTTGATACAAAAATTTGCTGCCTATGGTTTTAACAAGTCTCATTCCGCCGCTTATGCACTGATCAGTTATCAGACAGCTTGGCTGAAAGCTAACTATCCTGTTGAATTCATGGCAGCATTATTGACCACAGATATTAATCGACCTGAGAGTGTGGTGAAGTTGATCAATGAATGTCGGAATATGGGAATCCCTGTACTACCACCTGACATTAATGAGAGTGATCTGATTTTTACCACCCACAGTGGGAAAATCCGCTTTGGACTGAACGCGATTAAAAATGTGGGAATTACCGCACTGAATAGTATCATGGAGGCAAAGCGTAGTTGCACACGCTTTAAGGGGATTTTAGATGTATTCTCTAATATTGATACGTCGAAGGTAAATTCCAGAGTCTTGGAGTCACTCACTAAAAGTGGTGTTTTTGATTCGCTGGAAGGCAATCGAAAACGAATCATGGAGGGCATGGATGAGGTCTTGGCTTTGGCCGCGGCTGAAAAATCGATGGTTCGAGAAAATCAGGTCTCCTTCTTTGATTTATTATCGGAAGAGGAAGAAGAAAAAAGTCGTACCAAACTGGAGCTGCCGGATATTTCCGATTGGAAACAGAAAACGAGATTGAAGTATGAAAAGGAGGCTTTAGGCTTTTTCATTTCAGGCCATCCATTGGATCCTTACGTAGAGGAAATCAAAGCTCTGGGGCGAATTGTTACGACTCAGCAACTGAAGACAGAGGAAAAAAGCTTCAATAACCGGGAAGCAGTGAACTTGGCAGGAGTCATTGTTAATACTGTGATTCGCTTGACGAAGACAAATAAGCAAATGGCTGTTTTGACCTTTGAAGATCAATGGGGAGCGATCGAATTGGTTGTTTTTCCTAAAAATTTCCCAGCGGTAGAGTCCTTTCTGAATACGGATGATCCTATTTTAATCAATGGAAATATCAATAATTTTGGAGACTCCCTGAATGTAGTGGTGGAAAAAATCACACCTTTACCGGAGATTCGACAAGAGCGTGCGGCTTTGATTCGTATTGAATTACCTGAGGAACTTGAGCAGGAAGCAGTGCAAAAAATAAAAAAAGTTTTTGATCAATTTCCTGGGGGTTGCAGTGTCTCCATGAGTGTGTTGACGGAGCAAAAATGTCGGGTGAACCTTAAATTACAAGAGAAAGTTTTGGCTTGTGAAGAATTGGTGAATGAGCTGGATGAAATTATACCCTTGAAAAATTTAAGTTTTCGCTATGCTGCGTCTAAAGAAAAGGTGGCAAACAACTTCCGGGAAATGGTGAATGCTTAAGCAATACAAAGAAGAAAATAATTGATTTCACCATTGTAAGAACGGGAAAAATCATTCATTTTCAAAGATATTTTTTGGGTTCTCCAAAAGAGAATTAAATCATCCAAAAAAAGTTCTATAAAAATACCACGAGATAAAATTCTGACGGGAATTTCCCTTTTAGAGTTTATTTTTTGCGAGCCCATAGTTGAAACTAGGGGGTCTGTGCTCATATTTGGTCAAAAAAATGGGAAAAAAATTTGATACAGTCGCAGCCGCGATCGAAGATATCCGTCAAGGAAAAATGGTAATCCTGGTGGATGATGAAGATCGAGAGAATGAAGGCGATTTGTGCTGTGCTGCGGAGATGGCGAGCCCTGAGATGATTAATTTTATGGCCAAATATGGTAGAGGACTGATCTGTCTTGCTTTAACCGAAAAGCAGGTGGACCGTTTAGGCCTTCCAATGATGACAGCTAGAAATACCTCAGTCTATGGCACAAATTTTACCGTTTCCATTGAAGCAGCCGAAGGCGTGACCACTGGTATTTCTGCCGCAGATCGCAGTCATACCGTACTCACAGCAATCCGAGAGGATGTTCAACCTGAAGATATTTCCGTACCGGGACACATCTTTCCTTTGCGCGCGAAACGAGGCGGTGTTTTACGTCGAGCTGGTCAAACGGAAGGCTCCGTCGATTTGGCACGTTTGGCGGGATTGAACCCTAGTGGCGTGATTTGTGAGATCATGAATGATGACGGAACCATGGCTCGCTATGACGATCTGCGAAAATTTGCGGACTTGCACCAGCTGAAAATTATTACAACAGAAGACCTGATTAAGTACCGACTCAATCGTGAGGTAATGGTAAAACGGTCAGCTGAGGCTAGGTTGCCAACTCATATTGCGGGTGACTTCCGTATTGTGGGTTTCACAAATAAATTGAATGATGAAGAATATGTTGCTTTAATCAAAGGGGAGTGGGAACCGGATGAGGCCGTTCTGGTGCGTGTCCACTCCAAATGCCTGACAGGTGATGTCTTTGGTTCTACTCGCTGTGACTGTGGCGAACAGCTGCACTCAGCCATGAAAATGATTGAAGAAGCCGGTAAAGGGGTGATCTTATATTTAGACCAAGAAGGGCGTGGTATTGGAATTATTAATAAAATAAAGGCTTATAACCTTCAAGACCAAGGGGCTGACACGGTAGAAGCCAATGAAAAATTAGGCTTTAAACCCGACCTGAGGGACTATGGCTTCGGTGCGCAGGTCTTGATGCAACTAGGCTTGAAAAAAATCAAATTAATCACGAATAATCCTCATAAAATAATCGGCTTGAAAGCCTATGGTTTGGATGTTGAGGAAAGGGTCCCACTACAAATGGAGACTCATGAAGAAAATGAAGAATATCTCAAAACTAAAAAAAATAAGATGGGGCATATCCTTGAATTTCACGGACACCCCTAGGTGATTGAGAGTTTGCAACTCTCCAGTCAATCAAGGTTTATCTAAAATTTTGTAAATAATATTAGGGGACAGTTCTTGGAAGATAAATCTGAGAGCTAGATCCAATTTTTTTCTAGGAGCTTTCAATGAGTATCAAGGTATTAGAAGGTTACTTCAACGCCAAAGGTTTTAAAGTGGTGTTGGTAATTGCCAGATTCAATGATTTTATTACAAGTAAATTATTGGAAGGCGCGTTGGATACCTATCGCAGACAAGGCGGTGATGAGGGGGATTTGACGATTGTCAAGGTTCCCGGAGCTTTTGAAATCCCCTTAGCCTGCCAAAAACTGGCAGCTAGCGGCAACTATGATGGCATTGTGGCCTTAGGGGCTGTGATTCGCGGAGCTACACCTCATTTTGATTATGTTTCCAGTGAAGTTAGCAAGGGTGTTGCTCAAGTTTCTCTAAAATATCAAGTCCCTATCGCTTTCGGTGTCTTAACTACCGATAATATAGAACAAGCTATCGAAAGAGCAGGCAGTAAGGCTGGAAACAAAGGCAGTGAGTCCATGAACACGGTGATCGAAATGATCGATCTTTATCAAAAAATCCAGTAATATAGTTTTTTTATTCCATGACGGTAGCCCCCTTCCATCAGGAGGGCGGCTATTGTAAAAAAAACTATAAATCAGGTTGCAGCAGAAAATAAAAAAAGTTACGATCCTTTTGGTTCTAAATAGCTCAATCAAAGTGTAATTTTGGGCTGAAGCCAAGAATGATCCGGGAAGATGGCTAGATAAGAGTGAATTTATACTCTGATTGCATGCTATCCAATGGGTCTGTGAATTGCTTGAACTTCTCAAACCTTATGAGCTAGAAGGTGAGAGAAAAGCACCTAATACAGAACAAATTTAACGCTAGCCATCAAATAGAGTCGAATCATTTGATTTAGTTCCAACTACCAAGGATGGTTTCCAAAAAATCATTCTAGCGGAATAATGAGCCAATGCGGACCCTGTAAATGGAATCCCACATTGTGCTGTACTGACTCAATAAAAATATAAACTTATAAAATATCATCAGTGTACTACGGCTAACTGGAAAAAATACCCAAAACAAAGAGACTGTTGAACAGTAAACACGACACAATTTAAAGACTGTTCAATTATTGGGTAAGGTCCTGAGAATATTAAATCTATCCATGATGAATGACTATCGATAACTTGAAGAGTAAACTAAGGTGGACGTTTTGGGGTATTAAAAGCGGGTAAGATTTGCAGGAGGTCTGAAGGTTAGGTTGGGTAGTTGCGTTGAATGCTGTTTTTTAACGGAAATCAACAAATGGCAAAGCAAATAATCATCAACCACGCTCGACATGAAATTCGTGTCGCCCTCGTTGAAGGTGGGGTTGTTTCAGAACTTTTCTATGAGAGGGAAAAAAAGAAAAGTGTAGTAGGCAATATTTATAAGGGAAAAGTCTTGAAGGTTTTGCCCGGTATGGAATCAGCCTTCGTGGATATTGGCCTGGAAAAAGCGGGCTTCCTTTATGTGGATGACATCCGTGTGATTGATTCCAATGAAAATGGGGAGACTGAAGAGCATACGGGAGGCAGGCGAAAAGTAAGACAGGATATCAATTCCTTGATTAAAGAAGGACAGGATATCATGGTTCAGGTCTCAAAAGGTCCTATCGGAACTAAAGGAGCCAGAATTACCTGCAATATCACCCTGCCCGGACGAAACCTGGTTTTTATGCCCCATGTCAATAATGTGGGTGTTTCCAGGCAGATTCGTGATGATAAGGAGCGAATCAGATTGCGTAAAATCGTTTCCAATGTGAAACCTGAAGGTACTGGTTTTATTGTTAGAACTGTGGCCGCTGGTCGGTCGGAAGAAGAGTTCAAACACGATGTTTCCTACTTGATCTCTACTTGGGAAAATGTCGAGAAAAAATTCAAAACCTATCGCTCACCAGCAGTGGTTTATGAGGACTTGAACCTAACCTTCCGTACCATTCGAGACATGTTATCGCCGGATGTTGAAGCGCTGGTGATTGATGATGCGCATGAATATGAAAAGATTAAGAACTATTTGACCTCATACCTGCCTCGTTATAGTTCGATGGTGAAGCAATTCACCCGCAAAACAGGGATTTTCGATTATTTTGGGATTACCCAGGAAATTGATAAAGCCTTGTCCCGTAAGGTTTGGTTGAAGTCAGGAGGTTCTCTGATCATTGATCAAACGGAAGCACTGACGGCAGTCGATGTGAATACAGGTAGCTTCATCGGGAAAAAAAGTCATGAGGATACGATTCGAACGACAAATTTAGAAGCTGTCATCGAAATCGTACATCAACTGAAGCTGCGAGATATCGGTGGGATTATTATCATCGATTTCATTGATATGGAGTTGGTAGAAAACCGTCAGACTGTTTACCAGTGCCTGAAAGACGAGTTGAAAAGAGATAAGGCGCGCACTAAAGTGCTGCCTATCTCTGAGATTGGCTTGGTGGAGATGACGAGAAAACGTAATCGAGAGAATTTGGGGCGCTACCTCAGGTCCGCCTGCCATTATTGTGATGGAACAGCGAGAATTCGATCTCCGGCGACAATGATTTATGATATCTATCGTGAGATCATTCGCTTAACGAACAGCCCCTATGCACCTCATAGCTTGTTGCTGGGCTTGCACCCGGATGTGGCAGACTATTTGGAAAATGAAGAAATGGAGACCTATCGGTCCATGGAGAGATTAGTAAAAGGCTCAATCTCTTTGCAAACTTCCGATCGATATCATCATGAGCAGTACGAATTATTTGAGTTGTAATGGATAGCTTTATTGTTGGCAAATTTATAGGACGTAAAAGACTGGATATTGTCCTGGCGGAACATGAGAATATTTCCTCCCGTTCCAGGGCACAAAAGATGATCCAGTCCGGTTTGGTTTCCCTGGAAGGTTATTCCCGGAAGTTGGCGCCCAAAACAGTGGTCCGATCGGGAGATGTGATCACTTTTGAAGCACTACCTGTGGAAAGCACGGAACTGGTAGCCGTACCTTATGATCTTGATATCGTCTTTGAAGACGATCATCTGATCATTGTGAATAAACCAAAAGGCATGGTCGTTCATCCAGCGGTGGGTCATGCTCAAGATACTTTGGTAAATTACTTATTATATCATACCAGATTATCGGAAGTAGATGCCGGGCGACCGGGAATTGTGCATCGAATTGATAAGGATACGTCGGGACTTCTAGTGGTTGCTAAAGATGTGGAAACCCATGAAGGCTTGGCATTGCAATTTTTTGAGCATCGGGTTGCACGAAAATATGAAGCCCTGGTCTGGGGACGTCCAGAGCCGGGTAAAGGGATTATTAATCAGCCCTTAGGCAGGCATCCTGTAGACCGCAAGAAATTCGCTATCAAAGAAGGCGGCAAGCGAGCGGTCACGCATTGGGAAGTACGCCGCAAGTTTCGTTATCTCAGCTTGATCGAGTGTCGTTTGGAGACAGGCAGGACCCACCAAATTCGGGTGCATATGAATTCCATTGGGCATTCTTTGCTGGGAGATCCTTTTTATGGACGTTTTCGTAACTACGCGGGCAAATACCCGATAGAGTTGCTGCGCTCCTTAAAGAAGTTTGAAGGTCAGGCCCTGCATGCGAAAACCTTGGGCTTTGAACATCCTCGCACAGGTCAATGGGTCGAATTTGATTCGGAGTTACCTGAGGAGATGCAACGCATACTGAATGCACTGGATGCGGCAGACAATTAAAATTAAAAAGGGCAGGTTTTGATCACACTCTAGTCACCAAGCTGATAGAAGAGGCCAAGGAAATATGAAAGTTGAATATATTAACCCTTTTATTATTGCGACCAGGAAGGTTCTGAGTACAATGGCTTTCATGGAGTCCAAGCCGGGACGACCTTCCTTGAAAGCTTTAAATGACTTCAAAGCCCTTGGTGATATATCTGCTGTGATCGAACTTTCCGGGGAAAGCAAGGGAAGTATTGGCGTTAGCTTTACTAAGAAATGTGTCCTGGAAGTCGCCAAACAAATGTTTGGTGAAGAGTATTCTGAGATCAACGAGGATATCGAGGATATGATCGGTGAGATCGTGAATATGGTGAGTGGTGAAGCACGAAGGGAGTTGGCAAAGTTAGGCTTCCACTTCTCCGCTGGTATTCCCGTCAGTATGAAGGGAGAAAATCATGAATTAAAACACTTTGTGAGTGCCCGCATTATCTTAATCCCCTTCATGACAAATAGTGGTCCCTACTATATAGAAGCTTGTTTTGACGCTAAGGATTTCCTGGGTTAAGCACCAAGTCCATTTGAGTAGAGATCATTCGGTCTGCCTGGGCATAATCTTCCAGGTTGATTGAAAAATATTTTCTGCTCAAAATCCTACCTACCTCACCTTATATTGATCCTCTCTGGTTCCACCCCGATAAATTATCTCCCAATTCATCTCGTGAAATACTGAGAAAAGACCCATTACTATTTTACTGGATAGATATCTGATTTTGTAGGATAGGCAAAGCTTGTGTGTCCATTTTTTAGACAGAGATCTATGGATAGATCTGCAATAGGCCTTGATAAAACGAGGATGCCTGCATCTGTTCTATAGCTCTAAATAAAAAAAGAATTCAATASTGAAGAAAGGGGGNGNATTTTGTAGTCTGTAATCGKTGGCATGTGCTGGATGATAAAAGCTATGAGTAAAATTTACCCGGCTCTATCTTTTTCTGAAGAAGGGGGACTGARATATCAGTAATCTGNTTTGGGNAYTGYCCATTTTCTAACAACCCCTGTTTCCACTTCAGGAGTCGTTAGAAGAGTAAATTATAGCAACTAAGCTATCTTAGAATGCTGTGTAGAAACCTACACCAATGAAAGTCTTAGTAGTGTCGTCTGCAGAAGCAGCTTCCATATCAGTGGCATCTGATGCGTAAACAATCTGGATACCGGCACCTTTTTCAACTGAAATGTCATAGACTAAAGCTGTGAAGACATCTTTCTGAGTAGTCTCATCTAGTTCTTTTTTCTCACTAGTAGCATAAGTTACAGTCAGATTACCAGGTCCGAGGTCCTTCATTTTGAATTGAATGGCTGTATCGGCAGCAGAATCTTTTTTGGATCCATTGTCCTTTTCCTTAGAAGTAATATCCAGGGAAATAGACATTTGATCTGAAATAGTGAATTTAGCACCAATCAGAGTTTTTGCACTCTTGAGAGTTGTATCCGTACTGCTGGCAAAATTATCTTCCGTTCCAGCCTGACTCAATACTTTCACAGCCAAAGGCCCGAAGGTACCGTTAAAAGAGATTGCAGTAGCTGATCCCTCAGCGTTAGCGACACTTGATCCATTTCCAGAGGCATCACTGTCGAATAGAACAATGCCTGCACTCATTGCATCACTGATCTTGTAGTTTATACCAAGTCCATCACTTTGGTTATAAACGTTCAATGCAGAAAAAATTCCGTAGGCAGCCAATGAGGAAGTCTTTGTTCCGGAAACAAGAGAGAATGGGACCCCAACGATGTTTGTACCCATCTGAAAGCTCAAAGCATCCATTGTATAAGTTATATACTTTCGACCACCATCAGCACCCGCTTTATTATCTCTTTGCTCTAACTCGTAAACATAAGACATATTTCCTTGGGCACCTGTAATGAACAGATTTGCCTCAGTCAGGCTCTTCTGATACGTGCTGGAATTTTTAGCACCAGTATCAACTTGACCATAGTAACTCTTGATACTTCCACTGAAATTTGGTGCGGCCATCGCAGCCGTAGACATTCCTGCAACAGCAGCAACAGTTAGAGCTGTCTTCATTGTTTTCTTCAACATGATAATACTCTCCTTTTAGTTTTTTTTAATTCGATGAAACCAAATGATCCTTTGATTTATCGTTTCTTGTAACCTATACTCAAAGGTTACCTCTAAAACACCATCTTATAATCACAACGTTGCCTAGTCATACTCACTAGCAGATTGGATGTCAATAATAGTTTTTGTATGAAAGGCCTGTTAATTCAAATAATAGCAATACAAGAAGTGTGCAAAATATTTTTTCTATAAATAGAACAATATTCTATTTATGCGATAGCTTCTTATATTCTACACAATTTAAATTGGAGTGGGATGATCAGGATGTTTTAAAAAACAATAATAACAATCTAGAATGTGGTAGTTTTCTGAAAGGTAAGGGTGTACTGGCAGGTGGGCTAAAGGGGTAGCTGTTGAGTATATAGTAGCAATAAAATATCTAGCAATTTTTCTGATGGACTCCCTCCCGCAGCTTTGTGCGGGAGAAAAAAATTAGTCTCGATTGCCACCTAAAAGATGCAGTAACATCATAAATAAGTTTAATATATCAAGATATAGAGAAAGAGTTGCAGAGATGTGTTCATCTGTAGGATATCGGTGAAGAATCCTGGAAGTATCATACAGGATGAAGCCACTAAACAGAAAAACACCAGCAGAAGACATTAGGAAACTTCCGGCTGAACTCTTAAATATGAAAGCATTTAGTAACCCGCCAACGATCATCACAATGAGACCCGTGGTTAGCATGCCACCCATGAAGGAAAAATCCTTCTTCGTGGTGAGGGTATAGAAAGAAAGGCCTACAAAGATCAATCCCGTCAGCATAGCAGCATTTGTCACTGCAGCACCGGAATAGATATAGAGAACGGGTGCGGTGGTAATTCCTGTTAGGATGGTAAAGGTATACAGTGCAACCAAGCCCATGGTTTGCCGCTTTCTGGCCCACATGGCAAAAAAGATGGCACCTATCTCAAGAACGAAAAATCCCAGCTTATATTGGTAAACGGTTTCAAGAAAGGCTCGATTGTTCATCGTCATCCAGGAGGCCCCGGCGGCGAGGAAAATACTGATAGCCAGCAGTCCGTAAACCTTTCTCAAAAAGGTCAGGCGTTCTGATAAGGGAGCATCAGCCGCAGCGACAGGTGCTCCGAAAGCTTGATATGATTGCATGATTTCTCCTGATGTTTGTTGGGGGAAATTAAAAAACGGTAGCGCCGTCCTACGTGGCGGCAAGTAACTAAACCAGCTTTAAAATATTGCTCATAGCTAAAAAGCCGCCACGTAGGGCGGCGCTACCATTTTTCACTTGGCAAGACGCCACGTAGGGCGGCGCTACCCTGTCTGGCGGAGACTTAACGGATAACATCCATGAATGCGGAGACGGAGAAAACTGCTTTTCCTACACCGGGTTCGCCATAGCCGGGAGGATTGGGCAGCTGATACTTTTCTTTGGTATCTCTCCAGACTCTTAAGAGTTTTACATAAAACTCCAGAGGAGGGGGTGTCTGATTTTTCAAAAAAGCCAAAGGCTCAGGGCACCAAGTGGTAAAACGAGGCATGACCGAGCGAGACATAAAAAATTCCAGTCCTTCCCTGGTAGACTCGACGGCCTCATGCAGGTCAGTAAAACCCATGGGTTGCGCCATTTCGATACCAGCAACGAAATTAGGAATCACATTTGCCGGGCCAAAGACCTCAGCGGCATCAATGATACGATTCATCCAATTGTCCCTGCCGATAAAACGCTCCTTACCGGGGCAGATTTCTTTGAAGAGTTTGGGATCCCATACCTCATAATTAGGATGATAGATATCCACCCCGCCTTCGGTGAGTAGACGTCGGCAATCCTCCTGCTCAAAGGCTTCCAAATTAGCTTTGATAATCCAACGGTCTCCGAACTTTTCCTTGATCGCTTTGGTATATTGCAGGTAAAATTCGATTTCGCTTTGCCCTTTCAATTGGCTGGTGATACTACCACCGCCTATGGTGATTGCCCGAGAGACGTTATCCTTCTGGCGGATCAATTCCAAGGCTTCCAGGATATCTTCAAGTTTTTTCACGCCCGTATATTCACGGCCGGCTTTTTTCTGCTGACGATAATTCTCGTTGATATCACAAAACTGGCATTCCTCATCCTTGCCCCAGTATTGGCAAAGTCGGTAAACAGTGAGATAAATTAAATACCCCCATTCCAAAACGGGAGTAATCTCTGAAATCATCTTACCACTACTCAATTCTGAGCCGTAATAGTCGGGTAAGGGATGATATTCTACTTCAGAGCAGGGCTTACCCTCACAATAAAGGTAAAGCTTGCCTTCCAAAATCTCCACACTATAAGGAGATTTGGGGTTCACTCGAACGTTGATAATCGTAGGTTTCAGGTCCATTTCTCCGCCAAAGAGGCGAACCTCTTCAGGAGCTTTTAAAAGATGGCTGGTATTCTGCTCCATATCCTCCAGTGTGACTAAGTCAAAACTGAAGATGAAATAGTCCTTGGGTTTAAAACCAGAGGCTATGCGTAAACTATCTTCTGAAAAATAGATTCCTAAGCGCAGGATATCCTGCTTGATAATCGCTTCCAGGGGAATATCCTGGTACTTTGTCTTCAGCGCCTGAAGGGAGGAAAGGGTAGCTGTCATATTTAATCTTTAAAAGTTAACAATTTTCTTCACGAATCGATTGAATCAAACCTTGTCTGAACGTCGGGTAATCATAGTGATACTGAACTTCTTCCAGGAGCTTCTGATTGCTGACCAAGCGATCGGGGTTTTGTTTTTGTTTTTTTCTGGTGTAATAGCCATCGAGGAATTGAATCTCGATCTTATCGGCATTGGGCAATAGGTTCTCTGTTAAGAGCCAATTTGCCGCATGCTCCGTAGAAACGGCTTCCTGGTCGATAGCATTGAGAACCTTAGGAAAATGTTCCTGTGTCAATGCAAGGCGACTGATATGGGCCAAATCCCGCACATGAATCCGGTGAATTGGCTGGTTTCCTTGTGGAATCGGTTTGTTTTTGAGTAGCCTTAATCCTATGTGACGTCCTTTTCCATAAATAGCTCCCGCTCGAATCACACGAGTTTCAAAAAAATCCTGCAGGATTTTTTCTGTCTCCCATCTCAAGAGCCCCTTCGCTGAGTCCGGCAAACTCGTACTATCTTCACTCCAGGTTCCCGCTTCGTTGGGGTAAACGCCGGTGGTAGAAATATAGACCAGTTTGTGAAGATTTTGGCGGTTGTGTTTCATCCATTGACACCACTCTTGCAGACGAAGTTTTTCTGCGGCAATATCTTGAAACACAGGGGGGATGGTTAAAAGGAGAGCACTGGGAGCTTGAGGAATGTTTTCCCATGTTTCCGGGCGGAGCCAATCAAAATGAATCAATCCTACCCTCTCTGGGTGAGAGGATGACTCCGGCGGATGATGGGTGGACGCCCATGAATCATTAGACCAATCAAAGGAACGAAGAATTTCTTGTCCTAAATAACCGAATCCTAAAATTCCTATTTTGGGCGCTGGGTCCATCTTTATTTAATATTTAATAGTTCAATTTCAAAAATCAGTGTGGAGCCGGGAGCAATTTTTTGGCCGGTACCTTGATTGCCATAAGCGAGGTCAGCAGGGATAAAGAGTTTCCACTTAGAGCCTACATTCATCAGCTGCAGAGCCTCAGTCCAACCTTTAATCACTCCATTTACGGGGAATGAGACAGATTTACCTCGTGAGTAAGAGCTATCAAATTCCGTACCGTTGATTAATGTACCTCGGTAGTGTGTTTCTACCGTATCACTAACGGTGGGCTTTTTACCGGCACCTTGTCGCAATACTTCGTATTGCAGTCCGCTGGGTAAAGTAACCACTGCTTTCCGCTGCTTGTTTTTAGAAAGGAATGCCGAGCCTTCTTGAATATTTTTACTGGATAGAACCTTAGCTGTTGCTTGAGATTTAGCTTTCTGCTCTTGTGCCTTGGTAGCCATTTTTGCTCTCATTTTCTGACCAAAGTTCTCCATTGTGGTTTGCATCTCTTTTGGGCTCATCTGTGGTTGATTCTGCTGAAGAGCATCTTCAACTCCCGACATTAGTGCCTCAAGAGTAACCTCGATAGATTGCCGATTAAAATTATCTCCAATACTATAACCTATAGTATAGCTGACGCGGTCCTTCTCACTCGTCAGTTGAGCTTTAGTTTCGGCTAGCAAAGGCGTGGCAAGGCCTAATAAAAAGGAACAGGCTAGGATGGAAGACCGGAGTTTCATAAGGCTCGTCGAATTAAAGATTGAATATATCTATATACAAAAAAACAAATTTAAATAGAAAACAAATTTTTCAGCAAGGCAAGAGGAAAGTCTATCTGCCTTCATTCCTGGCGCTTGAGAATAATTTTTTCTTCCCCTAAATAGGACTCCAAAATTAGTAAAATGATTGCAACGCCTAGAAAAAACTGAAAAAGCTCACTCCAAAGTTTTGATTGCCTGGACTCCACCTCTCTCTTTTCGGCAGTTGTGATGTAGTTTTTATACAACTGGTCCAGCTCCACCAAATTGGTGCGACCGGGAATAAAAACACCTTGAGTGATCGCTGAGATCTCTTTGAGGGTACTTTCATTCAGTTTGGTTTTTACGATTTGCTGGTTGTGCCTTAAGAGATTGTACTTCCCTGCCTGACGAAGCGGAATATTTGCACCATCGGGATCCCCCAGGCCGACCGTATGGATTCTGATCCCTCTCTTGGCAGCCTCTTTGGCAGCCTCAATAGGAAAGGATTCATGATCTTCACCATCGGTAATGAGAATAATGTCTCTGTATTTATTATCCTGATCGTAAAAAAGGCGTCTTGAAACCATACGGATTGCATCACCGATATGGGTTCCACCACGGTTGATATCTTGTGGGCTGATTTTTCGCAGGATATTTTTGAAGTAGTGATAGTCATGCGTTAAGGGACTTTTTAATGCAGTAGTGCCCGCAAAAATGAGTAACCCAACTCGGTCCCCTTCAAGAACGTTGATGACATCACTGACTAATTGTTTGGCTTTCTCCAGTCGATTGGGGCGTAAATCTTCAGCCAGCATACTCCTGGAAACGTCAATCACAAATACCAGATCCCGTCCTTGTTTTGTCACTAACCTGCTTTGAGGATTTCCTTGCGGACGCATGAGTGTGGTCACTAAAAGCGCGATCACGATCAGCAGCAAGCAAGCTTTTAACCACCACTTTGGGATACTATATCTGGGGGAAATTACAGGCAGTAAAACAGGAGAAGCGAATCGACTGAGTGCTTGTTGTTTCTTCCGCCATCCATAAAAAAGGAGCGCTGCTACTATAGGGAGCAGCAGCATGAGACTGAAATTTTCCGGGACTGCAAACTGGAACATAAGCTTTTAAAGCAAACGAGAAGAAACTCCCCCTAGCCAAACTAAAGGCAAACCAACCAGCAGGTGGGCGAGGATATTTAATCCTCCAGAGAGTAAGTCTCCCTCTTTAGTCAAGGTGAGGGTTTCATACCCAAAGGTGGAAAAAGTGGTGAAGCTGCCTAAAAAGCCAACAAACAACAGCATACGAATTTCAGGAGTAAAAATCTGCCTGGTCTCAGCTAAGCCATTCAGCAGACCAATCATAAAACACCCCAGCATATTCACAGTGAAGGTGCCGAAGGGAATCAGAGGCTTTTGTATGTTTCGATTGATCAGGTCAACTACTATAAAGCGGCAGCTTGCTCCTAAAAATCCTCCGATCCCAACAAGTAATAACTTAGACATAGTCGATGCAGTTTCTATTTATCCGTTTCCGGTGAGGGGGTAGCGAAGTCCTACCATATCCCTTCCCGGTTGTTTGATAATCAATATTTTTTTTCTAGATGTCCACTATCTTGATAGCAGTGTTCACAGGTTTCCCACTTTTCTGAGTTACTGCCAACCGCCAACTGCCAACTGCTTCAAGGAATATGTAGTAGTTTATGGAGCTGTAGACTAAGAGTGAAACGGGGGTTCTTTTTGATCAAATTCACACAAAACTGAACGTTTTCCTCCACCACTCGATCCTGATCCGCTTGGGGCTGGACAAAAATGGGCGTTTCCAATTGCCGAGAAATCTCTTCTAATTTCTCTACATCCGTTTTTTGGTGAACGATCAACTTCATCTCATTGAAGAAGGAGCTAAAATCGATATGCTTCCAGTTTTTAGGACTGTAGGTTACCCAGTCTGCGTTAGCAATATGAGTTGGCTGGTAACCATTGGTTTCCACGGCTACGTAATAGCCTTGGTCTTGCAATTTGGCGATGAAGGGGCGTAGGTCATTGAGTGTAGGTTCTCCACCGGTGATCACGACAAACTTTGCGGGGTGCTGAGCGATTTGCTGAAAAACCTCAGCCTCTTCCATTTCCTGGTAGTAAGATTTATGGAGTGGCTCATCACAAAAACTGCAAGCCAGGTTGCAATCGTAAAAGCGAACAAAAATTGCCGCTCTACCTGCATGCCGTCCTTCTCCCTGCAAAGAATAAAAAATTTCACTGACTTTCATTTCCAACTGTCCATGACTGCTTGGCTGAATGTTACATCATCCAGATCGATTGTAATGGAGTCATCCCCCATGTATTCGGCACAAGCGGTTACTGTTTCACTGACTCTCACCTTGTGGATGGGTAAGCCAATCTTTTTCCCTTGATAGTAGATRTGTCGCGATAACTGTTCGGCCGTCGTATTATAGGGCAGAAAAATATAGCGAGGATTTAACTTGGGGGCTAATTCCATCAAATCTTTGTCTTCCTTCCACACCAAAATAGAGTGGTCAAAAGAATCCAAAAAACCGCGAAACTTATCAGAGAGTAAAGAGAAGTCCATCAACATCTGGGCTTTATCTTGTGTTTGCCCCTGAAGATAGATATCAAAAACGTATGAGTGCCCGTGAAGACCATGACAGCGTTTGGTATAGGAATACTTCAAACGATGGGCGGCTTCGGCACGAAAGGATTTTCTAATAATCATCGAACCTAAAATTGAACAAGACTGTGCTACTTGAAACCCCTGACTGTGGGAATGTAAATACGGGGGAGCTGTACAGTGCTTGCCCCGCCGTGAACTCTAAGGGTAGATACGAATGATGCAGGACTCAAGTCAAAAGTGCATAATTCCTGTTTAAAATGCCTTAGAACTTTCTTAAATATAGATTTTATTGAATTTATTTGGAATCTTTTACTAGCTCATCCTTGGGGCTGGCTCATTCTCTGGGAATTGCTCATTCTCTGGAAATAGGGTAATCTGATAGATGCTTATTGGGGCAAAACAGGCTTGAAAGGCATTGATATTTCTATTTTTCTGTTGTAGGGTGACGGATCTCATCGAAATAACAGGAAAAATTAGGGAGTATTCGTATGGCAGAAAAACCAACGTTAAGAATTGGTCATCTAAAAATTACAGATCACTTGATCTTAGGAATTACTCAGGACAGAATTACTAAGGGCAAAGAAAGTTTCGAGCATTTTAATTTGCAGAGCCAGCCCTACATGGGGTGGAATCAAATCTCTGATGCTTTAAAGGCGGGGGAAGTAGATGCTTGTTGTTTACTGGCTCCTACTGCTATGGACCTCTATAAAGCGGGTGTAGGGATCAAATTGATTCTCTTTGCTCACAAAACAGGTAGTGTCCTGATTAAGAATAAACTTGCTAATATTGAGACGATTGCGGATCTGAAAGGCAAAATGGTTGCCATTCCTTATCAGCTGTCTGTACATCATATGCTTTTGCACAAGTTATTACGTGAGCATGGACTGGAGCCCGGAGCTGGTAAAGACGTGGGGCTGGAAGTGATGGCTCCATCTCAAATGCCTCAAGCTATTGAGTATGATGATGAGGGGGAAGTCGGAGGTTTTATCGTAGCAGAACCCTTTGGTTCCCAAGCGATTCTTGAAGGTTATGGCGAAGAGTTTTATTTGTCGAAAGACCTTTGGCCGAAGCATCCTTGTTGTGTCGTGGTGGCACGTGATGAAATTCTGGAAAAATATCCCGACGCTATTCAGGAACTCACTAATAGCTTTGTGAATTCAGGTAATTTTGTGCAAGATCACCTCGAGGAAACCATCGAGATCGCAGTAAATTTCTTGGGTCAAAGTAAGCAGATTATCACAAATGTTTTGACTCAACCGGCGGACCGTGTTCTTACTAGTGAACTGTTTCCGGTAATTGATGATTTAGCGATCATTCAGGACTACATGTGTGATGAGATGAAGATCCTGAAAGGGAAGATAGATTTAGATAAATTTGTAGATACAAGATTCGCAAAAGAAGCCGGAGCGAAATAAAGTGTTCCTGGGCCAGTAGTATGGCCCAATTATTGTATAATATGCGTGCAATTGACTTTTGACTTAATATTTAAAAGTGTTTTACCGTACGTTATAAGAAAAAATTCCAAAGTCAGCAATCCTGTTGGAGAGGTTATGGCAGCAAATAAAGACATGCGTATTCTAGTCGTTGATGATTTCTCAACTATGAGGCGCATTGTAAAGAATATCTTGAGGCAGTTAGGTTTTAACAATGTCGCTGAGGCTGACGATGGAACTACTGCTTTAGCAAAATTAAAGACAGAAAAGATCGACTTTGTCGTGACTGACTGGAATATGCCGAAGATGTCAGGCTTGGAACTCCTCAAAGAGATCCGCTCTGATGATTCAATGAAGGATATTCCTGTTCTGATGGTTACAGCAGAGGCTCTACAAGAAAATATTATTGCCGCCATTAAAGCTGGTGTGAGTAATTATATTGTGAAGCCCTTTGATGCCGCCACTATGTCTGATAAAATCGATAAGATCTTCGGATAGTAAGGGAAACTAAGCAGTTTTCCAACTGCTGGTTTCCTCTCTATGTCTCTGACTAATAGGTTATAGGTTGGAGAGGATTCATTCAGCTTTGTTGGATATTGCTTCTACATTGAAATCCACTGATGAGGAGCATAACGTGTTTCCGGGCTGCTAATCCAGACAGGGCTGGCACCGTCTCCGCGAATTTCAATGATTTTATTCCTTCCTGAAAAAATCACTTCTCTCGTTTTTTCAAATCCCCAACCGCAAGGTTGTCCGCAGAATAAATACCATTTCATCTTGAGCTGCACTCGTAGGATATCCCTTTGACTTCCCTGTGGGGCTTTTGCCTGGGCTGATCCTTGCTCGCGAATCACTTTTGCAATATAGCTGAATTCAACTCTATCCTTGTAGTCTCTTACCCTGGGATTTAGTGCTCGGCGATGTTTGAGCTCCTTTTTGAACATTTGATATTTTTTGAGGTAAAAGTTGACCGTATCTCCCGTCAGCGCATAGGGGATCCGATAGCCTAGATGTTCCTTAAACCACCACTTCCGCTCAAAATACCAACCTATTTGGCCATTCTGTTCTACTTGACGAATTTTTTTCCGATTTGGAAAAATTGACTCAGCAATTTGAATGTAATAAGCATCGCCATCCTCCATAGAAGTGCGCTTGAAATCAATTTTGTACCCTTGCTTTTCCTCTTTGGCTTGAAGGTAAGTCACTGAAGAGTTATTGGCAGATAAAAACCAACCCTGAGGGACTTCAATAACAGAGGCTCTTTTTGCCGGGTTGTGTTGTGTGCATCCAGTGAGCAACAGGCTCAAGAGTCCGAAATTGAGGAAGAAAAATTGCAGTCTTTGATTCACGCTCATGAGCAGGTTTGCTGGAATTGATTTAAAAAATTCTGTCTTTTCCAGAGATTTTTAAAGGTTGGCTCCAAGTGGATTCTCTGACAGGCTTTAGTACGTTCAGCGGGGCTGAAATCATCCTTCAGGGCAGTGAAAAGCTTTTGAGGCTGATGCATCAGCGCAAACAGCTTCAAACGATTAAACCTCACTCCCTCGTGCTGAGGATCTTGCCAGAGAGCAAAACGAATAGCGCTCAAAGCTTTAGTGTACTCTCGCTCTTGTAGATAACTTTCAATTTGTTGGTTACTTTCTTGTGCTTCCAGTTTTGCTGCTGGATTGCGCATGAATGATAAGGTTATCTGCTGATTTTTATTTTTTTTCCAAGAAAAAACAATATTCCCTTGTTTGCCGGGAAGCAGGACGGAAGAGCCATTGAGTTTATCCGGGGTGACCAGGTTATCTCTTGGAGCATTGGTCTGCTGATACTTATCACGCTTGAAGGGAGCTGAACTCGTTTGATACTTGATGCTGCCACTTTGAGTATTCAAACTGACTTTGTGTAACTTCTTCGGCTCAACCTGGATCCAAAGTTTGACATGCTGAGCATCACTCCAAAAGAAGTCACTGCACCAGCGCTGCTGACATAGGTTGCTGACCAAAAATGGATAGGTACGCAGTTTGTAGCCATTGAGTTCTGTTAAGACGGGCTGTTGCCAACAGGACAGAGTTTGCTGCTTATTTTCAGATTTTCCAGAATCCATTGTTTGGGCTGGGACTTCTAAAGCCAACATGATCTGGGCGGCTCGTTTTTTCCAATCCCTTTGGTTCTGCTTGCTCAGGATACCCAAGGTGTGAATTTTGGTATACATGGCTCGATTGAAATCGCGATCGACTCTCAAATCTCCGGCGTGTAACTCCAGCAATCGACCTTTTCCGTATTGATAAATGAAGTAGGTATTGGGGCGGCAATTGAATTGATCACTTGGTTTTTGCACCAGGGAAATCAAGAGTGTCTTAAATTGATACGAATGATAGACACCCAGCTGGGTTTGTTGCGGATTGAATTCAGTTAGTGTGAATTGCTGTTGTGCAACCAGTTCCCCTGAGAAGAGGCCTGCAAAAAGAAGAACAATCAAAAGAATCTTTCTGAAAAAATGAAAGTTATCCATACCGATCCCAAAGAGTATTCGCAGAAAAGCCGTGGTGGTGTGGGGATGCAGTGAACACTGCATCCTTTGACTGTGTCTTAAGCGGAATGCTTCCGGTTCATTTCTTTGGCAATGATCGCATGTCCCAGCCAGAGTACGGGTTGGGAGCTGTTCCAAACGGCTCGGAACATCAAAGAGCCCGCTCCTTGCACGACTAATTCACTCAAGTGATGGGTGATGGTATCCTTTTTAGACTGATTCTGCTTCATTGCCTCATCGGAAGTGGTGAGCATGAGCTCGGCAGACTCAGGGCTATTGTGACGCGGCCAATGTTCGAAATCATTATAGAAGTCTTGCATAGTATCCGACTGATGATACTGATCAATGTTCTCTAATAAGCTGTCTAATGAGTAGCCTTCCTCTAGTTTTGCGTTACAGGCCTCTTTTTGCTCCTGCGCCCATGTGGAACCACCTTCCTGGAGGAAGGAATGAATCAATGGATAGAGTGATAGCTCAACACCCGAGAAAATATCACTGGAATTGGTGCGGACTTCCGGACAGTTAAAGACGGTAACTTTAATCCCCTTCTCCCAAGCTCTATTGGCGATGTTTTCCAATTCAAGCTTACCCCATCCCGGCACATATGGATTATACGTCTGCCATTGATACTGGCCATTGATCAGGATTTCTGTCCCATGATAGCCATAAGCTGCATAGCGTACTTCCCCATTCCAGGAAGCGACTAAATTACGGATTTCCTCTGTACCATCTAAAAGGTACTGTAAGGTCTTCGCTGTGACTTCAATGGAATTTTTCTGTTGTAACTGACCTAAGTCAGACTCCCAAAGTTTACCTGAAGATAGATAACGTTTTCCTTTACCCTTCACAGCATGGTTATTCAGTAATAAAAGAACTTTGGCTTTGGGAATTCCGCCTGCCATCGTGTGAGCAAAGAGTACATTGGCTCCCTGGGGGATCAGGGCTTTGATTTGTTCCATGGCTTCTGCAACGGATTGTTTGAAGCGCCGCACCCCAACCTCTTTGGCTTGCTCTATTAGATCCCAATCTATTTTGAAATCTTCCCATTCTTTAGTTTTAACCTTGGCTAGGATATCAGCCGGTGATTTTTTTCCTTCGGGAGCATCCATATCAAAGCCCGCCCATAAGGGGACGTTGATCACTTTCCCACCAAGATTTGCTTCAGCTTCTACCAATTCCTCAGGGGTTAAAGGACGAAGACTGTTATCCTTTTCTCTCCTGCCGACAGTGATGCCCACAATGGTCATGCCTGCAGCTTTGGCCTCTTCAACTAGACCATTCGCATAGCCACGAGTAAATAATTCGCCAAAAAGAACGAAAACATCATTTTTAGAGAACTCAGCCTCTTGGGGAAGATCCCTTAGTGGAGTAAAAGGTGTCATTGCAATCTCTTTGCTTATAATTCAAATTCAAATGGGTGGCTCTCAGGGGTATCACCCTTTTTGTCACTTTATAGCCAATTTTCTTACCTGAGATAAAAGAGGATCATTTATTTTCCTCTTATGTATCAAAAGGTTTCTCTTTGATCAAGCAGGCATTGACCTTTCAGCAGCGATTTTTGTTGCTGCTTAGGACGCATTCCAATTTTTTGGGGGATGACTACAGGCTGAGAAATCGATATTCTCCAACATGTTGGTAGACATGACTGTTTCAGAGAAATCCACACCCTGTACCCTGCAGCTTTCGAAGACACAGTTCACAAATTTTACTTTTCTGAACTGCACTTCCTGCAAGACCGTACCGCGAAAGGTACAGTTATAAAAGGCTGTAAACTCAAACAGGGTTCCATTAAAAAGGGTACCTGTAAAGTCACAATGTAAAAAGCGATGAGGACCTGTCGCTTTTTGAAAGATTGATTGTGATAGATCCGTATTTATAAAGCTACATGATTGATATTGATGTACTCCATTAAAATGGACAGCTACAAAAAAAGAGTGATCAAAAGTACATTCTCGAATCACTTCTAGATGCAACTCTTCTAGGGAAAAGCTCTCCCCAATATAGGTCGAATTTGATAAATCAGGGTAATAGCGAATGAAACTATCCTGTCGAATCTGATTCTGTAAGGATGGAAGGTCTATCCTTTGTAAGCTTGGTGTAGGTGTTACGGGAAGAGAGGTCGTTGTGATGTTTTCCAGGCTATCCGTACTTAATTGAGTATGGTGGAACGCTTCCAGAGTGATTGTTTTTATCGAGGTTCCCCCTTGAGCGGGCAATTGATGCTGCTCTATTTCTTCTTGATTCACTTTACTTTGATTGTTACTTTCTTGTAACCAAATGCGCTCCCGAGCCAGGATTCTATCTCTTTCCCTTAGGGATCGTCGTCTGCTCTTCAAATAGATTTCTCGGAAAATCTTTAATTCCCTGCCCTTGGAGGGGGAAAAAGTACGGGCAAAAAAGCTGGCCTCTGTAAAAATATCCCTAAAATCTTTCCAGGCCACCTGCCAGTCATGCACTGTATAGAGGTATTTTTGTTGCTCCTTCTCCGTTTCCATGAGGACTCCATTGGCCTTCCGCTCCAGGTAGTAAAGTTCTCCCTGTCGGCTTTTCTGTTCATCTCGATGAAATTTTTGATACTTGCTTTTGAACAGATTCAATTCCTTGAGTACTATTTCATAGTGAGATTGGGGCAGGACTTCAGCTGCGGGCTGCTGTTGCAGGAGTTGACGATCTCGTTGTTGGGAGAGGTAGACTGCTAGGATCAGAAAGAAAAAAATAAGAATGATTAAAAGTAACAGGCTGCCTGTAAGACCTTCCAAGGATTTACTCCCTTTTTTTAGATGAGCAAGAAGAAGTACCGGGAAACTCTTCAGTTGTAAAACATACAGGCAGATAGGGCAATGAAGATGGATCTAAAAAATATATCCACTCAATCTCACACAGATAAATCTGCTAAAACGGAGAGTTTCGAATTACGGTGTGGGAGGCTTCCCATAGGTTTTGGAGTCGGGGTTAGCTGCTCATTATCAGTCAAGGCTTGATCTAAAAATGCTTGGAAGTCTCCTTGCACCCGCTTTTTGATATTGCGTCCGTGCTGAGACTGTCTGAGAGAAAATAAGCGATAGTGTTTCATAGTTTTTCTCCAGTTATCAGGGCAGAAAAAAGTAGTTCTGCTTCCTTATCGGTAACTGGAGAAAAAACCTAAGGCATATTTATTGGATCAACATGCAATCACCATAACTATAAAAGCGATAATCCTGTTCCACTGCTCCCTGGTAGGCGGCCATCATCCGCTCTTTACCGGCCAGGGCGGAAACCAACATCAGTAAAGTGGACTCAGGCAGGTGAAAATTTGTCAATAACTGATCGACTACCTGGAATTGATAGGGTGGGTAAATGAAAATATCCGTTGATCCCATACCGGATACCAAGTGATCCTCTTGCCAGGCTGCTTCCAATGTTCTGGCTGAGGTCGTCCCKACAGCAATGACTTTCTGCCCTGTTCGTTTTGCCTGRGTGATTCGTTCCGCAACCTCTTTGGARATTTCATACCTTTCTTCGTGCATTTGATGCTGTCGTACATCATCCACACGGATCGGCTCGAAGGTTCCCAAACCTACATGTAGCGTGACTTCTAAAACCTCAATCCCTTTCTCCCGTATTCTGTCCATCACTTGAGGAGAGAAATGCAAGCCCGCTGTAGGTGCGGCAACAGCTCCGTATTCCTGGGCAAATATTGTTTGATAGGTGGTTAGATCTTCCGTTCTCAGGCCTTCTTCTTGCCGTGCTTTGCGGATATAAGGAGGTAAGGGGGCAAATCCGTGTTGCTCCAGAGCGGGATAAAGATTAGTCGCATCCTGGAATTGCAGCAGGCAGGTTCCATCGGGCAGTTTTTTCACTAATCTTGCCTGAATAGCGCCCTGACAGAAGGCCAGTCTTTCCCCTGGTTTGATGCGAGCGGCATTTTTTACCTTACATTTCCAGATGCCCAGCGCTTCTTCCTGCACTAAGAGAGCCTCGATCGCACCACCTGTCTCACGTTGTCCTGGCAGTCTGGCTGGGATTACACGTGAATTATTGACCACTAAAATGGAGTTCTCTTCCAGAAAATCCGGTAATTCCCGGAAGGCCTGGTGTAAATCTTCTTGAGATTCTTTATTCAAGACCAACATCCGGGAACTATCCCTGGGAGAGGCTGGTTTCTGGGCAATGAGCCGGTCCGGCAGTTCGTAAGTATAATCAGAAATCGAATAGTTCATGCTGTGTTAAAATGGATATGGCATATTTTTAGAATAAGAGAAGGCCTTATTGGACGAATCTGGAGGATGTTCAACTTTGGGAACCAAGGATGGTACTCGGGAATAATACCTTCGGAGTCAGTTTGTTTTATATACTCAAGCCACGGAGGGCTTATGTTAATCGATGATAAAACCCGGTCAATTTTGTTGGAAAAGTTGTGTTTTACACCAACTCATCTCAAGCAACTGGAGACCAATCATGACCTTTTATCCAGAACTCTAGGACTCATTGAGTTGATCAAAAAAACCACCAATCAAACGGAGAGAAAAGTCTTCATTAAAAGACAATTGAAAAAAATCCGCCAAACTCTGGAACGTTCCCCTTTCGCCGGCAATCAGGAAATCCGGAAAGCCCGTGCTGAATACTATTCATTCCAAAATTTGGCAAGATAAATGAGTTTTGATGGAAGCCTTTCCCGGATAGACCGGGAGGCAGCCTTCATCACTAGAAATCTTTAGCGTAACCCAAGTATAAAAGAGGAGTGAGCTTTTTTAACTCTTTCTTGACGTCTTCCGGCAACTCCAAAGACTCCACAAAGTCTTGCAACGCCTGTTGATCTACCGCCTTACCTCTTGTCAAATCTTTTAGCTTTTCATAGGACTGAGGGATATTATAGCGACGCATCACTGTCTGCATAGCCTCACCCAACAGCACCCAGGAAGATCCTAGTTCCTGCTCCAGTACATCCCGATTGATTGCCAGTTTGCTCAAGCCTTTTAAGGTAGCTCGATAAGCCAGCAAAGAGTAACCGAAACCCACACCGATATTTCGTAGGACTGTACTATCCGTCAAGTCACGTTGCCAGCGAGAAACTGGAAGTTTAGAAGCCATATGCTCGAAAATCGCATTACCCATACCCAGGTTTCCTTCCGAGTTTTCGAAGTCAATGGGGTTTACCTTGTGAGGCATGGTAGAACTCCCAACTTCGCCTTTGACGGGAATTTGCTTGAAGGCATCATTGGAAATGTAAGCCCAGAGATCACGATCAAAGTCCAAAACAATGGTATTCCAACGAATGAACTGGTGAAAAATCTCAGCCATGTAATCATGGGGTTCGATTTGTGTAGTCGCTGGATTCCAAGTCAGGTCTAAGGATTCCACAAAGTTTTTGGAGAAGGCTTTCCAATCCACTTCAGGGAAGCTCACGCAGTGTGCGTTGAAGTTACCCACAGCACCATTGATTTTGCCTAAAATGACTTGAGCTTTCATTTGTTCCAGCTGACGTTGCAGACGCTCTGCTGTATTGTGGAACTCCTTGCCCATGGTGGTGGGAGAGGCCAACTGTCCATGAGTACGGGCTACCATGGGTACGTCACGGTATTCATCCGCTTTTGCTCGAATCTCTCCCAGGAGCTTTTCACAAGCCGGAAGCATGACCTGAGTCAATGTATGACGCAGCATCAGGGCATAGGACAGATTGTTGATATCCTCACTGGTGCAGGCAAAATGAACCATGGGAACAAGAGATTCCAGGTCCATGGCCTTTAGCTTGTCGTTGATCAAATATTCAACGGCTTTGACATCATGGTTGGTCACACTTTCAATCTCTTTGACTTTCAGTGCGTCTTCAGGGGAGAAGTCCTGGTATACTTTCCTTAAGTCTGCTGCGGTACTCTCCTCAAAAGCTGCGATGCAATCGATATCCGGATGATTGGCCAAGGCGATGAGCCATTCGATTTCCACTGTGATACGGAATTTGATTAGAGCATATTCACTACAATAATCTTTTAATTCCTTAACTTTTCCTTGATATCTTCCATCCAAGGGAGAGATAGCTTGCACAGAGTACAGATTTTCCATAGCTGGTTTGGGACTTCATAAGGGTTGGCTGTTACACAAAAGATTAAGTAGGCATCTTAAAAACTTCGAAGATCCCTGTCTATCGCTCTACGCTTTTTGGGCAAAATCTTCGTTTTTGGGCCAAATCTCCGTTTTTGGACGGGATTGAGAACAATAATTTGTATTGTAGATTAATGATTGCTTTTTTGGGTCTCTTTGGATAAGAATGGGGCAAAATTCGCACTATACAAGGATTGAAGTCTAGTTATTTACGAAATGAAGTTCTTTTTTGAGAGTTAGGATGAATACTAATATGACAAAAGCAGAATTGGTTGCCAGTGTTGCCGAGAAATCAGAAACAAGTAAGGCTACAGCAGAAAAAGTAATTAAAGCTCTATTGGAGAGTATTCAAGGTGCTTTGGTAGAAAAGCGATCCGTAACTTTGGTTGGTTTCGGTACTTTTTATACTAATGAAAGAGCTGCCAGAAAAGGTCGAAATCCTCGAACCAATGAGGAAATTGAAATCGCTGCCGCTACCGTGCCTAAGTTTAAGGCTGGTAAAGGTCTGAAAGATGCTGTGAACGCCTAAGTCATAGCTCAAAACAAGCTGCCTTTGAGCGCAGCTTGCATTCATGTTCTCCTTTTCTCCTGCCTCTCGTAGCCTCGTACTCTCGCATCATTGATGAAGTCTTTGACCCCATTATCAGAACTCTATCAAAAACTGTTGGCACTTTATGGTCCACAAGGCTGGTGGCCTGTCTCTACAGAGGCTCAAACCTGGGAAAATAAAGCTGGGAATCAAGGTTATCATCCTGGAAATTTTGAGATTCCAGAAAATGAGGCGCAACAACTAGAGATTTGCCTGGGCAGTATTCTGACTCAGAATACCAATTGGCGTAATGCCGCTCAAGCCGTTGCCCAGTTAAGGACGCTCAAGGATTTTTCTTTTTCCGGGATTGGGAACATGCCGATCGACCAATTAGAAGAAGCGATCCGAGTCGCAGGCTATTTTCGTCAGAAAGCAAGATATCTCAAAAATCTGATGGATTTTTTGAGTTGCTGCTCTTTTACGGATTTGCAGCAAATGAGCCTTCCGGCGGCACGGAGCAAATTACTGAAGATCAAAGGAATAGGCCCTGAAACGGCTGATTGTATTCTGCTTTATGCATTGAAACGACCCAGCTTTGTAGTGGATGCCTATAGCAAACGTTTCTTGTTACAATTAGGCATGATTTCCACTCAGGAGTCTTATGGCAAGGTTCAATCCTTATTTGAGTCTTCAATTCCCCGAGAAGTCTCAGTGTATCAGGAATACCATGCCCTCTTGGTCGCGCATGGCAAAGAATACTATTCAAAGAAACCCTATGGAGTAGGGGACCCGTTGCTCACCTTTCAACTGAGCTAAAGCCTCTAAATATCGTACTTTGGGAAGAATTTTATGAGCCTCAACATGAACCGCTTCACCCGTTTGGCTGAAGAGGTGGTTTACGCCAGTCACAAAATTGTTACCGATGCGGGACAGCAACGTTTGGAGGTGGAACATCTGCTCCTGGCTTTATTGCGACATAAAGAAGGGCTGTTGCCCCAGGTCTTTGAACAGATAGAAATTGATCGGAAGCTATTGATTGCCGACCTGACTCAATATCTGCAGGGGCTGAAATCCGTAAAATCCAATAATGAGAACGTCTTCATCTCCTATAGCTGTGAGCAGATGATTCGCAAGGCTGAGCTGGAAGCGGACCGGATGAGGGATGAGTATCTCAACCCGGAGCATTTGCTCTTAGGCATTTTAATGCATACCGGGACGGAGGCTGCTTCCTTTCTAAAATTAAGGAAAGTTGAATTCCAGGCAACGCTGAAGGCAGTTACTGATTTGCGGAAGGGCAAACGAATCAAAGATCGGGAAGACGAAACAAATGAAGGTGGCATGATTTCGGAGTTCTGCCAGGATATTGTTGAATTGGCCAGGCGTAATAAATTTGATCCTGTTATTGGCCGTGATGAGGAAGTACGTCGCGTGATTCAAGTGCTATCCCGTAGGACCAAGAATAATCCCATCCTCATCGGGGAACCCGGTGTGGGGAAAACTGCCATCATTGAAGGCCTGGCTCAAAGGATTTACTTAGGTGATGTACCTGATTCCATGAAAAAGAGTAAAATCTTGTCTTTGGATTTAGCGGGCATGGTGGCTGGGGCCAAATATCGTGGTGAATTTGAGGATCGGCTGAAAGGCTTGTTGAATGAAATTGAAAACTCCGATGAGAATAATATCCTTTTCATCGATGAAATTCATACCCTGGTAGGGGCTGGTGCTTCTGAGGGCGCTTTGGATGCGTCCAATATGTTGAAACCTCTATTAGCCAGAGGTGAGTTGCGTTGTGTGGGTGCTACCACAACCAAAGAATTCAAAAAAAGTATTGAAAAGGATCCGGCTTTAGCTCGGCGCTTCCAACAGGTACTGGTTTCTGAACCCTCCGTGCATGATTGCGTGACGATTCTGAGAGGATTGAAAGGGAAATATGAAGTACACCATGGGGTACGCATTAAGGATTCGGCAATCATTGCCGCAGCCAAGTTATCGGATCGTTACATTCCCGACCGTTTTCTACCGGATAAAGCCATTGATCTAATCGATGAAGCGGCATCCAAAATTCGTATCGAAATTGACTCATTGCCCACGGTGATTGACCAGATTGATCGTAGAATTCTGCAATTGGAGATTGAAAAAAAAGCCTTGCAGAAAGAAGATGATGAGCATTCACAAAAGCGCCTGGATGTGATCAATAAAGAATTAGAAGAACAACAGTCTCAGAGCGATACTTTAAAAAAACGCTGGCAAAACGAACGCAAAGCCATTCAGAAAATTCAGAGTTTAAAAGAAGAGATCGAGAGAGGAAAGCAAGAGGAGCTGGAAGCCCAACGATCTGGAAATCTGGAATTGGCCGCCAAGTTAAAATACGGCACCCTGGATGATCTGGAAAAAGAACTCTCCGCAGCACACCAAATGCTGGGGCAACCTGAACAAGGGCGTTTACTGAAAGAAGAAATTGATGCAGAAGATATTGCCGCCATTGTTTCTCATTCTACAGGCATTCCCGTCTCGAAAATGATGGAAGGGGAGCAAGAGAAACTGCTCAATATGGAACGCACCCTGTCAGAAAAAATTGTAGGCCAAAAGCAGGCATTGATCGCAGTCGCCAATGCGATTCGCCGTGCCCGTACAGGCATTCAGGATCCCGATCGCCCCTTAGGTTCTTTTATTTTTATGGGTTCCACGGGTGTGGGTAAGACGGAAATGGCCAAGGTCCTGGCTGGCTTCCTCTTTGATGACGCAAAGGCAATGATTCGTTTTGACATGTCCGAATACATGGAGAAACATACCGTTTCTCGTTTGTTGGGACCTCCACCGGGTTACGCGGGATTTGATGAAGGCGGGATCTTGACGGAAGCTGTGCATCGCCGACCCTATTCGGTCGTTCTTTTTGATGAGATAGAAAAGGCACACCTCGATGTGACGAATATCCTGCTCCAGATCCTGGATGAGGGGATCCTGACGGATGCCAGGGGCTTCAAGGTTGATTTTAAAAATACGATTGTTATTTTAACCACCAACCTGGGTGGGGAAGTGATCTTAAAAGCACATGCCGAAGGGAAAAAGTTAACGGAGGCCATCAATCGAAAAATCCTGCTCACTCATTTTCGCCCTGAAATCCTCAATCGTTTGGATGAAATCATCGTTTTCGCTCCCTTACAGCTGGATCACATTGTGCAATTAGTTGAGCTCCAGCTCAAGGCATTGCAAAAGCGATTGCTGGAAAATGACACCAAGTTGTTTGTCACCAAAGAGGCTCAGAGATTTTTAGCTGAAAAAGGATTTGATGCGGAATTTGGCGCCAGACCCCTCAAAAGAGTGATCCAAAGAGAGCTGGAAGATGTCTTAGCTTATAAGATTCTAGATGGCACCATCAAACCGGGAGACTGCATTGAAGTCCGAACCCAGAATAATCTGCTGAGCTTCCACCGTATTAAAGCCTCCACAAAGGATTAAGGAATGGAGCCACAAAAAACTGGCTCCTTCATCCCCCTCAATAAAACGACTTCTTTGAGATCTAGTAAGACACGGCTGAGTAGCGATTAAGTATTGTGTCACCAGATTATCCAGTGTCCAAGCCCTCAGTTATTACAGGTTGATTTGATTTGAGCGTTGACAACCCTATGTCGAGTTGCAAAAAAAGATTTTTTCTAGCGGATAGACTCTGTCGGCATGAATAGCCACCGCTTAAGACTGATGACTCTACAAGTAGGTCGGAGTAAGCGTAGCGTCTCCGACTTAGGTGCAGTATCTCTGATTTAAAATGTCAGACTCGTCGCTGTGCCCCTGAGTCCAACCTACGTGTGGGGACTATTTTTTTTCTAAGCCCCTTAGTTAATTCTGTACTATAATTAATAATTAAATATAAGACGATATACTTATATTTATTTAATGGACTATAAATGGGAAACAAATTCAGTAAAATAGGTTTTATTTTAGCAGCAGCTGGGTCAGCCGTAGGTTTGGGTAATATATGGAAATTCCCTTATATTGTAGGTGAGTATGGTGGTGGCGCCTTTGTTCTGTTATATTTAGCCGCCATTCTATTTATAGGACTTTCAGCTTTTATAGCAGAATCGTTTTTAGGTAAAATTTCTGAATCAAATGCAGTGACTGCTTTTGAAAAAATGACATCAACCCGTTTTAAAGAGAGCACTTTAGGCACTATTGAAGAGAAGTCTTCAACTGCCAGCCCTTTATGGAAATATGCGGGTTTTATGGTACTTTCCGGTCTGGTTATATTATCTTTTTACTCTGTAGTCTTAGGCTGGATTATCAATTATATCTTCATCTCTTTTTCTTCTCTCTCCACGGATGTTAAAGTTGCGGAAGAAACATTTAGCTCTTTAATCTCTGAAGATATATTCAAGCAGATATTCTTTCATACCTTAGTGGCCCTTACTGTTGTGTGGATAGTGCTAAAGGGGATTAAAGATGGTATCGAAAAAGCCAACTTGGTTTTAATGCCACTCTTAGGTGTTATTTTATTGGGACTCTTTGTCTATGCCATCAGCCTGGATAGCTTCTCTGAGGCCGTTAAATTTATGTTTGTGCCTGATTGGTCTAAAATAGATGAACATGCGCTGTTAGCAGCACTGGGTCAGGCGTTTTTCACACTCTCTGTGGGTGTTGGTACTATTCTTACCTATTCAGCGGCACTGCCAAAAGAAGCGAATGTAGTGAAATCATCTATTTTGGTCACTATCATAGATACAGGTATTGCTATTATTGCGGGGCTTACGATCTTTGCATTCTTATTTGAAGCAGGGGCTGAAAGTTCCGGTGGACCGGGTCTTGTTTTTATTTCCTTGCCACTGATTTTTGCCAAGTGGGGCATCATAGGACAAATTATTTCTATTTCATTTTTTGTGGCGCTTGCTTTTGCTGGTATTACTTCAGCTGTCTCTATGATAGAGCCCATTTTGTTATATTTTATCGAGCGTCTGGATTATAGCAGGAAAAAAGCCGTGCTGGTTTGCGGTTCTATTTTTTATGTAGGCGGTTTGATAGCACTGCTTTCTATGTCCAAAGATTATGGAGAATACCTAACTTTCTTTGGAAAAAATGCCTTTGATTGGATGGATTTTGTCACATCATCGATTACTCTTCCATTAGGTGGAATTTTGATCTGCTTATTCTTAGGTTTTGTGGTGGATAAAGAGTTGATCAAATCACACTTTCTTAAGTCTTCAACGGAAAGAATATTTAACATTTGGTATGCCACTATTAGATATGTGGTTCCTACTGCGGTTTCCATCTTGATGCTCAATAAATTAGGCCTCTTTTAGGTGAAATTTAAAAGCTCGTAAAATCCACTCCACTCCTCTTCCTTTTGAGTTGAATCAGCAGATCCAGATCTGTACAAAAAAACTCAACCAAAGAGGAGGTTCGGGAGTTGTGACTGCTGAGAGGACAAAGGCAAGCTTGCGACTACTGAAATGAATTATTATTTTTGAAAATAGGAAGTTATGAGTAGTCTATTTAAAGACATCTATTCAGAAGCATTTTACGAAAAATTTTCAGTAGTACTAAGCCGAACGATTCCTTCATTTGAAGCAAGGAAATTTAAAGAGCTCATTTTTAATGATCAATTTGCTGCCTATGAGTTGAAAGAGAGAATGACTCACACAGCAAAAGTTCTCCATCATTTTCTACCGGATGACTTTGCCCAGGCCACAGAAATAATAAAACAGATTATTGAAAATTTGCGTATTGCAGGCATTCAAGAGGAAAGTGTTGAGTTTATGTTCTTCCCCGAATATATCTCAATCTACGGCATGGATGATTATGAAAATTCGATTACCGCGTTTGAATGGATGACACAGTTCACCAGTTGTGAGTTTGCAGTCAGACCTTATATTCTGAAGTATACGAAAAAAATGCTCGCGCAAATGTTATTGTGGACTCAACACGAGCACAATATGGTCAGGCGACTTGCCAGTGAAGGCTCAAGACCAAGATTGCCTTGGGCTATGGCTTTACCCAATCTGAAAAAGAACCCAAACCCTATTTTGCCAATTTTAAACAACCTGAAACAGGATAGTTGCGAAATTGTCAGACGAAGTGTTGCCAATAACCTCAATGATATTTCCAAAGACAATCCTCAATTTGTGATTGATTTTGGACAAAAATGGAAAGGAAGCAGCCAAGAAATTGATGCGCTCATCAAACATGCCTGTAGAACCTTATTGAAGCAGGGCAACGTAGAAGTACTCAAATTATTTGGCTTTGATAGTGAAAATATTGAGCTGTCTGATTTTCAAATCTTGACGCCCAAAGTGAGCATTGGTAATAAGCTGGAATTCTCCTTTTCTCTTTTGAATCAAGACCAGAAAAGCCAAATGTTAAGGCTTGAGTATGGCCTGTATTATAAGAAAAAAAATGGGGTGCTTGCAAGAAAGGTTTTTAAAATCAGTGAGCGAGAAATGGAGCCCAATAAAAAATATGAAATAAATAGAAAACAAAGCTTTAAGGTAATAACAACCAGGAAGTTTTATACTGGAATCCATCAGTTGTCGATCATCCTCAATGGGCAAGAGAAGCAACTGCAAGAATTTGAACTGACCCATGGATAGGGATGAAAAAATGAATGATCTGATTTGTCCTTTATGCGAGGAAGGAGCTGCCACAGCATTCCATCAGGATAAGCATCGCGACTATTACCTTTGTTCCAATTGTCGACTGGTATTCGTTCCTCCCGGCCAGTGGCTTACAGCCGTGGCGGAAAAGGCTGAATATGATCTGCATGAAAATTCTCCCCATGATGCAGGATACCGTCGCTTTTTGGGCCGGCTTTTTAATCCGCTGGTCGACTATCTGGAAGCAGGTAGTGCAGGGCTTGATTTTGGTTGTGGTCCGGGGCCAACGCTCTCCTTAATGTTCAAAGAGGCCGGATTTCCCATGGAGATCTATGATCCTTTTTATGCGGATCAGCCTCATTTATTGGAGCAACAGTATGATTTTATTACAGCTACAGAGGTGGTGGAACACTTGCACGATCCAAAAAGGGAGTTGGAGCGATTGTGGTGCTGCCTGAAACCGAAGGGCAAGTTAGGCATCATGACCAAGTTGGTGATTGATCGGGAGGCTTTTGCCCATTGGCATTACAAAAATGATTTGACTCATGTTTGTTTTTTCTCCCTTTCAACCTTTGAATGGCTGGCTGCTCAATGGCAGGCAGAGTTAACGTTTTTTGATAAAGACGTGGTTCTTCTCAGTCGTATTTAACCGATATAATAGCCCATCAATGCCATCAGTTCTTTCAAGTCCAATTTATCATAGGGTTTTAAAAAGTAATGTTGGCAACCTTCTTCATAGCTGGTCAAAATCGTTTCCGTATCACTGCGCGAGGTTGCCATCACTACCTGTACGGGCTTGGTGATGTGATTTTCTTCCTCAAACTGACGTAAGAGGGCTAGTACCTCCAATCCATCCAACTCGGGCATCATGATGTCTAGAAAAATTATAGTATAAATATTGTTGGCTTGGTGAGCGGTCTGGAAGGCTTTAATGCCCTCCGGACCGCTCAGGACAATATCACTCTCTCCGTAGATATGAAGCATTCCTTGCAGTAGCTTTGAATTTTGAAGGTTATCATCAACAATCAAAAACTTCATGGCAATCCTTTCCAAAGTATTTGCGGTTATTGGCTAGGGGGTTGGAAACTTCTTTGCTTCCAGGTTAATTACCATTTTAAGCCGACTTCTGAAGATCCTGCAAATCTTTGATGATGCTATCCAGCTTTGCTAAGAGGGTTTGTTTTTGTTTCTCTGTCAGGCCCTGAGAAAAATCAATCAGAAATAATTTAAAACGGGTGCCGACTTCCTTCCATGCTTCTCGATACCCCAAAGCCCAACTTTCTTCTCTGATCAGCCAGTTTTTGATTAAGAAACTCTCGATTTGCTGTTGATCYTGAGGAWATTTTTCCATCAAGCGGTAGAAAGCTGCCTGTGATTGCAGACGRTAYTCCAAGCGGAGGTCCCCGGTGACTGGTAAAGCCTGACTGAATTCAATGATCTGTTCTTTTTGTTGATCTGTTAGYGAGCCGATCCATTCTTCGAACCTTTCGAGATGATTATCTGTCCGAATCTTTTTGCGTTCTTTGAGGGATAAGTTATTCTTTTCTGCAAGGTCCTGATTTTCTTCTGCAAGTTCCAGTTTTAAGTTTTTAATCTGTTTTGGCTGTAATTGAGTCAGTATATAACTGATCTTAGGGATGCCATATCGGAGTGTACGTTCTTTCACGAGGTGGTATTGCTGGAAATAATAGTTCCATCTTTCCGAGCTGACTTGTGTCTCGGCGTCTTGCCGCATCTGGTGGAGTAGAGTGATGTACTGAGGGATTTCTTCTTGGGGGTGCCAGAGGAAAAAATCATCGATAGTTTTTTCGACTAAAATTTTCTGCTGGCTGGTTAAGTCAAAATAGGAATCTATGCGGTAGAGGACTACCCAATCCCCAAACCGATATCCTAATTTCAAACTGCTACAGCCAACGAGTGCCAGCAATAAAACTAGAAGAACGACCCTTCGTAGATTGCGCATATCTGCCTTTCTATAAGTTTTTAATCAATAAATTCATAATCTAGTGAGGATGGGTATTCCTGGTCCATCCTACACAAAGACTTTCCTCACTTCAAAGTATTTTTAGACAGCTTGTAACAAGGAGTTGGGGTTTTGTCGTAAGGTTTTTCGAACTCCCAAATAGGCTGTTGCCATGCTGAGAATACTGATACCAAAAATAGTGGCGAAGGTTAGGGACCAAGTGACGTTCCAGAGACTTTCAAAGAGAAAAAAGGATAATAGCCTGGAGATGACTAAACTTAACAGTGCACCTACAGCGGATGCTAACAGACCGATCATGCCGAATTCCAGAAGAATCATAGAACGAATGTCTGGAAAATCAGCCCCCAAAATTTTGAGCAGGTTGATTTCTTGTTGCCGACTCTGTGCGTTAAAACGTGAGAGGGAATAGACAACAATTAATCCGGCAAAAACCGCTAGCAAGGCCATCACTTGTAAAGCCCAACTAATTTGATGAGTGATATCCAGGACTTTTTGGATTACCCGGCTGACATCCACAATAGAAATGTTGGCAAACTTTTGAATGATTTTATTTTGCAGAGAAACTTTTTCCTGTGCCGTCACCTGAGAGAGGGTTGCCAAGAAGGTTCCCGGAGCTTGTTCCAAGACTCCCGGTTGGAAAAGAATAAAAAAGTTGGGCTGAAATCCTGTCCATTGGACCTTTCTGAGGTTAACGACCTTGCCTTCAATCGGAATACCCTGCACATCAAAGGTCAGTTGGTCCCCCAGTTGGACACCCAGTCTTTCGGCAAATCTGATTTCCACAGAGATTTCAGGCAATGCGTCGGATTCCATATTGAAAGTACCGCTGAATGCTCTCCCCTCTACAATGCTTTCATCTGCAGAGAGCTCTAGGCGGTAGCTCAAGTTATAGGCGCGATTCCTGGCCCTCTTTGTTTCTTCCTGTTCCCTGGTATCTCCCAAGTGGACATGACTGTCCTGATAAGTGCCTCCATTGATTAAACTCAGACGAGCCCGAATCATGGGGGAGATATTATTCAAGGGATGATTCTGTTCCTCCAGAAACTGCTGTAGTGGATCAACTTGTTCTGGCTGGATATCAAAGAAGAAAAAAGTCGGCAAACTACTGGATTCCGGTTGAGTGATTTCTTGCTGCAAGCCTTCCTGCACTTGAGGAATCAGGTTGATCAACAAGGCACCAATTCCAATGGCTAAAAAGCTGGAAAGTAAAGAAACCCGGTTCCGGTAAAGGTTACGGAAAGAGAGTCGAAGAATTAAGTAACTACTGGAAAAGTACCGGCCCACGATACTGAGCATAGACCATCCGATGACCCCTAAAATCAGAAAGGAGGCTAACAGGCTCAGAATAAAGATACTGCCTACTAACCAGGAGTGAGATTGCCAAACAGCCAGCATCCAGGCAATCAGTAGAATCGGGCAATAGCTGAGTAGAGCCGCTTTGGAAAAACCACCTGTTATATTAGTCTCCATTTGATTTTCTTGAAAAAGTATCTGTGCTTTTACATTTCGTATTCTGACCAGTACGGGCAGGCAAAAGACCACGCTGCCCAGAGTTCCCATTCCCAGTGCCAGGAGAATACTCTGCCAACTCAGGACACTTTGAAAATCTTTGGGCAAAAAGTTCTGCATCACCTGTGATAACAGTGGGAGGAACAAAATAGCTAAGGCACTGGCCAAGAGTGCCGATGCGGTACCCAGAAAGGCGATTTGCAATAAAACTAGTTGGAATGTCTCCCTTTTGGTGGCTCCCAAACTGAGCAGGATGGCAATTTCCTTGGTCTTTTTGACTAAATAACTGCGGAACAAATAAGCCGTACCAATGCCCGCTAAGAAGAGAGCGACTAGTGATACCAATCCCAGGTAGTCGTTTAAATAACCAAGAAATCGTTTGGTTTGTTGGTTTGCGTCATGGTGTGTCTTGACGGCTACGGAGGAATTGGGACCGAATTGATCTGCAATTTGGGTCTGCAAACGTTTTCTAATTTGCTTGAGTGGTGCATTGACGGGCAATTTATAGAGGTAGATGTATTTTCGACGACTGCCAACTTTAGTTAAGCCTGTTTTTTCGACTTGTTCCAAGCCCATAAACAGTTTGTACCCAATTTGAGCGGCCCAAAAACTACCCCCTGGTGACTCCAGGATCTGTTGCGTAATTTGAGGACTGAGCTCACCCACACGTAATTGTTCTCCCTGTTTAGTATTCAACGCAGCTAATAATTCAGGCTGTACCCAAACTTTAGGTCCATTCAACAAATCATTGCGCAGGCTATCCTGAGTTGCAGGAATTTGGTCTTTCAGTAGAATTTTTCCATATAAAGGATAACCTTGCTCAATACCGATAATTTGAACCAGGCGGGTTGCCTGAGGACTGGCCACCATGGATAAAAAACTAACTTGCCTGGTTTTTTGTAGGACCTCCCCCATGGATGCTTCCAGAGAGGTCTGTTGTTGCAAAGTTAAGGGCTGATTACTGGATACTTCCAGGTCGGCAGCCAAAAAGGCTTTGGAACTGAGTTGGATGTGATTGTGAATCGATATTTTGAAGGAATCTAGCGCGATAAAGCCGACCAAACCCAAAGTGAGGTTGAGGATGAAAAAAAGACTGAATCTGGAGTTATTCCGTAGCTCCTTGAAAGCTAATTTAATCCATAGTCTCATGTAAGCTCCCGTCTCTAAGCTGTAATTTTCTCTGGCAACGATGGGCAAGGCTGTGGTTGTGGGTGACTAAGAGTAGTGTCATGCTAATGGATTCAACCATATCAAACAGGATATCTGAAAGCTTTTCCCCAGTTTTTTCATCAAGGTTTCCAGTGGGTTCATCCGCTAAGAGCAATGCTGGTTTGATCACCAAGGCGCGTGCGATGGCGACTCTTTGGCACTCTCCCCCACTGAGTTGATGAGGGAAATGGTTTTTCCGATGCCCTAACCCCATAGTTTCCAGAGTTTGGGCTGCTTGTTGTTGACTATTGCGCTGCCTACTCAATTCTAAAGGAAGACTCACATTTTCCAAAGCGGTAAGGTGTGGCATGAGATGAAAACGCTGGAAAACAATGCCGATCTGTTTGGAGCGGTATTTGGCTAGTGTTTCTTCGTTCATCGTTTGTAGGCTCTGACCATCTAAAATAACTTCTCCCGTTGTCGGTGAGTCCAAACCGGCGATCAAGGAAAGCAAGGTCGATTTACCACAGCCTGATTGTCCTATGATAGCGACGGTTTCTTTCTGATGGATTTCAAGATTTAGATTTTCTAATACTTTCACTGCTTCCGTATTATCCGCGGAAGGGTACTGCTTATGGATTTTATTCAATTTTAAAATCATTATTTTTTTACCAGCGGTTGAAGGTGTTTGAAAATAGTTTGACTGATAATCCGGTGTCCTTCGGTGGTGGGATGGATCCCATCGGCTAAGTTGAGCTGTGGATTTCCGGCAACTCCCTCTAGGAGAAAAGGAATGATGGGGATTTTGTATTGTTCTGCTAGCTCATGAAAGGCCGTTTCGAATTGTTTGGTATAGGTATCGCCGTAATTCAAAGGCATTTTCATGCCAGCTAAAATAACTCGCATACCCTTGGCCTGAGCAAATTGGATCGCTTTTCCCAGATTTTTTTTCATACTTTCTACGCTCAAACCCCGCAGCCCGTCATTGGCGCCTAATTCCAGAAATAATAGATTGGGCTGAATTCGAGAATACCATTTGAGCCTTCCCAAAGCACTGGCTGAGGTGGAGCCACTGATACCGCCATTGATCACTGTGATCTGGTAGCCTTCCATCTCAAACTTTTTCTGCAGCAGGAAAGGAAAGGCTTGTTCCTTATCCACTCCATAACCGGCGGTTAATGAGTCACCCAACATGAGCAGGGTTGTTTTTGTTGCCCCATAGAGTTGGAAAGGATTCAGCAAAAATAAAATCCCTAATAGAAATAGTAGTTTTGGGGGATGAAATCTTCGAGATTGCTTCATGGAGTGGGCCCGTTTGGTAAATTGCGGTTGGGAACTTGTTCTTCCAGCTTGTTAGACGTTTCACTTATGAAAAAATGATGAAGGCTGAATTCGATAGTTAGGATATCCTTCATCCTTAAATGGATCAAGAGCCTATCTGGTAGGAAGTCGTATTTTTGTGAGGAAGGGCTGGTGCTACTCCTGTTGGCCTTAAGGGAAGCCAACAGGGATGTAAACTAGGATATTCTAGGCAAGACTTGGTGCATTGACCAGAGGAGTATGATTGTTTTGAGGATAAAGAGTCTCTAGCAGGTTGGAAATGGTTTCTTTCATTTCGTGGCGAATTGAAATGATATCTACTGTTCCATGTTCTAAGAGAAATTCCGCTCGTTGGAAACCTTCCGGTAAACTCTCTCCAATCGTTTGTTGGATGACTCTGGGACCGGCAAAACCGATCAGAGCTCCTTTTTCTGCAATATTCACGTCGCCCAGCATGGCAAAACTAGCGGAAACACCACCTGTAGTCGGATCCGTTAAAACTGAGATATAGGGAATCCTTAAGGTCGCTAGTTTGCTGAGTGCTGCCGATGTTTTGGCCATTTGCATCAGCGACAGTGCGCCTTCTTGCATGCGGGCACCACCAGAGGCGGAAACCACAATCATGGGAATTTTCAGGGCCATTGAGCGTTCAATCGCTCGCGTGATCTTTTCACCCACTACAGAACCCATAGAACCACCCATAAAGCGAAAGTTAAAGACAGCAATGCTGACTCGCTGGCCATTGATGGTTCCCTCTCCGACGGTGATCGCCTCAGAGAGTTTTGTTTTACTGATGGTTGTTTTCAGTCGATCCTTATATTTCTTGGAATCAACAAACTTGAGAGGATCTACTGGCGATAGATTGTTAAACAACTCTTGGAAGCTTCCTGGATCCATGAGCTGATCAAGCCTTTCCTGAGCGGTTAACCGAAAGTGATAGCTACAAACGGGGCAAACTTTTAAGTTGCGCTCCAGATCTTTACCATAAAGAGTTTCGCCACATTCCGGGCACTTAATCCAGACACCTGCAGGGATGTTCTTCTTCGTTACACCTGGCAGGAGCTTGGGTGCGATGCGTTTAAACCACGAGGGCATTCAGGGCCTCCTAAAAAGCGATTAATTCTGCTGTACCATCAATGTAAGAGCAAGGGCTAATCCTAAATTAAAGATGCTTATTCCGCAAGTTTCCTTGTGAAGTTTCTTGCTAAAGAGAAACAAGGTCTTTAAAAATGCCACTTTTACGTTACGATGTTTCTTTTTTTTGACAAAAAAAGTGATTTGATTTTTAGACTTTGTGTATCAGGGGGATTGATGTTGGATAGGAGAGATGACTATGGAGTTGAACCGGGTAGTTTGAATAGAGACTATTCAAACTACCCGGGAATCAAATCAAATTTTTCGGATAGAAGTTATCCGGTAGCAATGCTAGCTACAACCTTGGCTGGCACCACAGGTAATACAAACGTAACAGGTTCCCGTACGCAGGAACTCAGTACTACCGCAGTCACCACAAGGCATATGATCATGAGTGGTTTCCGGGTTGTCGTATTTTTTGGGCTTCTGAGCTTCTGGAGTGACTGGAGCCAATGGCTTGATCTCCTCAACAGTATGCTCGGCTGGTTTGATTTGCAGAAAATCAGTCCTTCCCAGGTAGTGATGGCCTAAGACACGGAAAATTGCGTCAATCAAAGAGGTGGCACTCTTGAGGTAAGGATGTCCTGAGACTCGTCCATGTGGCTCAAATTTGGTGAAGGAGAAGCGTTGTACTAATTTCTCCAGAGGCACGCCATGTTGCAAGCTGAAGGAAATACTAATGGCAAACTGATTCATCAAAGCACGTACGGTAGACCCTTCCTTGTAGCCTAGATCGACAAAAATTTCTCCCAGGCTGCCATCGGTATTTTCGCCGCTGCGTAGGAAAATCTTAGTACCCGCCACCTTGATTTCCCAGGTTTTTCCGTTGCGATAATCGGGCAGTTTTTTAGCCTTACCCCAGTCCAAGTTGATCGTATGATCCTTTTTCTCGACGGCTTTTTGCAACTTATCGATTTCATTCCTTAGAAATTCGATGGTTTCCAGCTGCTCTGTTTGCTCATCATCCAAAGTGGTATTGAGGGGTTGAGAACCTTTGGAGCCATCACGATAGATGGCAATGGCTTTCAGTCCGAGTTTCCAGGATTCCAGATAAACGGCTTCAATATCCTCTACGGTACTATTAGCGGGCATATTGATGGTTTTACTGATAGCCCCACTCAAGAATGGTTGGGCGGCAGCCATCATTTTGGCATGTCCCATGGGCTTAATGCTGCGGACACCGTTTCCACCAGCCATGGCACAGTCAAAAATAGACAGATGCTCGTCTTTTAATCCGGGGGCTCTCTCAATGGTACCTTTGGTTTTCACATACTCCGCAATTTCTTTCACGGCTACAGGAGAGTAACCCAACTTGGCCAGTACAGCGGGAACACTTTGGTTCACCATTGGAATAATACCACCACCGGCAAGTTTTTTCCACATGACCAGAGAGAATGCCGGCTCAATGCCTGTAGTGGCACAGTCCATCAACAAGCCAATAGTTCCCGTGGGAGCCAGTACGGAAACCTGCGCATTGCGGAAACCATATTTTGTTCCGGATTGAAGCACACCTTCCCAACATTGCTTGGCTGCTTTGGCCAAGGCTTCCAACTGGGCATCACCATTCGTTTTGTAAGCGTCTTTGAGCAAAGCTGCCTGATGCATCTTCATGACGTTGAGCATCACCTCTTGGTTCTCTTTGTAGCGTTTGAAGGTGCCTTTGCATTGTGCCATCTCTGTACTGACTTCGTAGCTATGACCCGTCATGATTGCCGTAATCAATCCTGCCATGGCTCGACCATCCACACTGTCATAAGCATGTCCGGCCATCATCAGTAGAGTTCCCAAGTTTGCGTAACCAATGCCGAGAGGGCGGAACTCATGACTATTTTTAGTAATTCTCTTGGTAGGGTAACTACCAAAATCTACTAAGATTTCTTGAGCTAACAAAAAGATCCGACAAGCTTTCTTGAAGCGCTGGATATCAAACTCACCATCCTTGTAGAACTTGAGCAAATTCAAGCTGGAAAGGTTACAAGCCGAGTCATCCACAAACATGTATTCCGAACAAGGGTTCGAAGAACGGATGGGAGCTGAGTTAGAGCAAGTATGCCAGTCATTGATGATAGTATCGAACTGAACTCCCGGATCGGCACAGCTCCAAGCAGCGGTACTAATCTGATTGAACAGATCTTTTGCTTTGAGGGTTTTATTTACCTTGCCATCGGTTCGATTGATTGTTTGCCAGTCACCATCTTTCTCCAGTTGCTGCATGAACTTATCAGTCAGGCGTACGGAGTTATTGCTGTTCTGACCACTGACCGTAGCGTAGGCTTCACCGTTAAAGTCTGAGCTATAACCTTTTGCGATTAAAGCTTTGGCTTTGGCTTCTTCTTTGGCTTTCCAGTTGATGAATTCTTCAATCTCAGGATGATCTATATCCAGGCAGCGCATGACGGCTGCTCGTCGGGTTGTGCCTCCACTTTTGATAGCACCAGCGGCACTATCTAATACCTTTAGGAAGCTGAGTAAACCAGAGCTTTGTCCGCCACCACTCAATTTTTCGCTAGAACCACGCAAATGGCTCATGTTGGATCCTGTTCCACTACCGTATTTGAACAAGCGAGCTTCATTTTTTACCAGCTCAAAAATGCTGCTCAAATCATCGTCTACACTTTGGATAAAGCAGGCACTGCCTTGAGGACGTTCGTATTGATTTTCAATTTCCTTAAAGTCATCTTTTCCGTCCCAAGCGAAATTCTCACCGGAACCTGTAATACCATATTCGGCGAACAAGCCAACATTGAACCAAACCGGACTGTTAAAGGCTCCATGTTGGTGGACCAAAAGCCACTTGAGGTCATTTTCAAAATTAATCGCATCCTGGTCGGTAGCAAAATATTCCATTGCTTTGCCTTGTGTCGCTAAGCTGTGAGCGACACGGTGTACCAGCTCTTTGACAGAGTATTCATGGCCTCGCTTGTTAGGAACACCGGCTTTACGAAAGTACTTGGAAGCTACAATATCCGTGGCTAATTGGCTCCATCCTTTCGGGATTTCAACATCCTTCATCTCAAAAATCTTACTGCCATCAGCGGCAGTAATGGCCGAGTCTCTATTTTCCCATTCAATGGTTTCCCAAACAGTTGGAGCGGCATCTGTTTGCTGATAAAAATAAGGGGTAAATTTTAATCCGGTTTTCTTATTGGACATAGGTTTCTCTGCTGGGTACGAAAAAATTGACAAGTTCAAACGGCGAGAACCCAGAATTAAGGAGGAAATTTGATTCCTCGTCAAGATCAATTTGGCACTTCACTAGTAATTTAAAATACTGCAAAAAATGAAAGCAAGGAGCCATGCCGTTTTGCTAGAGAAAAAAATATTGTGCTAGAGAACATCATTGAAAGCTACTAAATCTTTCTTCAGCCGATGTGAAAAAACTACCCACAATGAGATTTCTCTTTGAGACAAAATATTATAAAATCTTAACAAAAGTGAACAAAAATTCACATTTTTAAAATAGGGGTTTGCACTTCTATCCTGAAAAATTCCCCTTGGGCAATAACTTTGTTTATCTATCCAGGACAAAGTGAGTCACTATGCTATGTTTCATGGGGAAAAAAATTTGAGTTGATTTCGGATCTTTATCAAATGCTCCTGTTTTTCCAGACTCAAAAATAGAGTGATGAGGTGTACCGGTAAGCTCTCTGATGAAACTAAATTAATGAGAGTGATTTTACAGAAATACTGTTTTTCTAATTGAGTGCAAAATTTTTGTAAGAGTTTAAAAGCAATGGATTTGGGGTATCGAAGAAATAGATTGGAGAAATATCCAATTCCATAAGGATTGATTTTTTGATGCCACTCGTAGGCCACTCTGCCCATAGTGTAACGGGCATTGATCTCTAAGAGTTTAAACTTGCCCGGTGAGCTTTCAATGAGATCGATTCCTAAAGGGCCTTGATATCCATCATTTTGAATTTGCTCTATTAGTGGGGATAGTTCCTCCTCCATCTTTCCCAGCATTGACTGGTCTTGAATACGGATCATGGACCCCTGATAACTTTGCTCCAGGTCTGAGAAAAGTTGAGTCAGAGCCAGAAAGATAGGTTTTCCCTTTGGAGGAAAATGAAGTTGTAGTCCCCATTCCTGGTGTATTGGAATCGCTTGTTCTAATAAAATTCCTCCCTCTCTTTTCGCCCAATGCAGCCATGTTTTTAACTTTTTTGAGGAGACTCTGCCGGGAGAATAATAATCCAGTAATTTCCCTGAAGCCCCAAAAGCATGCTTCACATAAAAGTCGCCATATTTCTCGTAAAATTTTTTTAATTGTTCTTCGAAATTTTTGAGAAAAAGTTTTCTTACATGAATAATCTCTGATGGAATTTGCCAATCAGCAGATAGGTGTCTTTGACGTAGAGAGTAGCTTTCGGACTTTGAGTTTAGTCGTTTAATTTTTTCTAAAGAAGGACTTTCAGCACTAATTTGAGCCATTGAAGGGCTCCAACCCCAAGGAGAAAGACTAATTTTTCCGCTCGGTTTATACCCTGAAGTTGAGTTCAGAAGATCCTGCCCAATTGCATTACTTTCCCGTGAACTGGAAAAGGTCGTTAAATGAGGTAGAAAGCCAAGTTTCTTTTCCAGAGTGTGTAGCAAGCTGGAGTCTGGATGTTCATAAAGTAGCAAGCTATCTTCGGGCTCCATTAAGGGAAGCAAATTACAGGCTGTACGGTTTAGATAATACCAGGGAGATACTTTTTGAGCGGAACTGAATAACCTGGCCCTACCTGCCAACTCAAATTCAAAATCATAATTATAAACCCATAGTTTGGGACTTTTCATCGCTCCACTCACAAAAATTATTAGGGTTATTCGTCATTCATCATTCGATGAATGGCCGCCACGTAGGACGGCGCTACCATATTTGATATTCGAATCCTCAATCGCCGACAGACAATCTATAATTTCTGAGAGTCGCCCAGCATCTTTTTTACTTGCTGAAAAACCTGGTCAGGGGTGATCAGGTCCATGCAATAGAAATCCTGGCAACGCTCTCCTATGCACCTATATTTCTGCCCACAGTGGACGGCTGGGACAAAAATCTTGGATTCAGCCAAAAAAGGTTGCCAGCGTATTTTGGATTGAACTTGAATGGGAGGGTAGAAGGAGATCAAAGGAGTTCCCGCCGCATTCGCGATGTGAGTGGGGCCTGTACTGGGACCGATGAAAAGATCTGCCAGATGCAGTAGTATGGCTAATTCCCGCAAGGATAGTTTTCCGCTCATATCATAGAGGAGGTCGGGGAATTCGTTTTGGATCCCTTGCAATAGTCTTTGGTTTAATTGTTTTTCCTGTTCACCTGCACCGGTTAGCATGACTGTTTTACCCTCTGCCAGCATGCGTTGCAATAATTCTCGGTAATTACCTTCATTCCAATTCAGGGCGGACCCCTGCATTCCCGCATGCAGAATAATCCAGGAGGATGGTGGATTCTGGAGTCTGGTCAGGGAGGGTAATTTTTCTAAAAAATCTTTGATTTCATTATCTGAAAAATGAAATTTTGGGCGTGGCAAGATAAAATTGGCTAGACCGAAAATCTCTAGCAGTTCTAAGTTATACTCTGCTTCGTTGCGGATGGACCGTGATCGCTTCTGTAAAACAGGATGAGTGTAATACAGGAGTGTTTTGGGTTTGCTGAGTGGTCCAATTCGGGTAGGAATAAACTTCAGAGCTGGCAGTAAATCCAGGATGAATTTGTCGTTGACCAGTACCAGCAGGCCGTCAAAGCCTTTTGACTGAATTTCCCGTAGTAATTCTCCTCTCTCTTTTCCGGGGCCTATGGTGATGATTTCATCCACGTAGGGATTGTTTTGCAATAAAGGGGTCACCAGCTCCTGGCAAAGGACTGAGAATGAAATACCCAGTTCCCGATGCAAAACTTCGAAGAAAGGAAGCGTCAAAACAAAGTCACCAATCCGATCGGTGCGGGCGACCAGTAGTTTTTGAGGCCTATTTTTTAGTTTTTTTAGAAAAGTTGCCATTACTATGCAGGTAAATCGAGTATTAGTGATTCGTTTCTCCTCTTTAGGAGATATCATACTATTGACGCCTCTTTTTCGAGAGATCAAAAAAATCTTTCCTCAGGCTCACATTGATTTCTTAACTTCCACTACTTTTGCCAGCATCTGCAAAAACAATCCTCACATCGATCAGATTATCCCTTTTGATCGGAAGCAGGGCAAGGAAGCGTTGAATCTCATAGCCCGGCAATTTGCATCACAGCAATATGACCTGGTTTTTGATGCTCATCAGTCCCTACGAAGCCGTCTCTTACTGAAAAAGTCCTTCGGTTGGTTTGGCTCTGGCAAGACGCAAATTTTTCGCATTGATAAACGAAGCTGGCAACGGAATCTTTTACTTTTGTGGAAAATCAACTTTTTAAAAGATTTTCCCTCCCAACGAGAAGCCTACTGTCAGTTATTGCAAAAATTCGCGGATCCCGAGCAGTTAGATTCTTCTTCCGAGCTTTTTCCCAGTGCAGCAGAGCGAGAAAGAGTCCATCAGATTCTTGAGCAAAATAATTTGCTGGGAGAAACGCTAGTGGCGATTGGTCCCAGTGCTTCTTTTCCCGGCAAGTGTTGGTCTAAAGACAATTTTCTCGAATTAACGAAACAATTGCAAAGCCAGGGGGCAAAAGTATTACTTCTTGGAGGTCCTGAAGATATAGAGCCTGCCTGGATTGTGGACAATTGTGAACAAAAACCCTTAGACCTATCGAATGAATTATCATTTTTAGAGTCGGCAGAGGTTTTGAGCTATTGCAAGCTGGCAATCAGTAATGATTCGGCAATCGTACATTTTGCTGAGGCCATGGGCACTCCGGCCCTTTCTATCTTTGGACCTACGGTCAAGGAGTTTGGCTATGGAGCCTTTTTGGAGCATAGTAAAGTCATAGAAGTTAATCTACCTTGTCGTCCTTGCAGCCGCAACGGCAAAGGAAAATGCACGAATAAAATCCAACGCCAATGCCTGCGGGATATTCCCGTGGAAAGACTCATGCAGGCAGCGATGAATGTTCTAAAAATCTGAGGTATCTTGCCAATGTCAGCTCTTTTAACCAAGCAGATAATTCGTGTAGCGTCAGTAATCCTTTTGGATGAAAGGAAAGTGTTGCTGGGGTTGCGCAAGAACACAGAGGCCTTTGATGGCTACTGGGCTTTTGTCGGAGGAAGGGTAGAACCGGGAGAGTCCCTGCAGGATGCTTTAGTTCGTGAGGCGTGGGAAGAAATCGGTATTCGCATCGATCCAGGGGGCTTGAAGGAGCCCGTAGTGCATCGAGAAAGGGGAAAAACCATGGAGCGAACCCATTTTATGTTTGAAGTCAGGCATTGGCAGGGAGATCCCGTCAATCGTGAACCGGAGCTCTGTGCACAAGTATCCTGGTTTTCTGTGGATGACTTGCCGCAAAACATGATTCCCTTTTGTAAGGAAGCATTAAAAGATTACTAAAATAGACCATAGAAATAGAGGAAAAAATGACAGTAACAGTTCAGGATGTAGGCTCTTTTTCGGACCTAAACCCAAATGAAGTTAGACAGAAAATTACGGATGGCGAAACCTTTGTGGTAAATGTGGTAACGGACTGGTGTCCCGATTGTACGGAGCGACAGCGTCCCCACTTACCTGCCTTCATTCAAACTCTGAAAACAGTTGGAATCCCTGTTTATCAGATGACTGTGCAGCATGAGCGATTGCAGTTTCTGTCCGARGCGCAYCGTAGTCTCACAGAAGAATTYGGAGGGCATGGATATCCACGGACTGTCTTAGTCGTGAAGGGGAAAATACAAACGGACTCAAAGGTGGAARTYATAACAGAGATTGCATTGAAAGAACTTGCAAGTGAATTGATCGAGCGTGTAGGAGAGTAGGAGAGTAGGAGAGTAGGAGAGTAGGAGAGTAGGCAATTGAAATTTTTGAATCAGTAAAAAGTCCAGAGGGGAGGCACAGTATGAAAAAAGCTAAAGCCACGTCAATAAAATTTGGAGCCTTGCATACTTCAAAAGAAAGACAAGAACAACTGAATGCCAAAATTCTGGAGCTAGCCCTTGAAAATTTCGATTCCATGGTCTGGGTGCAAGAGGTCACCGGTCATGCTTTGGAGGTCGATGTTGGAGTTTATCTACCCCAGTTGCTACTGACTGATGAGGATATGAAGTTCCAAAAAAAGATCCTGGGGCACGATATTTATGATGAACCGGCGCAAGTACAATTAAAAACAGAGACCCATGAACTCTGGCTGTCCTTTAAATCCGATGAAATATTATGCACCGTCCAATTCTATTTACCAAAAGATTTTACCCTTAATTTTTGTGACTTTACCTTGCAAATCAGTGTAGATGGGGAAAGACGAGAAGATATCGACTGGTATGTCAGTGAAGAGGATGATAAAGACAGCTTCACAAGCCTACTTGTTGAGAATTTTGTTTTACTCAAATTACTGAAAGAATCACTGTAAAAACAGAAAAAATATTAATATTTTGAGAAGATTATGAAGCTTATTTTAATTACAGGTGGCTCCAAAGGCCTGGGAAAATCTCTTGTTGAGCAATATTTAGAGGATGGATTTGAGGTGGTGGAGTTTTCACGCTCCGGACAATCAAAGTCTCATGTTAGTTGTGATTTTAGTCAGCCTGAAGGGGCCGCAGCTATTATGGAGAAAAAAATCTCTACTCTAGCTCAACAAAAGTATTCAGAGGTAATCCTGATCAATAATGTAAGTACCTTGGATCCTATTGGCCCTATAGCGGATTTTTCACCTGCAGAATGGCTGAATCACATTAATATTAGTTTCAGTTCAGTGGTCGTTACTTCGGGAATCTTCATGAAGCATTTTCAAAGTCATGATTGCAAGAA